>MERG01000360.1:15008-17363 GCA_001771985.1 Betaproteobacteria bacterium RIFCSPLOWO2_12_FULL_62_13 | reverse complement strand
CCGATCGCGATGGAAGGCGCGCTCAAACTGAAGGAGATTTCGTACATCCACGCCGAGGCCTACCCCGCGGGCGAGCTCAAGCATGGGCCGCTCGCCCTGGTTGATCAGAATATGCCGGTAGTGGCGATCGCGCCACAGGACGCGCTGCTGGAAAAGCTCAAATCCAACCTGCAGGAAGTGCGCGCGCGCGGCGGCGAACTTTACGTGCTCGCTGACCGGGGTTCGCGCATCGAAGCGGCCGACGGCCTGCACGTGATCCGGCTCACCGGCCACGCCGGCGTGCTCTCCCCGATCCTCCACACCATTCCGGTGCAACTCCTCGCCTACCACGCGGCGCTGCAGCGCGGCACCGATGTCGACAAACCAAGAAACCTGGCGAAATCGGTGACCGTCGAATAACGGCGGGGCAGTTACCGCGTTTCTTGCTTTTTAGCCCGTTGCTCGCGGGCCATGCGGATCAACTCGTCGAGTATCGGAATCATGCCGCGCTCGCTTCCTGCCATGCTGCTCGAGGTGAGATAGCGCCCGTCGACCACCAGTGTGGGCGTGCCCTGGACATTGTAGGCCCACGTGAGCTCTTTGGCCCGCTGCACTTTCTGCAAGACCCCGATGGAATCATAAGCGTCGAGCCATTTCTGGCGGTCGATCCCGTGGCGCACCGCCCACTGCGCCATTACGTCGGGCTTGCTCATGTGCAGTTCCTGGACGTGATAGCCGTGATAGACCTGTTGGTGCAGCCGTTCAAGTTCGCCGAGGGCTTCCAGCGTGTAGTAAATCCGCGCGTGCGGCGCCCAGTTGTCCCTGAGGATCACCGGAACGCGGCGCAACGCAACGTCGGCCGGCTTGCGCCCGATCCAGTCCTCAAGCGCGGGCTGCAGGTTGTAGCAGTGCGGGCAGCCGTACCAAAAAAAATCGATGACTTCGATCTTCTCGCCGCTCGCAACCGGTTGCTGCTCGATCAGACGGTACTCGAAATTGGCGCGTGCGCGGCGCGTCTCCTGCGCGTGGGCGAGCGTTGCAACGCAGACGAGCGCCAGGCAGCAGGCGAAAACCCGCGATGTCAAAACCGCCGGGTGCCGGGACACGGCTTATTTTCCGCCGCGGCTCTTGCGCGCGAGCGAGATGACCTCGTCGAGCACGCGGAAATAGCGCTCATAGTTGATACTGTTGTCGGGATTGAGCGTCATCGATGGCGCGGTAAGATACTTGCCGTCAACGACCAGCGCAGGCGTCCCCGGGATGTCGTAGTTGCGCGTGATGTCGATCGAGCGCCGCGCACGGGTCTGCACCGCGAACGAGTTGTAGGTATCCATGAATTTCTGCCGATCGATGCCCTGCTTCGCCACCCAGTCAAACAGCACCTTCGGATCCTGCAGGCGGAGTTTCTTCTCATGTATCGCAGCAAACACGTCGTGATGCAGCTTGTCGACGAGCCCCATCGCTTCGATTGCGTAGTAGGCCTTGGTGAGCGGCACCCATGAATCCTGGAACACCGCCGGCAAGCGCTTGAATTCCACATCGGCGGGCTTGCGCTTGAGCCAGGCCTTGAGCGGGGGCTGCAAATTACTGCAATGCGGGCAGCCATACCAGAAGAACTCGACTACTTCGACCTTCCCGCGGTTGTCAACCGGTTGCGGCGGATTGATCAGCCGGTAGTCTTTGCCGACGACGAGTTGTGCCGTGGCCACGCCGGTGAAGAGAAAGAACGCCAACGCGGTGGCGAGCGGGAAGAAGCGCCTGAAAATTTGCATTCGGTCTCCGTTTCCGTATCGGCGCGGCTTAACGATTGTCGGATTCACGCACCTTGATGAGCGTGGTGTCCACGCCGTTCTGCTTCAGAGTGTCGCGCGTGCGGTTGAGTTCCTCTACGCTGGTGTACGGCCCGACCCGCACGCGGTGCCACACGCCCTTCTCCGGCAACGAGGTCGTCTGAATCGAGGCTTCGATGCCGAGCAGCGCAAGTCTGGCCTTGAGATTGTCCGCGTCGGGAGCGCTTTGAAACGCGCCTGCCTGCAGGAAAAACGCCTCCTTTGGCGCCGCCGAACCCTGTTGCGCGTCCCTCAGTTGCTGGTCGGTCGCCGGTTCTTCGGTACCGGGAAGGATCTTGTAAAAATCGAAACGCGGTTTGTCCTCCGGCGCTTTGACCGCTTTTTGGTCGGTCCTCGCAATAGTCGGCGCCGCTTTGGGTCCTTCGCTTTTCGGAGGCGATGCCTGACGGCTCAGGAAAGGGCTCGGCATCTTGTTGATGTACCACGCCACGGCGAGCGCGATGCTCAAACCGAGAATGAGGCCGATTAGAATTCCGAGGAGCAGCGAACCACCGCCCTTGCGACCACCGCCCTTGCGCTCGCTGCC
>MERG01000360.1:0-14962 GCA_001771985.1 Betaproteobacteria bacterium RIFCSPLOWO2_12_FULL_62_13 | reverse complement strand
CAGAGCGAGCCCGTTGCGCAGTACCTGCCCCACCGCGGTGATGAGCGCCAGCCGTGCCAGCTTGACGGGCTCCTCGTCGACCAGTAGACGCGTCGCGTTATAGTAGCCGTGAAACTCAGCGGCGAGCTCCCTGAGGTAGAACGCGATGAGGTGCGGCGCCAGCTCGCGCGCTGCGTCTTCCACCGCCTCGGGATACCCGAGCAGCCGCGTGAGCAACGCGAGTTCGTGTTCGGACGCGAGCGGCGTCAAGTCCGGCCGGCCCAGGCTGGCGATGTCGCCGCCCCATTGCTCATGCACGCTGCAGATACGCGCGTGCGCATACTGGATGTAATACACCGGGTTTTCGTTGCTCCGCGACTTCGCGAGATCGAGGTCGAAATCGAGGTGCTGGTCGCTCTTGCGCAGAACGTAGAAAAAGCGCGCCGCGTCGTTGCCGACTTCCTGCCGCAGCTCGCGCAGCGTCACGAATTCGCCCGAGCGCGTCGACATCGAGACTTGCTGCCCGTTGCGGTAGAGCACCGCGAATTGCACCAGCGCGACGGTCAACTGGGCCGGATTCAGGCCCGCCGCCGCGATGGCGCCTTTTACGCGCGGGATATAGCCGTGATGGTCTGCGCCCCAGACATCGATTACAAGATCGAAGCCGCGCTCGAACTTGTTCAGATGGTAGGCGATGTCCGAGGCGAAATAGGTGTACTGGCCGTTTTCGCGCTGCACGACGCGGTCCTTCTCGTCGCCGAACCGCGACGATCGGAACCACTTGGCGCCGTCCTGGACGTAAACATGTCCGCGCGCTTCAAGCGTCCTGATGGCGCGCTCGACCATGCCCGAATCGTAGAGCGATCGCTCGAAGAACCAGCGGTCAAACACGACGCCAAATTCGGTGAGGTCGCTGCGGCAATCTTCCAGCTGCTCGTTCAGCGCGAAGTCATGAATGTAGGCGTAATCCGCGCCGAGGGTCCGCTGCGCAAGATGAATCAGTTTGTCCAGTATCGCTTCTTCGTCTAGCCCGGTGAATTCAGCCTTGATACGCTCCAACCACACTTCCTGGCTGACGCCATGCCGGAACCGCGCGCCGTGTCGCTCAAAGATTGCCCGGGCCATCTCGCGTACGTAATCGCCTTGGTAAGCGTTTCTCGGGAAGTCGATCCTAATCCCGCAAAAGTCGAGGTAACGCAGCCAGGTTGACAGCGCGAGGATGTGCATCTGACGCCCGGCGTCGTTGACGTAGTATTCGCGTGTGACTTCAAAGCCGGCCGCGGAAAGGACATTTGCCAGGCTCGCGCCGAACGCTGCGCCGCGCCCGTGTCCGACATGCAGCGGGCCGGTGGGATTGGCGGAAACGAACTCAACCTGTACTTTCTTCTTCTGCCCAACGCCGGTTCTGCCGTAGTCGGCGCCGGCGCTCAGGATGTGGCGGCCAGCCTGCCGCTTGAACGAACGCTTGAGAAACAGATTGATGAAGCCGGCGCCGGCCAGTTCCGCCTTTTCGAGATACGGCGAAGCCGGCAGCGCGGCGATGAGCCTCGCGGCAATTTCGCGCGGCTTTGCGCGTTGCTGCTTGGCGAGCTGCAGAGCAAGGTTGCAGGCGTAATCGCCATGCCGCGCCTGCCGTGGCTTTTCCAACACGATGGTTGCGTCGGGCACATCGGGCGCGACCTCCTTCAGGGCTGCTCCGAACAGCGCCGAGAAATGTGCACGTAAGTCTGGGACGGCGGGGTTTGACATCGGCAGGCGGGCAAGAAAAGCTTTGTATTATAAACGACGTCACAATTCGAGCGGGTCGACATCGAGCGACCAACGCGCCGGGCTTGACGGTTCCTCAGAAAGCTTGGCATACCAGGCGGCCAGGAATCTCTGCAGCCGACCGCGCGCTTCCGCCTGCGCCAGCAATTGCGCGCGCTCGCGTCCGGCGAGCCGCACCATACCGGCTGGAACCGGATCGTAGATCGTGATGCGGTGATCCAGCGCCTTGCCGATCCGCGCTGCGCGGGCGAGGTAAGCCACCGCTGTCTCCAGCTTCGGCGCTTCCGCGCGCAGCAACGCCTGGTGGACAAACGGCGGAAAGCCCGCCTGTTGGCGTTCCTCCAACAGGCCGCGGGCGAACGATACATAGTCCTGGCTGCGCAGCGCGGTGTAAAGCGGGTGACCGGGAAACTCGGTCTGGATCAACACCTCGCCCTGCCTTTCGCCGCGACCTGCGCGTCCCGCGACTTGGGTGAGCAACGCGAACAGCCGCTCGGGGGCTCGAAAATCGGTGCTATAGAGCAGGCTGTCGGCGTTTACCACCCCCACCAGATTGAGATGTGGGAAGTGGTGCCCTTTGGCCAGAATTTGGGTGCCGACCACGATGTCGACCTCGCGCTCACGGATTTGGCTACGCATCGCAGGCCACGCCAGCCTGCGGCGCGTGCTGTCACGATCGATCCGCAGAATGCGCGCCTGCGGAAAATACCGGCGGACCGCGACCTCGATTCGCTGCGTACCCTGCCCCACCGGCGCCAGGTCCTGGTTGCCGCATTCAAGGCATCCAGGCGGAACGGGCGCATGGAAGCCGCAATGATGGCAGTGCAGGCGGTGGTCATGCAGGTGCAGCACCAGTTGAGCGGAACAGCGGTGACACTGCGAGAGCCAGCCGCAAGCACGGCACATCAGCACCGGCGCGAAACCGCGGCGGTTGATGAACACCATGCTCTGCTCGTTGCATTCGAGCCGCGCGGCGATCGCATCGAGCAGACGCGGTGACAACCCGTCGGCGAGTCGTGCGCCGCGCGTGGGGATGTATTCGATGCGCGGCAGGGGCGCGTTGATGCGCCGCGAGAGCGTGAGAAGCTGGTAGCGTTCGTTCAGAGCGTTGTAGTAGGTCTCCAGAGCCGGCGTGGCCGACCCGAGCACGACGGGTATTTTGCACTGCTGCGCGCGAACCACTGCGAGGTCGCGCGCGGAGTAACGCAAGCCTTCCGTCTGTTTGAAGGAGCCGTCATGCTCTTCGTCGACGATGATGAGGCCGAGTCCGGGCAACGGCGCGAATACGGCAAGCCGCGTGCCCAGAACGATGCGCGCGCGCCCGGTCTGCGCGGCGCGCCAGTGCTCAAGGCGTTCGTTTTCATTCAAACCGCTATGCAGCGCGGTGAGCGATATGTCAGGGAAGCGGTTGCGCACCATCGCCTCGAGCTGTGGGGTGAGCGCGATCTCCGGCACGAGCAGCAGCACCTGACGGCGGGCGCGCAGCGTGGCATCGATCGCGTGCAGATACACTTCGGTCTTCCCGCTGCCGGTCACACCGAGCAGCAGGAAGGCGCTGAATTCGTCGAGGTGAGCCTGGATCGCTTGCACCGCCTCCGATTGCTCGACGGTGAGCCGCGGGCCACCGGTGCTCACGGGTCCTGCCGCGACCAGCGCGGGGTGCTCCGAGGTTTCGTGGGGCGCCACCCAGCCGCGAGACGCCAGCTGCGTGAGCGCCGGGGGCGCGGACCGTCCGACAGCCTTGATCGCCGCAAGATCAAGCACGCGCCGCTCCTTGAAGAGCGTGAGCAGGCGGCGCTGGACGATCGCGCGCGCAGGAAGCACGTCGGCTGCGATGGCCTCCCCCGCGGGGGTAAGTACGAAAGTTGTAATCGCCCTCGGTCGGGGAGCGCGAACGCGCCGCAAACGTGCGGGCAGCGCGCCCATCACGGCCAAGCCAAGCGGATGATGATAGTAAGCGGCCGCAAACCTAAGCAGTCGCAAGTCATCGTTGCCTAATCGCGGCGCGTCGCGCAGCACGCGCAGCACGCATTTCATGCGTGGTGAGGGCACGTCGCTCGAGGCGGCGATCTCGACGATCATGCCCACCAGAATTTTCTTGCCGAACGGCACCAGTACGCGACAGCCGACGTCATCGCCACGGGCGTCGTCGGCGTGGTAGTCGAACAACTTGGCTACCGGTACGTCCAGGGCGACACGGACGATTTTCATCCGACTCCCAGAGGGAAAACCGAGAAGGTTACAGCGGATTGCTCACGCCGATTCTGCGAATCTGCGGCAACCGTTTTATGCAGCACGATAATTTCGCCTTATTCACATCGCGCTGTGGATAAATATGTTCATGAAATTCGATCCAGCAGGCCTGCCGGACCGTTGACCATTTCGGGGCAGGCTGGCACGCGTGGCACGATGGGTTGTTAATGCTCTGAATATCAAGGCGTTATCTGCCCTTGCCCGGTTCGCAGGCCCGGCTGCCGACGATCCAGCAGTCGGTGAATCCATGCTGTGCATAATTTCCGAGGGAGGGTGCCGGGAAACCCAGATCTGGCACGCGTTGCAACGCCTAGTGATAGGCGCGGCTAAGCTCATGCACGGCGTCCACCAGTGCTCCGACATGTTCCGGTGGCGTGAACTGCGATACTCCGTGCCCCAAATTGAAAACATGTCCGCCGCCGTCGCCGAATGCCGCGAGAACGCGGCGCGCCTGTTCCCGAATCGCCTTGGGATGAGCAAACAGCACCGCCGGATCAAGATTGCCTTGCAGCACGACACGGTCACCGACGCGCTTGCGCGCAGCACCGATATCCACCGTCCAGTCGATCCCTAATGCGTCACAGCCGATCGCGGCAATTTCTTCCAGCCACAACCCCCCGCCCTTGGTAAACACGATGTTGGGGACGGTTTCTGCGCCGTGCTTGCGCTTGAGTCCGGCCACGACACGCTGCAGGTAATTGAGCGAAAACTCGCGGTATGCGTCTGTGCTGAGCATGCCGCCCCAAGTGTCGAAGATCATGATTGCCTGAGCCCCGGCTTCAATCTGCGCGTTTAGGTAGGCCGTGATCGCCCGGCAGTTGACATCAAGGATATGGTGTAGCAGTTCCGGCCGTGAATAGAGCATGGTCTTGACGGTTCGTAAGTCAGCGCTTGCTCCGCCCTCGACCATATAGCACGCCAGCGTAAACGGGCTACCGGCGAAACCGATCAGGGGCACTTCATTGGCAAGGGCCCGCCGCACCTGCTTTAAGGCGTCCAGCACATAGCGCAGGTGTTCGGGGTCGGGCGCGAAGAGGTTACGGATTTCCCACTCGTCGCGCAGGGGGCGCTCGAATTTCGGGCCTTCGCCTTCGACGAAATAGAGCCCGAGGCCCATTGCATCAGGAATTGTAAGAATGTCGGAAAAGAGGATCGCGGCATCCAAGGCAAAACGCGCCAGCGGCTGCAGCGTCACCTCAGTCGCAAGATCGGGATTCTTGCACAAGGCGAGGAAATTGCCGGCTCTCGTGCGCGCCTGGTTGTACTCCGGGAGATACCGGCCGGCTTGGCGCATGATCCAGACCGGCGTGTAGGGCGTGGGTTCCCGCTTGAGCGCGCGGATCAGCGTGTCGTTCTTCAGCATCGGTGAGGCGTAAGACGTGAGGCGTGAGGAGCAAACCGACCCGCGCGGACCGTCATTCGTATGTTACGCCTCATTGCATTCCTCACCCCCCACTCCTCCCGAACTTCAGCGCGGAAGCGTTGATCTGCCCATCAGAAATTCGTCCACCGCTCGCGCGCACTGCCGGCCTTCGCGGATTGCCCACACTATAAGAGACTGGCCGCGCCGCATGTCCCCGGCAGCGAACACTTTTGGCGCCGACGTTGCGTAGCAGCCCCTCCCGTCGGAGGTGGCCCTTGCATTGCCGCGCGCGTCCTTCTCGACCGTGAAAGCGTCAAGGATGGACTGCACCGGCGACACGAAGCCCATCGCAAGCAGCACCAAGTCTGCGGGCATCGTGAATTCCGAACTCGGGATTTCGCCCGGCCTGCCGTCCTTCCACTCGAGGCGCACCGCCTTGAGCGCTTTCACTTTGCCGTTCTCGCCGAGAAACTCCTTGGTTACCACCGACCAGTCACGCCTCACGCCCTCCTCATGCGACGCCGACGTACGCAACCGCGTCGGCCAGTACGGCCATACGGGGTTACGCTCGACATCGGGTGGCATGGGCAGCAGCTCGAACTGCGTGACGGAGGCCGCCCGGTGCCGGTTGGAGGTGCCGACGCAGTCCGAGCCCGTGTCGCCGCCGCCGATGATCACGACATGCTTGCCGGTAGCCAGCAGCTCGGGCACGTCCTGATGATCGCCCGCCACGCGCTTGTTCTGCAGCGGCAGGAACTCCATCGCGAAGTGGATGCCGTCCAGTTCCCGTCCGGGGATCGGCAGGTCACGTGGCTGCTCCGCGCCGCCGCTGAGGACGACCGCGTCGAATTCGGCGAGCAGCATCTCCGGTGCAATCATCTCGGTCGCCCAGTCCGGCACACCCTTCCCCGGGCGTTCCTTGCCGACGTATGCGCCGGTGCGAAACCGCACTCCCTCGGCGGTGAGTTGCTCGAGCCGCCGGTCGATGATCCATTTCTCCAGTTTGAAGTCGGGGATACCGTACCGCAGAAGTCCGCCAAGCCGGTCGTTTTTCTCGAACACCGTCACGTCATGGCCGGCACGCGCGAGCTGCTGCGTACAGGCAAGCCCGGCCGGCCCGGAGCCGACGACCGCGACGCGCCTGCCGCTCTTGTGCACGGGCGGTTGCGGCTGCACCCAGCCTTCTTCCCACGCCTTGTCGACGATCGCGTGCTCGATCGATTTGATGCCGACGGGGTCATCGATGATTCGCAGGACACACGCCTCCTCGCACGGCGCGGGGCAGACACGACCGGTGAATTCCGGGAAATTGTTGGTCGAGTGCAGCGTGTCGATTGCCGCCCTCCAGTCCTGCTTGTAGACCAGGTCGTTGAAGTCAGGAATGATGTTGTTGACCGGGCAGCCGTTCATGCAGAACGGAATGCCGCAGTCCATGCAGCGCGCGCCCTGGATCGCCGCCTGCTCGTCCGTGAGATGCGGGACGAACTCGCGGAAGTGCTTCTTGCGGCTCTCCGGCGCCTCGTGCGCCTCCTCGATACGCTGATACTCCAGAAATCCGGTGACCTTGCCCATGCTACCTATCTCGTTTAAATGTTGACCCATTGCACGCGGGGCGCCAAGGGGTGCGGGATGGGTCCGCCGCCCGTCGCGGAAGCGGCCCGCGCCCCCCTTGCCGGCATGCTACGCGGCCGCCCTGCGGCCGGCCGCTGCGAGCTCCCCGAGCGCTCGGCGGTATTCCTTCGGGAAGATTTTCACGAAGCGTGAGCGATACACCGTCCACTTATCGATGATCTCATAAGCGCGCCGGCTGTTCGTGTGCTTGGCGTGATTTTCCACGAGACGCCTGAGGATGGCCTCATCCGATTCCCCCATGTGCCAGAGGTCGAGCGCGAGCTTCGCCTGCTGCTCCGATTCGGAGAGCACCGGCTCGAGATCGACCATCGACGTATTGCAGCGCTTTACGAACTCGCCGTCCACGTCGAGCACGTAGGCGATTCCGCCCGACATGCCTGCGGCGAAATTGCGCCCGGTCAAGCCGAGCACCGCCACCGTGCCGCCGGTCATGTACTCGCAGCCGTGGTCGCCGACACCTTCCACCACCGCCTGGGCGCCCGAGTTGCGTACCGCGAAGCGCTCCCCGGCGACGCCGCGGAAATAAGCTTCGCCGCAGGTCGCGCCGTAGAGCACCACGTTGCCGGTGATGATGTTCTCCGTCGGCTCGCCGCGGAACTTGGGAGAGGGCTGCACGCAGATGCGTCCGCCCGAAAGGCCCTTGCCGCAGTAGTCGTTGGTGTCGCCGATCAGATCGAGCGTGACGCCCCGCGCGAGGAAAGCGCCGAAGCTCTGGCCCGCCGAGCCGGCGAGCCGTATATGGATCGTGTCGCCGGGCAATCCGTCGTGGCCATAGCGTTTCGCGATGTGCCAGGACAGCATCGTGCCGACCGTCCGATTGATGTTGCGGATCGGCATCTCGATGGTGACTTTTTCGCCACGCTCAAGCGCCGGTTTCGCCAGTTCGATCAGACGGGTATCGAGCGCCTTTTCCAGGCCGTGGTCCTGCGTCTCACGGTTGTAGCGCGCCACTTCGGGCGGCATCTTGGGCATGTAGAAGATCTTCGAGAAATCGAGCCCCTTCGCTTTCCAGTGCTCGATGCCCTGCTTCGTGTCGAGCACATCCGTGCGCCCGATGAGGTCGTTGAACCTGCGCACGCCGAGGCGCGCCATCAGCTCGCGCGCCTCCTCGGCGACAAAGAAGAAGTAGTTGACGACGTGCTCGGGCCTGCCCTCGAACTTCTTCCTGAGCGCAGGGTCCTGAGTCGCAACGCCCACCGGGCAGGTGTTGAGGTGGCACTTGCGCATCATGATGCAGCCCTCGACCACCAGCGGCGCGGTAGCGAAGCCGAATTCATCGGCGCCGAGCAGGGCGCCGATCAGGACGTCGCGGCCGGTCTTCATCTGGCCGTCCACCTGGACCGCAATGCGGCCCCGCAGCCGGTTGAGGACCAGCGTCTGCTGCGTCTCGGCAAGCCCGAGCTCCCACGGCGTTCCCGCGTGCTTGATGGAGGACCATGGCGAGGCGCCGGTACCGCCGTCGTGGCCGGCAATGGTCACATGGTCCGACTTGGCCTTGGCGACGCCCGCCGCGATAGTGCCGACGCCGACTTCGGACACGAGCTTTACGCTGATCCAGGCCTCGGGGTTCGAGTTCTTCAAGTCGTGAATAAGCTGCGCGAGATCCTCGATCGAGTAGATGTCATGATGCGGGGGCGGGCTGATCAGCTCAACGCCCGGAGTCGAGTAGCGAAGCTCCGCGATGTACTCGGAAATCTTGCGCCCGGGCAGCTGGCCGCCCTCGCCGGGCTTGGCGCCCTGCGCGATCTTGATCTGGAGCTGCTCGGCCGAAGCGAGGTATTCGGCGGTGACACCGAAGCGCCCGGAAGCGACCTGCTTGATCTTCGACTTGAGCGAGTCGCCCTCGCCGAGCGGGATGTCGACCTGCACGCGCTCGTGGCCGAGGCGCGACATCAGCGATTCACCCTTTGTCACCGGGGCGTAGCGGCGGAAGTCCTCGCCGCCCTCACCCGTGTTCGACATCCCGCCGATGCGGTTCATGGCGATCGCGAGAACGGTGTGGGCCTCGGTCGAGATCGCGCCGAGCGACATCGCGCCGGTGGAGAAGCGCTTCACGATCTCGCTCGCCGGCTCCACTTCCTCGATCGGAACCGGCGTGCATTGGTCGAGCCTGAAGTCAAATAGGCCCCGGAAAGTCATGTGCCGCTTCGACTGGTCGTCGATGATCGCGGTGTACTCCTTGTATGTCTGATAGGAATTCTGGCGCGTCGAATGCTGGAGCTTGGCGATTGCGTCGGGCGTCCACATGTGTTCCTCCCCGCGCAGGCGCCAGGCGTATTCGCCCCCGGCGTCGAGCGCCCCCGCGAGCACGGGATCGGCTCCGAACGCCGCCTCGTGGATGCGGATCGCCTCCTCGGCCACCTCGAACACGCCGATTCCCTCGACCGACGAGGTGGTGCCGGTGAAGTACTTGTCAACCAGCGATCGCGCGAGACCCACCGCCTCGAAGATCTGCGCGCCGGTGTACGACATATAGGTAGAGATGCCCATTTTGGACATCACCTTCTTCAGGCCCTTGCCGGAGGCCTTGACGAAATTCTTGCACGCCTTGCTGGCGTCCACGTCACCAAGCTGGCGGCGCTGAGCGAGGTCTGTCAGGGTCTCGAAAGCAAGATACGGATGTACCGCTTCGGCGCCGTAGCCGCCGAGCAGCGCGAAGTGGTGCACCTCGCGCGCCGAGCCGGTTTCCACAACGAGCCCGGTCGAAGTGCGCAGGCCCTTCGCGACCAGGTGTTGATGGATGGCGGAAAGCGCGAGGAGCGCCGGAATGGCCACCCGCTCGCGGTCGACCTTGCGGTCCGAAATGATGATGACTGTATAGCCCGAGCGCACTGCATCCTCGGCCTGCGCGCAGAGCGACGCGAGCCGCGCTTCGATCGCTTCCTTGCCCCAGGCGAGCGGATAGGTGATGTCGAGCTCGAACGAGCGGAACTTGCCGTCGCTGTACTTCTCGATGTGACGGATGGTCTCCATCTGGTCGAAATCGAGCACCGGTTGGCTGACCTCGAGCCGCAGCGGCGGGTTCATCTCGTCGATGCCCAGCAGGTTCGGTTTCGGCCCGATGAACGACACCAGCGACGTGACCAGCTCCTCGCGGATCGGATCGATCGGCGGGTTGGTCACCTGAGCGAAGAGTTGCTTGAAATAGTGGTACAGGGTCTTGTTTTTGTTCGACAGAACGGCAAGCGGCGAGTCGTTGCCCATCGAGCCGACCGGCTCCTCGCCGTTTGCCGCCATCGGCGTCATCTGGAACTTGACATCCTCCTGCGTGTAGGCGAAGGCTTGCTGTTGATCAAGAAGCGCCTCCTTCGACGGTTCGCGCCTTTCCTTCGGCGCCGGCAGCTCGTCGAGCTTGACGCGGATGCGCTCGATCCACTCGGCGTAGGGCTTGGCCGAAGCGAGCGTGTCCTTGAGCTCCTTGTCATCGATGATGCGGCCCTTCTCGAGATCGACCAGGAACATCTTACCGGGCTGCAGTCGCCACTTCTTGACGATCTTTTCCTCGGCGACGGGAAGGCATCCGCACTCCGAGCCCATGATGACGAGGTCGTCCTCGGTCACGATGTAGCGTGAGGGGCGCAGGCCGTTGCGGTCGAGCGTGGCGCCGATCCGCAGCCCGTCTGTGAAGGCGATCGAGGCCGGGCCGTCCCACGGTTCCATCATCGCGGCGTGGTACTCGTAGAACGCGCGCCGGCTCGGGTCCATCAGCGTATGGTTCTCCCACGCCTCGGGGATCATCAGCATGATGGCGTGGGCGATCGAGTAGCCGCCCATTACCAGGAGTTCCAGCGCGTTGTCGAACGACGCCGAGTCCGACTGGCCGTCGTAAATGAGCGGCCAGATCTTGGCGAGATCGTTTCCCAGGATCGGGCTGGAAATTGCGGCTTGGCGGGCGCGGATCCAGTTGACGTTGCCGCGCAGTGTGTTGATCTCGCCGTTATGGCAGATCATGCGGAACGGATGGGCAAGACTCCACGACGGGAAGGTGTTGGTCGAAAAACGCTGATGCACCAAAGCGAGCGCGGAGACCGTCCGTGGATCCTGGAGGTCTTCGTAGTACCCGCCAACCTGGTGGGCGAGCAGCATCCCCTTGTAGACGACCGTGCGCGCCGACATGGATGGCACGTAAAACTCCTTGCCGTGAGCGAGCTTGAGCGCCTGGATCGCGTGGCCGGACGATTTGCGGATGATGTAGAGCTTGCGTTCGAGCGCGTCGGTGACCGTCACGCCCTGGCCGCGCCCGACGAATACCTGGCGGATGACCGGCTCGACCAGCTTGACCGAGTCGCCGAGATCGGAGCTGTCGACCGGCACGTCGCGCCAGCCAAGCAGCACCTGACTCTCGTCCTTGATCGCGCGCTCGATCTCGTATTCGCACGCCAGCCTTGACGCGGGCTCCCGCGGGAGAAACACCATTCCGACCCCGTACTGCCCCAGTGGCGGAAGCTTCACCCCCTGCTTTGCCATCTCCTCGCGGAAAAGCCGGTCCGGTATCTGGATCAGAATGCCGGCGCCGTCGGAAGCCTTGGGATCGGCTCCCACTGCGCCGCGGTGCGTCAGGTTCCGCAGAATCTGCAGCCCCTGCTCGACGATGGTGTGGCTCTTCCTGCCCTTGATATGGGCAACAAAGCCCACACCGCACGCGTCGCGCTCGTGGGACGGATCATAGAGTCCCTGTGCCGCTGGCAGGCTCCCTTGGTTCACGCTATGTCCTCGGAAAAAAAGGCTGCGGAGTCAAACGGATCTGAGCGCTATGCTGCGCTGCCGCAAGGACTGGCCGCAAGCCGAATGAATTCGGAGTGAAAGCCAATAAGTCTACCTGCTTCATAGGCTTGCTTCAACATCAAATTTATGAGCAAGCACTTACTCGCGATAATTGAGTCAGGTTTCCTCAATGGCGAACAGGCGGCGGTGTTCGAGTATCGCATAACGATCGGTCATGCCCGCGACGTAATCGGCGATGGCGCGCGGCGTATCATCGGCTGCCCGGGCTTGGAATTCCGGCGGCAGTAAGTGCGGGTCGGCGAGGAACGCGTGAAACATATCGGCGACGATACGCCGCGCCTTGGCGCTCATGCGGGCGACGCGGTAGTGCTGGTACAGATTCAACCGCAGGAACTGCTTGAGTTTTTGCTGCTCGGCGCGGATTTTTTCGCCGAAGGCGATGAGCGCCGGGGCCTGTCGCACCTCCTCGATGCTGGCGGGCGCGTGCTTGCGGATGTTGTCGGCGCTCTGACGAATGAGGTCGGTGATCAAGGTGTCGATCATGCGGCGCACGGTTTCGTGCACCAGGCGGCGGCCGTTCAGATGCGGGAAGTCCTTCAAAGCGGTCCTCATGTGACGCGCGAAAATTCTCACTTCCGACAACTGTTCGAGCGTGAGCAGGCCCGAACGCAGTCCGTCATCGAGGTCGTGGTTGTTATAGGCGATCTCGTCGGCAAGATTGGCGATCTGCGCTTCGAGTGACGGCTGCCGCTTCTCGACGAAGCGTTCGCCGACCTCGCCCAGCGTTCTTGCGGTCTTCAGCGAACAATGCTTGAGTATGCCCTCCCGCGTTTCGAAGGTGAGGTTTAGCCCGTCGAACGCGCCGTAGCGCTGTTCCAGCACGTCGACCACGCGCAGGCTTTGCAGGTTATGCTCAAACCCGCCGAAGGGCTTCATGCAGGCATTGAGCGCGTCCTGCCCGGTGTGGCCGAACGGCGTGTGTCCGAGGTCGTGGGCAAGTGCTATCGCCTCGGTGAGGTCTTCAGCGACCTTGAGATTGCGCGCGACCGAGCGGCCGATTTGCGCGACTTCCAGGCTGTGGGTCAGTCGCGTCCGGAACAGGTCTCCCTCGTGATTGACGAATACCTGGGTCTTGTATTCGAGGCGCCGGAAGGCCGTGGAGTGGATGATGCGGTCGCGGTCGCGCTGGTATTCGCTGCGGCCATGCGGCGGCGGCTCGCTATGCCGCCGCCCCCGCGAGCGCTGCGGCCGCGCGGCATAGGACGCGAGATCAGGCATGCGCGGCCCGCATGCCAAGCACACCGGCAAGTTCTGTCTCGGGCACGCCGTTCGACACAAACGCCTCGCCGATGCGCTTGAGCAATATGAAACGGATCCTGCCTTCCTCGACTTTTTTGTCGTGGCCCATGAGATCGAGGTAACGATCGATTCCGAGGTCGGGCGCCGCGACGGGCAGCCTGGCCCGGCCGAGCACGTCGGTGACAAGTGCGACATCCTCACGCGCGATCAACCCCATGCGATGCGAGAGCTTGGCGGCCAACACCATTCCGGCGGCGACCGCCTCGCCGTGCAGCCATGTTCCATATCCCAGTCCGGCCTCGATCGCGTGACCGAACGTGTGGCCGAAGTTGAGCAGTGCGCGCACGCTGGTCTCGCGTTCGTCGAGCGCGACGATTTCGGCCTTGTTGCGACACGAGCACTCGATCGCGTGAGCGAGCGCTTCCGGCTCGCGCGCCGTGAGTCGCCCGATGTTCTTTTCCAGCCAGTCGAAGAACGCCGCGTCACGGATCAACCCGTACTTGATGACTTCGGCAACCCCCGCAGCCAGTTCGCGGTCAGGCAGGGTCGAAAGCGTATCGGTGTCGGCGATCACTGCGAGCGGCTGGTAGAACGCGCCGATCATGTTCTTGCCCAGCGCATGGTTGATCCCGGTCTTGCCGCCCACCGCGGAGTCGACTTGCGCGAGCAAAGTGGTCGGCACCTGGATGAAGGGCACGCCGCGCTGATAGACGGCGGCGGCAAAGCCCGCAAGGTCGCCGATTACGCCCCCGCCGAGGGCGATCAGCGTGGTTTTGCGCTCACAGCGATGCTCGAGTAGGGCATCGAAGATCTTGTTCAGGATTTCCCAGTTCTTGTAGACCTCGCCATCCGGTAGCACTATGCTCACCGCGTCGATGCCGTGCGACTCGAGCGCCGCCCTGAAGGGGGCCAAATAGAGCGGCGCAAGAGTCGAATTGGTGATAATCGCCGCCCTGCGTTGCGGCAGCTTTTCGGCAATCAATTCCGCACGCGACAGCAGACCCGCTCCGACGTGGATGGGGTAGCTGCGGTCTGCGAGGGCCACGGTCAAGGTGTGCATCGAGGTTCCTGTCGCGGTTCTTTCAGCCGGAGCTAAGCGCACTGCCGGCTTTACCCGATTCGCGCCTGCGCTGCGCAAGCCGCTGTTCGAGCCGGTGTGCGAGCTTCCCCACGCTCTGGTCGCCGGTATCGATGACGAGGTCGGCGATTTCGCGATAAAGCGGGTCGCGTTGAGCCAACAGTGCCTGGAGCTTCGCCACGGGATCGCCGGACTGCAGCAAGGGACGATTCTTGTCGTGGCGCGTGCGCTGCCGCAGGTCGGGTACTGCGGCGTGCAGATAGATCACCGTCCCGTGCTCGGTGAGCAGCCGGCGGTTTTCCTCGGAGAGAACGGCACCCCCGCCCGTCGCAAGCACGATATTCTTGCGCCGCACCAGCTCGGCGAGCATTCTTGCTTCGCGCGCGCGAAAGCCCGCTTCCCCCTCGATCTCAAAAATCACCGGAATCTTGACCCCTGTGGCACGCTCAATCTCCTGGTCGGTGTCGTAAAACGTCTTGTGCAGGCGCTTTGCGAGGGCGCGGCCGACCGAGGTTTTTCCGGCGCCCATCAACCCGACCAGGAATATATTCGCAGGCACGTCCTCGAGCTGCCGATTCGGTTCGCTACGCCCGTTCATGTGGCGATTCTAGCGGAATCGCCGCGCAAGCGATAACGGCGGGCCGGCAATGCAATGCGGAGAAGGTGCGAACAAAAAAAGGCGGCCACGGGCCGCCCATCTCGGTGGACCCCGGATCTTATGGGCGCAACGTGAGGGTATCCTTGAGGATCTTCGGCGTGATGAAAATCAGCAGCTCGGCCCGGTTGTCGGTCTTGACGTTGTTCTTGAACAGGAAGCCCACGTACGGCAGATCGCCCAGCACCGGGACCTTGTTCGTAGTCGACCG
>MERG01000359.1:407-14978 GCA_001771985.1 Betaproteobacteria bacterium RIFCSPLOWO2_12_FULL_62_13 | reverse complement strand
GGAGCCGTATGAGGCGAGAGCCTCACGTCCGGTTCTGCGAGAGCGTGGGAGTGAAACTCTCCCGCGCTACTCTCCCGGTGGTATTTGACTTTTCCCTGTGGAGGAAGGCGAAGAAGGCTGACATCGCGGAATCCTTTTCTAGTGCCCCAGCAGCTCCGCGACATAATCGGCGATGGCGAGCGAAGATGTGAGGCCCGGCGACTCGATGCCGTAGAGATTGACCAGGCCATCAATGCCGTGATCGCGCGGACCGCTGATCATGAAATCGGCCGCGGGCTCGCCGGGGCCCGTGATCTTGGGCCGGATGCCGGTATAGCCGGGCTGGAGCGCGCCGTCCTTCAGCCCCGGATAGTAGCGCCGGATCGCCTCGTAGAACGCAGTGGCGCGTCTTTCATCGAAGCGGTAATCGACGCGGTCGATCCAGCCGAAATCGGGTCCGAACTTCACCTGTCCGCCGAGATCGACTGTGACGTGTACGCCCAGCCAGTCCTGCCGCGCCACTGGATAGATATGGCGTTTGAACGGTGACCTGCCGGTAAGCGTATAGTAATGGCCGATGGCGTAATGCGTCGGCGGAATGGTTTCAGGCGGAACTCCGCTGAGGCTGCGGGCCACTGACTGCGCGTTGAGGCCCGCCGAGTTGATCACTGCGTTGCAGACGATCATCGTCGCTTCGTTGCCGCCGACGTTGAGCACGATGCCGCTGTGCGTCGCCGCACCGGAGAGGACCGGGCTTGCCAGTGCCAGCGAGGCGCCGTGGGCCTGGGCATCTCCGAGATAGGCGAGCATCAGGCGGTGACTGTCGATGACGCCGGTCGACGGCGACAGGAAGCCCGCCACGCTGCGCACCTCGGGTTCCAGTTCGGCGACCTCGTCCGCCGTCAGCATTCTGAGGTCATCGACGCCGTTCGTCTCGGCCTGCTGTTTGTATTTCTTCAGGCCTTCGATCTGTTCCGCGCCGGTTGCGACCACCAGCTTGCCGATGCGTTTGTGAGTCACACCATGCCCGGCGCAGTAGCGGTAGAGGGCGAGTTTGCCCGCGATGCAGAGGCGGGCCTTGAGCGATCCGGTCGGATAATAGATGCCGGCGTGGATAACTTCGGAATTGCGCGAACTGGTGTGCGTACCGATCGCCCCTTCCGCTTCGAGGAGCACGACTTCACGCCCGGCGAGCGCAAGCCTGCGCGCGATGGCGAGCCCAACCACACCAGCGCCGATCACGGCGCAGTCAACTCTTTCCGCCATGGACTAAAATCTGAACCGCCAAGAACGCCAAGGCCGCCAGGAAAAGCAAAAAGTCATTGACTACGCAGGATACCAACCATGCCGAGGCACCAAACAGCGCAACGACAAGACATGACCAATCGGCAAGAGCGCGAAATTCCAGTCTGAATAATCTCTGGTAGCATTTTTTGTTGGGTTTGACTTGGCGCTCTTGGCGTCCTTGGCGGCTGAACGTCTTGTTGCTGCTGGTAGTTCGGAATTTGGAAACGCGCATTTTATCATCATGATGCCACCGTGGGATCCGGATTTTCTCGAGCGCTCGCCGATGTTCGAGCCGCTCCGGCTCCACGGCGCCGCGGTGATCGGCTCGCGCTGGCCGACGCTTGACGAGATGCAGCGCCGGCTCGCGGCGCGCGAACCGCCGCTTATTTCGCGCGGCGGCGCGCGGCTGAGTCTCGTGCCCCAGGGCAGGAGGGCCGGTGCGCCGGAGGAAAAATACGAAGCACGCATCTACCTCAAAGGCGAAATCCAGGTGCGCCGCGACAACTGGCATGACCTGCTTAATGCGCTCGTGTGGCTCACGTTTCCACAGGCCAAGGCGGCGCTCAACGAGCGGCATTATCGTGCGCTGCTGGAGCAGCAGGCGGCTGGCGCGTTGAACCGCGGCCCGGTTCAGGATGCATTGACCTTGTTCGACGAGGGCGGCGTGATCGTCGCAGCCCGCGACCGGGAATTGCTGCGCATGCTCGAAGACTTCGCCTGGAAGGATCTGTTCTGGCGCAACCGCGCGCGGGTGATGGCCGGCATGCGTTTCTATTTGTTCGGTCACGCGCTGTACGAGAAGGCGCTCAATCCGTTTACGGGGGTTACCGGGCGTGGCATTCTGTTCGAGGTCGACGCGGAATTTTTCGCCGCTCGGCTTGCCAGTCAGATCGCGCGTCTTGATGCCATGCTCGCGGCGTGCTTGCTGGATCCCGGGAAGTGGCGCTCGACGCGCGAACTGGCGCCGGTACCGGTTCTGGGGGTGCCCGGCTGGTGTGTCGACAATGCGATCGAGTCGTACTACGACAACTCCGATTACTTTCGTACCGGTAGAAGCAGAGGCTGACGCCGCGTGGCGCGGCGGTTCGAGATCCTGGTGTGTTGGGAGCGCTCAGTCGCTGCCGGACACCGTGACCCGGTTCTTGCCCTTGTTCTTGCTCGCATACATGGCCTGGTCGGCCTTCTTCATGATAGTCTCGAAGTCATTGCCATGCTCCGGGTAGCCGGCTACGCCAAC
Organism: Betaproteobacteria bacterium RIFCSPLOWO2_12_FULL_62_13; assembly: GCA_001771985.1. GTDB lineage: Bacteria > Pseudomonadota > Gammaproteobacteria > Burkholderiales > SG8-41 > DSOT01. Next base: position 12,475 of record MERG01000359.1, on the reverse strand, counting down.
GCTGGCCGTGATCTGGATGGTTTTTTCGCGAATCGACAGCGGCGTGCTTTCGATGCTCTGGCGAATCCTCGCTGCAACGCCGGCGGCGCCGGCACACGGGGTTTCGGGGAGCACCACGAGGAATTCGTCGCCGCCATATCGCCCCAGGATATCGGCTTCGCGCAACTGGCTCTGTATGCACTGGACGGCCAATTTGAGCAGCCGGTTGCCGGCTTCGTGGCCGTAGCTGTCGTTGACCGTCTTCAGGCTGTCCGAATCGATCATCAGCACGCTGAAGGGACGGGCGTAGCGCGCCGCCTGCTTGGAGACCCGCTCGGACATGATGTCGATGGCGCGCTTGTTGTATACGCCGGTCAGTTCGTCGGTTTCGGAGAGGAGCTTGATCTGAGTCAGTGCACGGCGGATGTCGGCCGACAGCATGGTCGTGATATAGGCGACCAGGAGGAGTGGGGCGATCTGCGCCGCCAGCGTCGTCGCGTACGATGAAAAGCCCATCGCATAGGCGCGTCCCTCATAGCCCAACCAGACGTAGCACGCTGCGATCAGCACCATTTGCAGCACTGTCGCAAGCTGGCCGAGGGTCAGTGCGCTGGTAATTATGACGAGCAGATAGAGGTTCAACAGCGGGCTGTCGAGCTTGCCGGTGTAGAACAGCACCCATGTGATAAAGACGATCATCGCCCAGGTCTCTACCGCGAGCTTCCAGTGGGTTTCGGTGCGGTAGAGATTGACGTAGTGGAAGCCCAACACGAACGCGGCGAACAAGAACATCGCCGTTGCCAGCGCGGACGAGTTGTCATAGTCGGGCGCCATCACGAAGTGGTAGAGCATCACCAGGATCAGCAACAGCCACTCGATTTCCGCCACCGTGCGCGCAAAGCCGCGCAGTTCCTCGGCGGAAAGATTGGGGTCGAAGATCAGATTGGAGCGCATGAGGACTTGCTGCGGGCGGTGATGCGTGGGACAGGCGAGGGTGCGCGGCCGACTGTTCGACATCGGGCCGGTGCAGATCCGGCGGGGCGCGGTTCGATTTCAGACACACCGACCGCCGCAACACCAGGACGACGGGATCTCATCACAATGCGCATGCGGATATTGGCCCGGGCCTCCATATGGCGACAAAAGAGATTGATTTTTATCATTATTTTTGTGGCTGGAAATGCGCTCCCTGTTTGAGCCTGATGGTAATTGAAAATCTAACAAAAAGGAAGATTTTGCCGGCCGCCGCGGCAAGGATGCCACCAACGATGCGCGACGTCCCCCGTCCATGTTGCGCTCTGAAGCATGGGCTATGATACAAAGGCGGGGGCAGCCTTCATGACGGGAACGGTGACGCTGGCAATTTGGTGGTTTGCCGTACTGGCGAATTTCGTGCTGTGGGCGCGGGCATGATCGGCCTGCTGCAGCGCGTGAGTCATGCTCAGGTCACCGTCGATGGCGCGGTCATTGCCGCGATCGGACGCGGTTTGCTGGTGCTGGTCGGAGTCGAGAACGGTGACGACAAAATACAGGCCGAGCGGCTGCTCGAGCGGGTGCTCGGCTACCGCGTGTTCCCGGATGAGGCCGGTAAGATGAACCTGTCGTTGCGCGATATCGACGGAGGCTTGCTGCTGGTGCCGCAATTCACGCTCGCGGCGGACACCGGCAAGGGTGCGCGCCCGAGTTTTTCTTCGGCGGCCCCGCCCGAGATCGGGCGTGCCTTGTTCGATCACATGGTTGCACGTGCGCGGGCCCAGTATCCGCACGTCGGCTGCGGCCGTTTCGGAGCGGAGATGGAAGTGACACTTACCAACGAGGGCCCGGTGACGTTCTGGCTGCGGGTGGCGCCCCAAACCTGAGGCGGGCGTTAAGGTAGAATATTGGTCAGCCAGTCGGCGCCGAATTGCCGCGTCTCGTCCCATTGAACTCGCCGTATTGACCCCCATCTAACGCAACGGATAAACCACCAATCAGGACAACCGATCCATGAAACGGATTTTTCTATTTGTAGTCACCAACTTGGCCATCTTGGTAGTGCTCAGCATCGCGCTGCGGGTGCTGGGCATAGATAGCATGCTGGACGAGCAGGGCGTCGGCATCAACTTCAACGCCCTGCTGGTGATCGCGGCAGTGATAGGCTTTGGCGGCTCGTTTATTTCGCTCCTGATTTCGAAGTGGAGCGCCAAAAGGATGACGGGCGCCCGGGTGATCGACGTGCCGTCGAACATGAGCGAACGTTGGCTGGTCGAGACCGTGCGGCGCCACGCGAACCGGGCCGGCATCGGGATGCCCGAGATCGCGATCTATGATTCGCCCGAGATCAACGCGTTTGCGACCGGCTGGAACCGTAACAGCGCGCTGGTCGCGGTGAGCACCGGGTTGCTGCGCAACATGACACAGGAGGAAGCCGAGGCGGTGCTCGGGCACGAGGTGAGCCACGTGGCCAACGGCGACATGGTGACACTGGCGTTGATCCAGGGTGTCGTCAACACGTTCGTGATTTTCCTATCGCGCATCGTCGGTCACCTGGTCGACCGCCTGGTGTTCAAGGTCGAGCGCGGACACGGTCCCGCGTTCTTCATCACAGTGATCATCGCGCAACTCGTGCTCGGTATCCTTGCCAGCACCATCGTCATGTGGTTCAGCCGCCAGCGCGAATTCCGGGCGGACGCCGGGGGCGCCCAGCTTGCCGGGCGCGAGAAGATGATCGCCGCGCTCGAACGGCTGAAACTCAATCACGAACAGTCGCAGTTGCCCGATCAGATCGCGGCGTTCGGCATCTCGGGTGGCGTTGCGAGCGGCCTGAAGTATCTGTTCATGTCACACCCGCCGCTCGATGAACGTATCGCCGCGCTGCGGCAAACGGGACAGGTGTCCCCCGTGCGCCGCGCATGACACGATAAGCGTGAAGCGTTGAGCGATATGCGATGAGCGATTAGAGTAAACGCTAAACGCTCATCGCTGAACGCCCTGAAGGCGTGTGCGCCTTCAGGGCTTGAGCAGCGGAGCCTTGAGATTGCCGGCGACGTTCAACATGCCGCGCGCAACGATGACCGATTTGGAGCCAACCTCGGCGATAATGCGGCCCGAAAGATCGCCCTCGGGCGCGACGTCGAAACTGCCGCTGGCATTCATTGGCCCGGAATTGAGACGCAACTGCCGGTAGGAATAATGGTTGCCGACCACCTGCAGGGACCCGGCCAGGACATCGAATTTCGTGTTGCCGCCGCGCACCCCATCGCGCGCCGGAGACTGAATCGCGCGCACGATGTCGACGTTGTTGAGCGCGCCCTTTTCTACGTTGAAGTTTGCGTCCACCCGCGGATTGGCAAACAACGCTGCGAATGTCTTGCTCTGCAGCGCATAGGATACGTTGGCGCTGAGCGTTCCACTCGCCGCAAAATCCCGTGTAAACGCCGGCAGCAGTTTGCCGAGCTCGCCATTGGTGAGGGTCAATTCCCCTGCGAGCCGGACATCGTCACTCCAGCTCACCTTGGCCACGCCCTTGATCACGGCGCGTCCGACGCTGCCTTCGATCTTGGTCACGCTCGCCTGCTGGCGATCGATCACGGCGGTCAGGGCGAGATCGTCGAACTCGAGGCCCGGGCCAAGCGGCGGCTTCCAGCCGCGCGCGTCCAGGTTCACCTGCCACACCTTGTCCTTTGGCGAGAGTTCGACCTTCACCTTGCCGTCGCTGATCAGCGCCTTTTGCAGCGCGCCGTCGCGACCCAGCGTAATATCGGCGTCGAACTCCGGCAACTCGAACGCCCTGATCCTGAGCCGCGCTCGATTTAGCCTGACCTTTCTCACCTGCAGCGGCTGTGCCCCGGACTGCGGTTGGATCCATGCGGGGACAGCGGCGAGCACGTCCTGTTCGACGCTCACCGCATTGACCTCGACGCTGTCGATGTGCTTCTGGCTGCCGAGCAGGGTGAAGGGGGTGGCGTTGACGACGATGCTTTCGATCTTGATTTCCTCCAGCTTGCCGATAGCGATCTGCTCGAGCGTGAGCTGCGGCGATGGCAGCACGGCGTAACGCATTTTCGTGATGTGCACCGGCTGTCCAAGGCGCTGCGCGAGGAGCTGCTGCGCGGCCGGAATGTAGCCCGCGAGCGGCGCGACGTGCAACAAGCCGATCGCCGCCGCTGCGAGCGCGACCACGCCGATGCCTGCGGCTGTGATCCAGCTCGTCCGCTTTCTCGCGGGTGATACCTTCGCCGTCTCGCGCGACTCTTCTTCCATCTTCTTCAGCCGCTCGGCGGCCGCGGCGCGCGCGCGCTGTTCAATCTCGGCGCGGTAACGCGCGTCCGCTTCCATTTCGGCCTGCTGCTTGGCCTTCAGCTCGGCGGCGACGCGCGCATCGATCTCTTCTTCGGCCTTGGCGCGCAGTTCCTGTTCGTGCAGCACGCGCGCGACGGCTTCCTGTTTGGCGCGCTCTTCGGCTTCCACGCGCGCCTTGCGATCGACCTCTGCCTTGGCTTCGGCGTTCGCTTTGGCCGCGGTCGCCGCTTCCGCCATTGCCCGCGCCTGCGCTACCGCCGCTTCGGCCGCTCTGGCGGCAACCTCGGCCTCTTCGCGCGCCTTGCGGGCTGCTTCGCTGTCGCTGGCGGCCGCTTCGCGGGCGCGCCGTTCCGCTTCTTCGCGCGCCTTGCGCGCGGCCTGTGCCTGGCGCTCGGCTTCTTCGCGCGCCCTTCTTTCCGCTTCTATCTTGGCGGCGAGCTCCTGGCGCGCTTCGCGCTCGGCTTCTTCGCGCGCCTTGCGTTCCGCTTCAACTCTTGCCTCCGCTTCCTCCCGCGCCTTGCGCTCGGCTTCGATCATGGCTTCGACTTCGGCGCGCGCCTTGCGCTCGGCTTCTTCCCGTGCCTGCCGGACCGCCTGTTCGCGATTCTTCCGTTCAGCCTCGGCCTGCGCTTCCGCTTCCTGGCGCGCTTTTCTTTCGGCTCCGATCCTGGTTTCCGCTTCTTCGCGGGCCCTGCGCTCGGCTTCCTCCTCTGCCTTGCGGAGGGCGATTTCGTGGTTTTTCCTCGCGGCCTCGGCTTTTGTTTCGGCCTCTTCGTGCGCCTTGCGCGCGGCTTCCTCCTGTGCCTTGCGGAGCGCTTCCTCGTGTGCCTTTCTTTCGGCCGCCGCTTTCGCTTCGGCTTCCACCCGCGCCCTGCGCAGTGCCTCCTCGTGCGCCTTTCTTTCGGCTGCCGCCCTGGCCTCAGCCTGAGCTTTGGCCTGGGCTGCGGCGTCCGCCATGGCGCGCGCCTGCGCCACGGCCACTTCGGCCTCCCTGGCGGCGCCCTCGGCTTCGGCGCGCGCCTTGCGCGCGGCCTCACTGTCGCTGTCAGCGGTTTCTCTCGCGCGCCGTTCGGCTTCTTCGCGCGCCTTGCGCGCCACCTCCACCTGGCGCTCGGCCTCCTCGCGCGCCTTCCTTTCGGCTTCGATCTTTTCGGCGAGCTCCTGCTGTGCTTTGCGCTCGAATTCTTCCCGCGCTTTGCGCTCGGCCTCGACTTTCGCTTCCGCCTCTTCACGGGCCTTGCGCTCGGCCTCGATCATGGCCTCGACTTCGGCGCGCACCTTGCGCTCGGATTCTTCCTGCGCCTTGCGCAGCGCCTCTTCGTGCGCCCTTCTTTCGGCTGCGGCGCGGGCTTCGGCTTCCTCGCGCGCCTTGCGGAGCGCTTCTTCGTGTGCCCTTCTTTCGGCCGCGGCTTGGGCTTCGGCTTCCTCGCGCGCCCTGCGCTGAATTTCGGCCTTCGCTTCGGCTTCGTCGCGCGTCCTGCGGGATTGTTCCTGAAGCTCGATGATCTGCGCCCTGGCGCGGGCTTCGGCTTCGTCATACCGCTTGCGCTCGGCTTCCTCGCGCGCCTTGCGCTGCAACTCTTCGCGCTCCCGCGCCTCGGCTTCGTGTGTGGCGCGCGCTTCAGCCGCGGCACGCGCCTCGGCTTCCTCGCGCGCCTTCTGTTTCGCTTCCTCGAGCGCTTTCATCGCCGCATCGACACGTGCTTGCGCCGCGGCTTCGGCCCCGCTTTGGGCCCGGGTTCGCGCCAGCGCCTCGGCTTCCGCCTTCGCCCGTGCAGCTTCCTCCGCCATGGCCCGTGCCTTGGCCACGGCTTCTTCGGCCGCGCGCGCCCGCGCTTCGGCTTCCTCGCGCGCCTTGCGCTCGGCTTCCTCGCGTGCCCGGGCCTCCGCTTCCATCCTGGCCCGCGCTTCGGCTTCCTCGCGGGCGCGCGCTTCGGCCGCCGCGAGTGCCTCGGCCATTGCTTTCATCTGCGCTTCCAGCGCGGCCCGCGCCTTGGATTCCGCTTCGGCGTGGGCGCGGGCGTCGGCTTCAGCTTTGGCGCGCGCTTCGGCTTCCTGTCTCGCCCTCGCTTCCGCGGCCGCCGTGGCTACGGCTTCCTGCTTGGCGCGCACCTCGGCCGCGGCACGGGCCTGGGCTTCGGCCTCGGCGCGCGTCTTCGCTTGCATTGCAGCGCGGATCCTCGCTTCGGCTTCGGCGCGGCCGTTGGCGTCCTCGGCAGCCCCGGCGTCGGCTTCGGCTTTGGCGCGGGCCGCGGCGGCCGCTTTGGCTTCCGCCTCGGCCTTGGCTTTGGCTTCCGCCTCGGCACGCAATTTGGTTTCGGCCATCGCGCGCGCCCGGGATTCCACCTCCTGACGCGCTTTGGCTTGCGCCAACTCGCGCGCGGCAGCTTCTGCCCGTGCTTTCGCCGCGGTTTCGGCCTTGGCGCGGGCCGCGGCCTCGGCGTTGAGCCTGGCGACAACGTCGGGAGAGGTGAAGTCGAGGTCGTCCCCTTCCTCTTTGGGAGCAGCGGCTGCCGCCGGCGAAAGCGAGGGCGCAGCCGCCGGCGCCGAGAACACCCGGATATAGCCGTCAGTCTCGAGTTTGGTCAGGGCTTCCTGCAGTCTCGCTTCCTCGAGCCCGTTGTCCTTCTTGAGTATCTCGGAAACCGTCGATTTGCCGTCCACCAGGAGGAAGACCCGGCCGAGGTCGCGCGACAGCTTGCCCGACTTATTCCTGATTTCGAGCACGCCCTTGGCGGTCTTGGTGTAGACGGTGAGCGGATGCATCGGCAGCTTATATTCGAGTTTTCCGATTGGATGCAATCTTATACACGGTTCGCGGTGGAGTCCCCTGGATGCGACCTGACTTGTTGTGCGCGGAACCGGCGCAGGCGGGATCTGCCCCGCTGCCGCAAGCGCATTCCGAGCATTGCAACCCCTGGCCAATCATTATAGTGCAATAACTCGCCACTAGAACTAATCACTGAACGGTGAGCACGATCTTGCCGATGTGCTGGCTCGACTCCATCAGCGCGTGCGCCTTGCCGGCTTCAGCGAGCGGGAAAGCATGATGCGTCACCACGCGGATCCGCCCGCTCTCGATCTGCGGCCAGACCTTCGCCTCGAGCTCCTGCGCGATTCTTGTTTTGAACGCGGCCGGCCGGGTGCGTAGCGTCGAGCCGGTATAAGTGAGGCGCTTCAGCATTACGGGCATGAGGTTGATGTCGACCTTGGAGCCGAGCGCGAAGGCGAGCTGAATGATGCGGCCGCCGTGGGCCGCGGCTCTGAAGTTGCGCTCGATGTTCGGGCCGCCGACGATGTCAAGGATGACGTTTGCGCCGCCTTCCTTGCGCACCATTTCCACGAAGTCCTGCTGCCGGTAGTCGATCACGCAATCGGCGCCAAGCTCGCGGCAGATCCGGCAACGGGCTTCCGGGCTGTCGGTTGCAATGACCTTTGCGCCGAAGGCTTTGCCGAGCTGGATGGCCGTTGTGCCGATACCGCCCGCGCCGCCGTGCACCAGAAACGTCTCGCCTGCCTTGAGCGCGGCGCCCATGAAAACGTTGCTCCACACGGTGAAGAAGGTTTCCGGAAGCCCCGCCGCATCGCGCAACTCGATGCCCTTCGGAATCGGCAGGCAGTGCTGCGCATCGACCGCGCAATATTCGGCATAGCCTCCGCCGTTGGTGAGCGCGGTCACCTTGTCGCCAACTGACCAGCGTTCGACCCGATCGCCCAAGGCTGCGACTTCGCCGGCGACTTCGAGACCGAGCCGATCCGAAGCGCCGGCAGGCGGCGGATAGAGCCCCTTGCGCTGCATCAGGTCCGGACCGTTTACGCCGCCGGCGGCGACCCTGATCAGCACTTCGTTGGCCTGGGGCTTGGGCAGCGGGCGATCGGCGAGCTTCAGCACCTCGGGGCCGCCGGGGGCGCTGATTTCAATGACCTTCATTGTTGCGGGCAGGTTGCTGCTCATAGTTCTCCTCGAATGTGTTATGGGTGATGGGTGATGGGTGATAAACCCTAACCATTAGCCGTATCCCCTTACCCATGACTGCTTCGTTACTTGTTGGTCTCTCGGAACAAACGGATCCGCTCTTTCAGCCCCGGGGCGCTCACCGAGCCGGCGAGTGCCGCCATGTCTTCGGCGCGGCTGTCGATGACGCCATGCCGGTGAAGTGCCGCCGCCGCGCCCGGGGTGAGCAGATCGCAGTCCGCGCGAGTGGCGGCGGCGAGCGCCGGCCACTCGGCCTGTGCGGCGATACGCGTGATGAAGCGCATCCTGAGCGCTTCATCGGCGTCGAAGGTGCGCGAGGCGCTCAGCACCGCGCGCGCGTTATCGGCGCCGACGCGATGCGCGAGCCGGCGCGTGCCGAGCACGACCCCGAACCTCAGGCTCGGCATGCGAAAGGTCGTGCCCGGCGCGGCAATCCGGATGCCGCAGCAGCACACGAGATCGGCGCCGGCGCCGAAGTTCCTGCCGTGGGCGAACACCAGCGTTTCGAACGGCGCGTGGTAGAGCTGCTGCAGCAGCGTCTCGATGCGGATGAAGCGCAGCGCGAGATCGCCTTCGCTTTGCGCCTGATAGTCGCTGAAGTCGAAGCCGGCGCAAAAGTGGGCGCCCGCGCCGTCGATGACCATCAACCGTGTCCCGTCGGTATAGGCATATTCGACGGCGTTGAGCAGCGCTTCCACCAATGAGGCCGACAGCGCGTTGGCCTTCTGCGCGCGGTTCAGCGTGAGATGGGTGACGTGGCCTTCGTGCTTTCTGACGAGTTCGTCATTCATACCGGGTTCCCTTGACGCTTCCGTTAGGCTGCGTAAAGTCGGTGATAAACCTGGTGGAGCGAGCGTAGTTCCTCATGGCGCTCATGGTTGCGGTCGGGCAAGACCGATTTCGGCCAGCACTTCGGCAGAACTCGACCACTCTGACGCCGGCGAGAGGAAGCATCGGAAACCGTTCGCGTTATTCGGGATTCGGAATGGATCGGGGCGCCGAAACCACAGCTATGCCGCGCATGCCGGCGCCTATATACTAGCATGCTCGCGCACAACACCAACAGCCTGCTCGTGTCGCGTTAATTCCACAGGTTGAAGCGGATGGCACGTTACCGCTTAACTCGCAGACCAGGGAACAAACGAATGTTGCGAATCTGGCGGACGACGTGGGAGGCGGTAAGCATGTGGCGCGGTGAATACCGGGATGAAGCAAGCTGAGGAGGAAGCCATGATCAGGATAGCGATCTTCGTGTGTATCGCGCTGGTGAATGTGGGTGCGGCGTTTGCGCAGGCTTACCCGACCAAACCGCTGCGCATGCTGGTGGGTTTCCCGCCGGGCGGGCCGACGGACATCACGGCACGGATCACGGCGGAGTACCTTTCGCGTGCGCTGGGACAACAGGTTATCGTGGACAACCGGCCAGGCGCCGGCGGAACGCTGGCGGCGACGCTGCTGGCAAACGCAACACCGGATGGTTACACCATTGCGCTCGGCGCGAACGGTGAGATGGCGATCTCGCCCAATCTGCGTTCGAAGCTGCCATATGACCCGCTCAAGGACTTCGCCCCGATCAGCCGCGTCGGCGCCGCTCACCTGGCGCTGGTGGTGCATCCCGGCGTGTCCGCCAAGTCGGTGCGCGAACTGATCGGGCTCGCGAAGTCGAAACCCGGCGTGATCAATTTCGCCTCCTCCGGCACGGGGTCGACCTCGCATCTGGCGTCCGAATTGCTGAAAACGATGGCCGTCATCGACATCGTGCATGTGCCCTACAAAGGCTCCGGTCCGGCGATGTCCGAAGTCATGGGCGGGCAGGTGCAGATGCTGATTACCGGTTATTCCGCCGTCGTGCCCCACGTGAAGGCCGGAAGGCTGCGTTTGCTCGCTGTAACCGGGCCCAGGCGGATCAAGGCGGTGCCGGATTTTCCGACCATCGGCGAGACGGTCACGGGATACGATGTGACCTCCTGGTACGGTATCTTCGCGCCGTCGGAAACTCCGAAGGGGATCCTCAACAGGCTGCAGCGCGAGATCGCGACCATGGTGAAGAAACCGGAGGTCAATGACAAGCTGGTCGCGCTGGGCATCGAACCGGAGGGAAATACCGCGGAGGAGCTTGCGGCCCAGATGAAGGAAGAAATTCTGAAGTGGGGTAAGGTGATCAAGGCAGCCGGCATTCCGAAACAGTAGGAGGCTACGCTGACGGATCGACCGCGTGCGCGGTCTGCACATTCTTGAGCGCGTCTGACGCGCAATTTCGAAAAGCATTCGTCGTTCCTTTGCGTCCTTCGCGTTCATGCTTTTGATCTTTTGGTAGCACATGAGGTAAGCCATGCCATCCGGCGTGTTTGACGACGCTCTGCTCAAGCACATATGGAGCACCGACGAGTTGCGCGCGATCTTCGACGATCGTAACCGAGTCCAGACGTGGTACGATTACGAGGCTGCCCTTGCGCTCGAGCAGGCGGAGCTAGGCATCATTCCGCGCGAGGCCGCCCAGGAGATCGCGGCCAAGGCCCGAGTTGATTACACTGACGACTGACCACTGCCCACTGACGACTGACCACTGATATGAACATCACCATACTCGACGATTACCAGAACGCGGTGCGTACGCTCGCCTGCTTTTCCAGGCTCGCGGGACATGACGTTACGATCTGGAACGATCACACCAAGGATGTCGAGGTGCTCGCCGAGCGCCTCAAGGATACCGAAGCGCTGGCGCTGATCCGCGAGCGCACGCCGATCCGCGCGCCACTGTTGGAAAAGCTCACGAAGTTGAAGATCATCAGCCAGCGCAGCGTCTACCCGCACATCGACGTTGACGCCTGCGCGCGGTGCGGCGTGATCGTCTCGTCCGACATGCATCCGGGCCGCCCGTCGTATCCCACTGCGGAGCTCACCTGGGGCTTGATGATCGCGGCGCTGCGTCATATTCCGCGCGAAGTGGCGGCGCTCAAAGCCGGCCGCTGGCAGTCCACTCTCGGAACGGGATTGCATGGGCGCACGCTTGGCATCTATGGCTATGGCCGCATCGGTTCCGTCGTCGCGGGGTACGGCAAGGCGTTCGGCATGCAGGTGCAAGTCTGGGGGCGTGAAGGCTCGCTCGAACGCGCCCGGGCCGGTGGCCATGTTCCGGCACGCAGCCGCGAGGCGTTTTTCGAAGAGTGCGACGCCATCAGCCTGCACCTGAGATTCATTGACGCTACTCGCGGCATCGTCACCGCGGCCGATCTCGCGCGCATGAAACCAACGGCACTTTTGGTGAATACCAGCCGTGCCGGGCTGATTGAACCCGGTGCGCTCGCCGAAGCGCTGAAACGCGGACGCCCCGGCATGGCGGCGGTCGACGTTTACGAAGAAGAGCCGGTGCTCAACGCCGGGCATCCGCTGCTTGCGCTCGACAACGCGCTTTGCACGCCGCACATCGGTTACGTGGAGCGCTCCGGTTACGAAAGCATGTTCGGCAGCATCTTCGACCAGATCCTTGCCTACGCTTCGGGCAACCCGATCAATGTCGTCAATCCGGAAGTGCTGAAAAAAAGCTAGAATTCCCGCGCGAACCGCCGCCCATGGCGCGGCGGTACCGGAGGAGGAGAAAATGCGACACGACATGCGTGGTTGGTGGTGGACGGCGCTCTGCCTGCTGCTGGGTGCCGCGGCACCGGCAGTGGGTCAGGACGCCAAATCCGGGGCTGCCGATTACCCCGGCAGGCCGGTGCGCTGGGTCGTGCCGTTCCCGCCGGGCGCATCCAACGACATCATCGGGCGCCTGGTGGGCGGCAAGCTTACCGAGGCTTGGGGACAGCAGTTCGTGATCGACAATCGGCCC
>MERG01000359.1:0-332 GCA_001771985.1 Betaproteobacteria bacterium RIFCSPLOWO2_12_FULL_62_13 | reverse complement strand
CCGGCACCGATCGTGAATTCGCCGCTGCTCGCCAAGGCTCCGGCCTACCGTGCCAGTGATTTCGCAAGCGTCATCTATATCGGCTATGCGCCGCTCATCCTCGTGACGAATCCCGGGTTTCCGCCGCGCAACCCGCGTGAGTTTCTCGCTTACATCAAAACCAACCCCAGCAAGGTGAGTTGGGCCTCGTCGGGAATTGGAAGCAGCCTGCACATCGCCCTCGCTCTGCTGCGGTCGGCGACCGGCGCGCAGGTGCTGCACGTGCCCTACAAGGGGACGGCCCCGGCGCTGACCGACATCATCGGCGGCCAGATCCACGGCATGTATACGAC
>MERG01000358.1 GCA_001771985.1 Betaproteobacteria bacterium RIFCSPLOWO2_12_FULL_62_13 | reverse complement strand
ATCGTTTCATCATCCGCATGGCAGCACCTCATCTATAACTTGAGATGCCCACCATAATACCATGTTTTTATTGACGCAGTAAGATTAAGATGTCCTACATCATCGAGACAAAGTCTTCCCAAGGCACCAGTAGCCTCGAATGGCTGCCCGTAGCCGCCGGGCTCTTGGTGCTCTACGTTCCGACCTTCTACGGCCTCGCAACGACCATCTGGAAAACGGAAGACCAAGCCCATGGCCCGATCATCCTGGCGGTCATCCTCTGGCTGATTTGGGACAGGCGGCACGCGCTGTTTGCCGTCCCCACCCGCACTGCGCCGGGAGCGGGTTTCACACTTCTCGTGGTTGGCCTGCTGTTTTACACCCTGGGTCGCTCCCAGGACATTCTCCTATTCGAGATCGGCGCGCTCGCACCCATTCTCGCGGGGACGCTGCTTGTTACGCGCGGTTGGCTGGCCTTGCGCGCTCTCTGGTTTCCCGTTCTATTCATTGCGTTCCTGGTGCCCTTGCCGGGTTTCCTGGTGGATGCGTTGACCGGTCCGCTCAAGCAAAGCGTGTCTGCGATTGCCGAGCAGCTTTTGTATGCTGCCGGTTATCCGATCGCCCGCAACGGCGTCGTGCTGACCGTCGGCCAATACCAGCTCTTGGTGGCCGATGCGTGTTCCGGTATCAACTCGATGTTCAGCCTCTCCGCGCTGGGGGCCTTGTATCTGTATCTGATGCGCTACAAGAGCTGGCTGCACAACGGCTTGCTATTGGCCAGCATCTTGCCCATCGCCTTCTGCGCCAACATCGTACGCGTGATGACCCTGGTGCTGGTCACCTACTATTTCGGCGATGCGGTGGGGCAGGGCTTTGCGCACAATTTTGCCGGCATGGCGCTGTTCGTCGTTGCGCTGATGATCCTGTTCGGCTTCGACGCGCTGCTGCGCTTGGCCGGCGCCTTTTTCGGCAGGAAGCGCAAGGCGTGAGATCCATCGATAGGCGCAAAGTCATCATCGGCTTGCTGATGTGCGCGGGTGCGGGCTTGGCGTGGGCGATGAAACCGACGCAAAAGCTCGCCGACAGTCGCGAAAAACCAGTGCTGGAGACGATGATTCCGCAGCAGATCGGCGACTGGAAGATCGATACTTCCATTGTACCGATCGAGCCGAGTCCGGACGTGAAAGCGCAGCTCGACAAGATCTACAACCAGACCCTCTCCCGAACTTATATGAACCCTGCCGGCCAGCGCATCATGCTGTCAATCGCGTATGGTGGCGACCAGAGCGACAGCATGCAAGTGCACCTGCCGGAAGTGTGCTACGCGGCACAAGGATTCGAAGTGTCCGACAGCGTCGCCGGGACCTTGCCCACGCAATACGGCGAGTTGCCAGTCAAGCGGCTCGTCGCAACCCAGGACAACCGCAACGAACCGATTACCTATTGGGTCGTGATCGGTGATACGGCCGTATTGTCCGGCACGAAGCAAAAGTTTGCGCAGCTCGGCTATGGTCTGACTGGCAAAGTGCCGGATGGATTCCTCGTGCGCGTGTCGTCGATCGATCGCGATCGTCAGGCCGCCTATCAGCAGCAAGAGGAATTCATCAAGGCCATGCTTGACGCGATGAACGAAAAAGACCGCGCTCGGCTTGCCGGCCGGTTCGACGCCTGATCCGGATGAGCAAACCTTGACTAGCGTACCAAAAAAAAGTGCACTCATCACCGGCATTACCAGCCAGTACAGCACGGAATTCCTTGTGGTGATACCGACCAACCTGTACGGCCCCGGCGACAACTACCACCCGGAAAACAGCTACGTCATTCCAGCGCTGATCAGCAAGTTTCACCAAGCCTGGGTGCGCGGCGACAAGGCGGTGACGATATGGGGCGGCGGCAATCCGCAGCGCGAGTTTCCCTACGGCGACGACATGGCGGATGCCTGCGTGTTGCTGATGAATCTGCCTGATGACAAATACGACAGCCTCTTGGGCAGCGACGAATCGAAGACTGGGAGGTTCGAGCCACCGTTGGTCAATATTGGCTGCGGGATGGATGTTTCCATAGGCCAATTGGCTGAATCGGTCCGCGGCACTGTAGGATTCTCTGGCAAAATCATTTTCGATAGGACGATGCCGGCAGGGACGCCGAGAAAGCTGCTCGATGTGTCGCGACTGCAGTCGCTGGGGTGGGAATTAAAGGTTCTGCTTCTTGATGGGCTGCGAACGGCGTACGTTGGTTATTGTGCGACTCGATGATCACGGCATTTGGAGCGAATATCCTGAGGGGCCGGGAATGCATCCGGCAGTCAAGCTCAGCCGAGCATTTGACCGCGTTCAGGAATCGTTACCGGGAATCTGATGCGCAGGGCTGGAATGGGTGATATGTCTTCCAAGTTGGCGGCTCCTTCGATGTTCGGTGTAAAGGCGGTTCGGCTGCCGGGATTGGGTTATTTGAGCCTGACGATCTCGGTTTCCGTGTTCGTGGCGCTCTTGATCGTCATTGGATCGCCTCAAGCCGCGCTGGGTCTGGCAGGTGCCGTCCTGCTCGGCGTGCTTTCGTTCTCGCCGATTCCCGTTGTGCTGTGGGTCATGTTTTTGATGTCCCTACTTGGGGTCGGTCTGCTGCAATACTTCGGACGGTTTAACCAGGCGCTATGGCTGCCGGCGATCTTCGGAGGCTTTCTATTCTTTCGTGCCTTGACAGAGGCGATACGCGGAGGGCGCGGGTGGGGATATAGGCGCCCCTCCCTTCCGCTACCCGGCTTCATCTGGTCATTCCTAGGCCTGATTTTGATCCTGGTCGTTTCCTGCATCGGCAATCAGATACCGGTCGTTCAGGCGATTGCAGGCACGAAGAACTACGTGCTTCTTTGGGGGCTCACGATTTTTCTGCTCAACGTGACGCCGCATGAGCACGTCTTTGAAAAGATCTGGCGGAGCTTTTTGTTCGTGGTTTTGACTCAATTACCATTTACCTTGTATCAACACTTCTTTGTTGCATCCCGGCGGCGGGCGATTGGTGTGCATGACGCTGCCTGGGATTCCGTGCTTGGCACCTTTGGCGGTGATCCGGAAGGCGGTGGTGCAAGCGGTGCGCTCGCGCTTGTCTTGGTTCTCGGGATGACCTTGGTGCTTGCCCTATGGAGAAGGCGTCAACTATCCTCATGGTCCGCCTTGATTGTTCTGACCTCGATCATCGTGACCATTGGTTTGGCCGAAATCAAGGTCGTCATCGGATTGGTTCCGGCTGCGTTCGTGCTGCTCTATCGCCGCGAACTGCTTCGCCGCCCCGTGTTCTCGCTTGTTTCCCTGATCATCATCGCCGCGGCGCTCTCCGGTGTGGTCATTCTTTACGACAATATCTACTGGAGTTCATCGCCCGGCAACCTGGGCGCGCTGGAGCATTTGAAGAGATCGTTTAGCAATTTTTTCAGTCCCGAAAATATGGTCTTGGGCACCGGCGAGGTAGGACGAATCGCTGGACTTTCGCTGTGGGCCAATGACAGTCGCGGCAGCCTCATTCAGGTGCTGTTCGGCTATGGGGTCGGGGCGAGTCGCCTGAGTGCCTTCGCCGCGGGAGAGGTCGCACTCCGATACTTCCCATACAAGATAGGCTCCACCTCCGCGGCGACCCTGCTTTGGGATGTTGGAATAGTGGGTGCGGCATTCTTTGTCGTGACCATTTTCATGGCGGCGGCGCGCGGAGCACGCCTGTCGAACCACGAGTCGATTCCGCTGTTTCACAGGTGTGCCCTTGAAGTATCGACGGTCGGCCTGATGCTCGTCTTGAGCATGTTGCCTTACAACTCCGATGCGCTATATCTGCCTGCCACGGGATTCTTGATCGTGTTCATGGTGGGATTCGTCGGTTACTGGCATCGTCGGATAGTAATTCCGGGTGACGCCACGGCGAGTGCGTTATAGATGTTGTCTCCGGCGACATCGAGGCGGAAGCTCGCCGTCGTCGTGTGCAAGTCTCGTACCGACATAGGTGGCCGGCGAATGGCGTTTCACAATCAATGTCCGATCAGAGTCCGTACTCGGTATCCAGGCTAAGAAGTGGCCTACGCCACTTGCTTCTTGGCAAGGGTGCCTCTGCGCTCTGCGGATTCGCGCTCTTTGTTCTGGTTGCGCGCTTGTTGTCCATTCCGGAGTATGGAGTTTATGTAACCCTGGTCGCAGGCATCGATCTCGCGGTAGCTTTGTCGACGGTCGGGGTCGACTGGGTGACGGTTCGCTATCTTCCTGAATACCGACTGAGCGCGGGTAAGCGTGCATTCGTCCGCTTTCTCGCCGGGGTCGCGGCTTTGCGGCTCCTAACCCTCACGATCCTCGCTCTGGCGTTGTGGGTCGCAATGCCGGTACTTCTGCAATACATGCATCTCGGGGATTATGGGGTGCCGGCAAGACTGTGTGTCCTGATCCTTGTTTCCGAGGGCATGGCGCGCTTTCTTCGTGACCATATGCTCGATTCCCTGCTGCTCCAGGGGCGGTCCCAGCTGAGTCTCCTCACGCGCAGCGTAACTATCCTGGCTGTGTTGGGCTCGGAGAACCTGACGTCCGGCATTGTCTCACTGCAAACTCTGGTCTCGATTGAATTGGGCGGATCGGCGTTGGGGCTGACGATCGCAGGCGTGCTTCTTGTCCGGTACCTTCATGCAGACATCAGCGGTCTCGAAGAAAAGCCGGTTTGGAATGGGCCGTCGATAAGCCAGATGGCCAAAATGGCAATTCACAATTACTTCAGTCTGGTGTTGAGTCTCCTTTATGGATCGCAAGTATTGATGCTCATCGCAAGCAGAGAACTCGGTGTGGACCGCGCTGCTGTCTTCGGATTCGCGCGAAATCTTTCTGACCAGGTACGAAGATACCTTCCCGCCTCGCTTTTCGTCGGCCTGATCCGTCCTGTCGTGATCGCCTCGTTCGCACAGAGCAGGGATTTCGCTCGTCTGAATCAGCAGGCGAGCCTCATTTACAAGGTCAGCGTATTTGCACTGTGCCCGGTGCTGCTCGCAGTCGCGGTATTCGGCGGCGGCATTCTTGATCTGCTGAGCAATCACAAGTACGGCGATGCTAAGGCATACGTCATCGCGCTGATCGCCGTGCTGCTTCCATTCAGCCATCGCCAGGTATTGGAGATGGTGGTGAACACGTTGAATCAACCCGCACTCTGGAGCCGTGCCGCTCTGTCGTCATTGCTGATTCTTCCTCTTGTGATCACGCTTCTCGCACTCGATTGGGGCATTTGGGGTCTGATCGCGGCGGTTGGGACAGGAGAGGTCATATCAAACATTGTGCTCGTACGGGGATTGCGTGAGGCAGGCTACCCTTATCAGGTCGACTATTCTGGATTGCTAAGAATCGGTACTGCCGTAGGACTCGCCTACGCCGCGCTATTTGCTTTTAGAGAGCCTGCGCCTACCGTGATCACCCTGTTGGCGGCGGTTACGGGCAGCTTGTTGGGTTTCTTGATTGCGGCGCGCCTGCTGCGGCCGTTCAGTGCGGCCGAGAGCGCGATGCTGGGTCGCATAATGCCGAAATGGCTTCTTGTCTGGTAGCGGAACTACAGCATGAAGATTTCATTAGTGATGGCAACCGTGGGCCGGGCGAGCGAGGTGGAGCGATTTTTCAAATCCCTCAAGGAACAGTCGTCTCGCGACATGGAACTCATTGTGGTCGATCAGAACGAAGACGACAGCCTGGTTCGACCCGTCGCCATTCTCAGAGACGCAGGAGTGGAGGTCGTGCACTTGAAATGTGGAGAACGCAATCTCTCCAAGGCGCGAAACTATGGGATCGCCCGGGCACGCAACGAACTCGTGGGTTTTCCCGACGATGATTGCTGGTATGAGAAGAACCTCATCGAAACGATCCTCGCAAACTTCAGTTCGTCTGCAGATCTGGACGGCCTGGTGGGTCGCTGGCACGAGCAGGATCCGGTTGGCGGCGAGCCGAAACGCCTGACCTGGGATCGCATGCGTGAATTTCGTGAGGCATCCGCCAGTTCTATCACCCTGTTCTTCCGCAAGCAGGTGGTCGAGCAAATCGGCGGCTTTGACGAGAATCTCGGCATTTCGAGGTGGTTCGGAGCCGGAGAGGAGACAGATCTCGTGATGCGCTGCCTCAGGCGAGGAGCAAACGTGAGGTATATTCCGAATGCAGTCGTGCACCACGCCTGGGCTGAGGTTTCAGCGGGTGGCACAACGTCCGACACGTTCGCACGCATCCGGGCCCGGTCACGTGGAACCGGCGCGTTGTACGCTAAACACAGACTGCCATTTTATGTGATTTTGCGAGGCATTCTCGCGCCGTTGCTGAGACTGGTCGTGCCGCCGTACGGTAGGACTCGGGCAGTAATGAACGCCGCACGAGCGATTGGCAGGTTCGAAGGCTACTTTGCCTGGCTCTGGAATCAACGTCTGGAAAAGGAACGCAAATGAGCGAAACAACAAATCCAGGCGTTTCAATGCGCGGCAGGCGCACTTCGCGATCTGGAATCGCCTGGTCACTGGTGCTGGCTACTTTCGCAATGAGCGCGATGACCGCTTCGGTTTCATCCTCTTCACAGCAGCGTGACCGGGCGAGTGTGCCCGTAACGCCAGAGTTTTTTGGAATGCATATCCACAATGTCGTCGTGCGCTCTGATCAAGGCACGGTGACCCGCTGGCCTTCGGTAGCGTTCGGTTCATGGCGACTAATGGATGCGTACGTCAAATGGCGGGATCTCGAGCCAGCCAAAGGGCAATGGAACTTCCGGACCCTCGATCAGTCTGTCCTGCTGGCCGAGCAGAATGGTGTCGACCTAGTGTTTACGCTGGGTTTGACACCGCGCTGGGCATCGGCGCGACCCGACGAACCCACATACACGTACGGGCCCGGTGTTGCAGCCGAGCCGCGCGATATTGGCGATTGGGAAAACTATGTTGCTAGGGTCGTTGGCAGGTACAAGGGGCGCATCAAGTATTACGAGATCTGGAACGAACCATGGTTTAGCGAGATCGAGAAGACGATTAGGTCTGACGGCAAGGCGGGTTTTTATTCGGGCAGCGCCGCCAAGATGGTTGAAATGGCCGGTGTGGCGTATCGGGTGATCAAGGGGATCGATCCCGGAGCCAAAGTCATCGCACCGTCGATGGACCACGCAAATGAGGGCATAAAGCGTCTTGACCTCTACCTCAGTCTGGGGGGCAAGGCATTCACGGACATTGTCGGCTTCCACCTGTATGCGCCAACGCCAGAAAGTACGCTTCCAATCATCGCCGGCATCAGGACAGTTCTGGCCAGGCATGGCATGTCGAATACGGAGATATGGAATACCGAGTCAGGATATGTCATCGAGAATCCTGGTGAGCAAACGGGTTCGGGCGGCGAGCGGGTATTGAGTGGTCAGGATGCGGCAGGATTTGTTGCGCGCTCCTTGCTGCTGGCGGCGTCGTCCGGAATCAGCAGGTTCTATTGGTACGCTTGGGACAACAGGATTCGTGGCCTTACGAGCGGCCGCAACAAGGAGATCAATTCCGCTGGCGTGGCGTTTGGCACCGTACGTCGGTGGATGTTGGGCGCGATCGTCGAGAATTGTCGTTCAAGCTCGACCTTCCAATGGGAGTGCGACGTGAAGCGGGGTCAGCGGGTTGCTAGGGTGGCCTGGAATACTGCTGGCGCGAGCACCATGTGGCGAATTCCCTCCCAATGGAGCGTCATGGAGTACGAAACATTGGATGGTCAGGTTATGCAGAAGGGGGCGGAAAGAGTCGTACCATTAGGAGCTAGCCCAGTGCTGTTTAAGAGTGACAATTTGCCTTGGCCTACCGCACGTTAGTGAGATCAACGCATTTGTCTAATTGATATCAAGAGTTCTCTTAAGTTAGATAAAGTGCCTACACGGTATTGATGACTGCGCTCCCAAGCTTTTTGCGTTCCCGATATTTACTTGTAGGGGCCGCCTTGCGCCTGGCAATCGTTACTAATATCCCGGCTCCGTACAGGGTTCCGGTCTATAACGATATCGCGGCGAACACCGGTGTCGACCTTCACGTCTATTACGCGTGCGAGCGCGAGCCAGATCGAGGCTGGGATTTGCCGGAATTTCGCCACGAACACACGTTCCTGAAAGGGCGCACGTATACGTACCGAGGCCGCTTCATTCATGACAACCCTGAGATATACGACCGGCTCAAGGCCTTTAAGCCGGATGTCGTGGTGACTACTGGCTTCAATCCGACCCATCTTTACGCGTTTGCGTACACGCGGCTCCACAAGTGCGCGCACGTCGCCATGACAGATGGCACCGATCGCTCCGAATCAGGATTGACGGAGTTCCACCGCAAGGTTCGCCGTTTTATGTTCGCGAGGAGCCGGGCATTCGTCGCGGCGAGTGAAGGTGGTCGACGTTTGTTGCGCAGTTATGGAGTTGCTAACGAGCGAATTTACTTTTCACCTCTTTGCGCCAACACGTCGGTCGATTGGAGAGGAGCGCCGCCGATCGAACCGCCGGTTGACCTGCTGTTCTCGGGGCGGCTGGTTGCCGTGAAGAACGCGCGATTTTTCCTTGAGGTGGCTAGGCTGGTGGCGCAAATGCTGGGACGGCGTGTGAGCGCCGCCATCCTCGGCAGCGGCTCTCAGGAGGCGCAATTGCGAGTGCACGCGGCCGCGATCGCCAATGACGTGGAAGTTCGCTTCGCCGGCCATGTGAGCCAGACAGATGTGCCGCGCTGGTTTCTCGGCGCGCGGCTATTCCTTTTTCCGACGCTGTGGGATCCTTGGGGAGTCGTAGCCAATGAAGCATGCATGGCAGGCCTTCCGGTAATGGTTTCGCCGCACGCGGGTGTCGCCGGCGAATTGGTGCAGGATGGTGTTAACGGCCATGTCCTGCCACTGGATGCAGCGAAATGGGCGGAGGCTGCGGCCAGCCTTCTTCAGAACGAGAAACTTCGTGCCGGCATGGCCGCGAACGCGCGGCGCCTGGTGGAACCTTACAATTTTGACAATGCAGCCAGAGGGATCGAAAACGCGGCGCGCGCGGCCATGGCGCCGCGGGTGCTGTGCGTGCAGCAACAGCTGACCCATTACCTGGTGCCCCTGTTCGAGCAAGTTCGCAAACTGCTGGCGGCGGACGGCGTGAACTTCGAACTCGTCCACGGACAAGCCGCGCATGCAGAGAGTTCGAAACAGAACGAAGGCGAGATTGCTTGGGCTGAGCGCGTGCCTTGCCGCTATTTCCTGAACGATCGCCTGTGCTGGCACAATCCCGGCCGGCTTGCACGCGGTGCGGACCTCGTCATCCTGACGCAGGAAAACAAACTTCTCTACAACCTGTTGGCCTTGACCGTGAAACGGCCCAAGCGACTCGCATACTGGGGGCATGGGCGCAATTTCCAGTCGGCCAATCCCCACGGATGGTCGGAGCGCCTGAAGCGCGTGCTTGCAAATCGCGTCGACTGGTGGTTCGCTTATACGGGGCTAACCAGCCGACTGGTGCAGGAATCCGGCTTTCCGGTTACCCGCATCACCAATCTGCAAAATGCCGTCGACAGCAGCGAGCTGGTGCGGTTGTGTGACTCCGTCTCCGATGCGGATATCGAAGATTGCCGGACCCGCTGGCAGACGGGCGCCGGGCCGATCGGCTTGTTCATCGGTTCGCTCTACCAGGAAAAGCGTCTCGAGTTCCTGCTCGAAGCTGGCGCGCGTCTCGCATCGCGTGTTCCCGGCTTTGTCCTGTTTATTGTGGGGAGCGGCCCGCAGCGCGACATCATCGAGCGGGCGGCACGGCGGCACGCCTGGCTGCGGTATGGCGGAGTGAAGTTCGGGATGAAAAAAGCCATCTGCCTCCGTGCCGCCGACGTCATGCTCAATCCTGGGCTCGTGGGGCTCGGGATTCTCGATTCGTTCGCCGCAGGGCTGCCGATGATCACGACTGACTGCGGCTTGCATTCGCCCGAGATCGATTACTTGCGAAGCGGCGAAAACGGCATCATGACGGCCAATTCTCTGGATAATTTCGTCGAGGCGGCTGAACGCGTCATCACTGACCATGCACTGCGGCGCAGTCTCGGCGCGGCAGCAAAGGCGGACGCGGCGCACTACACCGTCGACAACATGGCGCAAAACTTCCGACGCGGCGTGCTGGCGGCGCTCGACCTCCCGGCACGTTGAACATATGTCCCGCCTGCGCGTTCTCGTCGCACACAACAGCTACCAGATGCGTGGTGGCGAAGATGCCGTGGTCGACGCGGAGGTGGTGCTGTTATGCAGCCGCGGCCATGCGGTGACCGAATATCGTCGGCATAACGACGAGCTGAGAGACATGCGGACCCTCGCTGCCGCTCTTGATACCCTGTGGTCGCGCAGGACAAGTCGTGATCTGGGCAAGCTGATTGCAGAGGCCCGCCCGGATGTGATCCACGCGCACAACACCTTCCCGTTGATATCACCTTCACTTTATTGGGCGGCAGACCGGCGCGGCATACCCGTTGTTCAGACGCTACACAACTTTCGCCTGATGTGCCCGCAGGCGATGTTCCTGCGCGCAGGCCGCGTCTGCGAGGATTGCCTCGGCCGGTTTCCCTGGCCGGCTGTCCGCCATCGCTGCTATCGCGGATCGGCACCGCAGACCGCCGTTTTGGCGTCGATGATCGGCGTGCACAGAATGATCGGTACCTACCGGACCAAGGTGAGCCGTTACATCGCGCTGACTGAATTCAGCCGCACCAAGTTCATTGCAGGCGGGTTACCGGGCGAGCAGATTTCCGTCAAGCCAAATTTTGTTGATTTGCCGGTAACTGAAAATGAGCGGCAGCGCTCGGGAGCGTTGTTTGTCGGTCGGCTATCGCCAGAGAAAGGGACGCGTGTCCTCGCGCGCGCCGCCGCGACACGCCGGCATGCAGTCATCGATGTTATCGGTACCGGTCCGGAACAGTCGTCGTTGGAAGCCTCGCCGGGTATTCGCCTGCTCGGCTGGCAGGTCCCGGCAACTATTTATACCCGAATGCGCGAGGCTACCTGTCTTGTTGTGCCGAGCATTTGGTACGAGAATTTCCCCCGCACGGTAGTGGAGGCTTTTGCTTGCGGCCTTCCCGTGATTGCCAGCCGGCTGGGTGCGATGGTTGAAATCGTCCGGGACGGCGAAACGGGCCTGTTGTTCGAGGCAGGCAACGCCGATGATCTCGCGCAGAAGATGGCCTGGGCCGAAAATAATCCTGCCGCGATGCGCGAGATGGGCGCAAACGCGCGGCGCGAGTACGAGGCAAGATATACGCCAGCGGTGAATTACCGCCAGCTCATGACTATCTATGCCGACGCGATTGCCGCGGCGCGGCCACGGGCCAGCAATCCATGAGCGGTGAAAACGTCCGACGCGGGGCGTACGTACTCGGCGCTTTCATCGATGCGCTGACATGGGATGAAGCGCTGGCGCGCGTTTCTGCGTGGGCCGCGGCGCGCGAATCGCGCTATGTGTGCCTCTGCAACGCGCATTCAGTGGTTACGACCACGCAGGACAAAAAGTTTCTGCGGGTCGTGAATGAAGCGGATATGGCGACGCCCGACGGCATGCCGGTGCTCTGGATGCTGCGGCGGCTGGGGTTCGGCGAACAGCAGCGGATCAGTGGCGCCAACCTCATGTGGCGGTATTTTGCGCTGGCCGAGTCGCGCGGCGAGGCCGTCTATTTTTACGGCAGCACCGGCGAGACGCTGGCAAAATTATGCGTTGTGCTTACGGCCGCCTATCCGGCTCTGAGGATTGCCGGGCTTTATTCGCCGCCTTTCCGCGCGCTGACCGAAGAGGAAGACGCCGAAAGCGTTGCGCGCATCAATGAATCGGGGGCTGGAGCGGTGTTTGTCAGCCTCGGCTGTCCAAAGCAGGAGAAATGGATGGCGGCACACCGCGGGCGGATTCGTGCCGTAATGGTTGGGGTCGGCGCAGCGTTTGATTATCATGCGGGTAGCATAAAGCGTGCACCCCTATGGATGCAGCACAACGGACTCGAATGGCTGCATCGCCTGTGGTCCGAGCCGCGCCGCCTATGGAAGCGTTATCTAGTGACCAATACACTATTCTTGCTCGGCGCTATGCGTCAACTCCTGTCCCGCAGCGCAAGAGATCGGTGATGCAATTTCAGTTCAGTGCATTCGGGGTGATCGAACATGTCATAATGTTCGAAGGCGGCCGCATGCATCCGAATTCGGCCCGCTGTTACTGAAACCGAGATTTCTATGGTGCACGAGGACTTGACGCGGGACCAGCATGTAGAGGGATCGTCCGACCGCGCTTTTGGTCTGGTGTTTGCGGGTGTGCTTCTTCTGATTGCCGGTTGGCCGTTGTTTCACGGGGAAACTCCGCGATGGTGGGCCTCTGGCCTGGCCGCGGGGTTTGGGCTGGTTGCGCTAGTGAAGCCGGCACTGCTCGCGGGGCTTAACCGGCTGTGGATCAATCTCGGCGTTCTGCTCGGCAAGGTGGTCAGCCCGATTGCGTTGGGTGTCCTGTTTTATGGCGTGTTGACGCCGATCGGGGCAGTGATTCGGCGCACCGGGAAAGATCCGCTGCGCCTCAAACGCGACCCCGGCGCCGATTCATACTGGATACTGCGCGAGCCACCCGGTCCCCCGCCCGATTCCATGACCAATCAGTATTAGGAAACCACTATGGCAATGATCAAAGAGCTGTGGGCGTTTATGCGCACCCGCAAGAAATACTGGTTATGGCCGATCTTCGTGGTGATGGCGCTCCTGGGCGTGCTGCTCGTGTTGGCCCAGGGTTCGGCTGTGGCCCCGTTCATTTACACGTTGTTCTGACAGGACAGGGACTTGCGCATTCTCGGGATCTCTGCGTTCTATCACGACAGCGCTGCCGCGTTGATCGAGGACGGTCGGATCGTCGCTGCGGCACAGGAAGAGCGCTTTTCGCGCAAGAAGCACGATTCCCGGTTTCCTGTGCACGCGCTCCGCTACTGTCTGACCGAGGGCGGCGTCGAGTTGGGCAACGTGGACCGCGTCGTGTTCTACGACAAGCCGTTCCTGAAGTTCGAACGGCTGCTCGAGACGTACGTCACTTTCGCGCCGCGCGGGATCAAGTCGTTTTCGATGGCGATTCCCCTGTGGTTGCGGGAAAAGCTCTTTCTGAAGGACCTGCTGAACAAGGAACTCGCCAAAATCGATGGCAGCGGCGGCTGGAACGAACAGCTGTTGTTCAGCGAGCATCATCTCAGCCACGCGGCGAGCGCTTTCTTCCCGTCGCCGTTCGGGGAGGCCGTCGTACTGACGATGGACGGCGTGGGAGAATGGGCGACGACATCCGCCGCGATCGGGAAGGAGAACCGCCTTGAGGTATTCAAGGAGATCCACTTCCCGCATTCACTGGGTCTCCTGTATTCGGCGATGACCTATTACACCGGATTCAAGGTCAACTCCGGCGAATACAAAGTCATGGGGCTCGCGCCCTATGGCGAACCGAAATACGCTGACAAGATCTTCAAGAACCTGATGGACGTAAAGGCCGATGGATCGTTCAGGCTCGATCTGTCGTACTTCAATTACTGCACCGGCCTGACCATGACTAACGCGAAGTTCGACGACCTGTTCGGCGGGCCTCCGCGGAAACCTGACCAGCTCCTGACGCAGCGACACATGGACCTCGCGGCGTCGATTCAGGCGGTGACCGAAGAAGTCGTGCTGCGTTTGACGCGATCGCTGCGCAAGGAGACCGGCATCCGGAATCTTTGTCTGGCAGGCGGGGTTGCGCTCAACTGCGTGGCGAACGGCAAGGTTCTGCGCGACGGGCATTTCGAGCAGATCTACATCCAGCCCGCAGCAGGAGATGCAGGCGGGGCTTTGGGCGCCGCGCTGGCTGGCTATCACATGCAACTGGGTCAGGAGCGGCGCGTGAACGGGGATGCGATGCGGGGTGCATACCTTGGACCCGCATTTGCCCAGACGGAAATTGAGGCGCGCCTGAAGAGTTGTGGCGCGAAGTTCGACTTGTTGGAAGAGTCGGCGTTGATCGCCACTTGTGCGGAAGACCTGGCAGAGGGCAAGGCGCTCGGGTGGTTCCAGGGGCGAATGGAGTTCGGCCCCCGAGCGCTTGGCAATCGCTCGATCCTGGGCGATCCGCGCTCGCCGACCATGCGAAAAACGCTCAACCTCAAGGTCAAGTACCGGGAGTCCTTCCGGCCCTTTGCTCCGTCCGTCTTGCGCGATCGCGTCAGCGACTGGTTCGATCTCGATAACGACAGCCCGTACATGCTGCTGGTGGCCGACGTGGTGAAGGCCCGGCGTCGCGAAATGATGGTCGAGGAGAAACAGCTCTTTGGGATTGACAAGCTCAACGTGCCCCGCTCCGACATCCCCGCCGTCACGCACGTCGACTACTCGGCCCGCGTCCAGACCGTGCACAAAGACACCAACCCGCGCTATCACGCGTTGCTGTCCGCCTTCGAGCGCAAGACGGGCTATCCGGTCCTGGTGAACACCAGCTTCAACGTGCGCGGAGAGCCCATCGTGTGTGTGCCGGAAGACGCGTTTCGCTGCTTCATGGGCACCGAGCTTGACGTCCTTGCCGTCGGCAATTGCTACCTGCGCAAGGAAAGCCAGGACCCCGCGCTCAAACAGAACTACGAGACCGCCTTCGAGCTCGATTAAGTCTAACTGGCAGGGAGGTATCCAGGCTTGAGTAGATACGAGAGGGTCAGGTTTTTGTTTAGGAAATTCGTTCCGATCGGGTTGGTGCTGTTATCGACAGTGGTTGCGCTGCTGCTCGGCGAACTGTTTGTGAGATTCGTGGTGACCCGGGAGATTTTCTTTTTGCCACGCTGATCGATGACCTCGTTCTGGGCTCTCGAATCAAGCCGCAAACCACCGGACACGACGTGCTGATATGGCTTTCTGTGTCAACGGAGTCGAACAGTCCCACCCCACGAAGTATTGTGAGTGATTGGCAAGACCCGATTGCCAGATAGGGAACGCGACGGGGCCGTCTGAAGCGACGGTCGATCAAGCTGATATTCGCG
>MERG01000357.1:23301-25414 GCA_001771985.1 Betaproteobacteria bacterium RIFCSPLOWO2_12_FULL_62_13 | reverse complement strand
GCGTCATGATCACGTTGTCGTCCGGCGTGATTTGCGGTTTGACCTTGAGCGAGAGCGTCGCCTTCTTGAACGAGACCGAGGTCGCGCCACTCGAGGTCGCCTGCTGATAGGGAATTTCCGTGCCCTGTTCGATCGTGGCTTCCACCTTGTCCGCCGTAATCACGCGCGGGCTGGAGATGATTTTGCCCCTGCCGTCGGCTTGCAGCGCGGAGAGCTCGAGATTCAGAAATCGAGTCATGGCAGTGTTGAACAGGATGAACGAAAACACGCCCGCCGGGTTGCCGCCGATGTTCCCCGCGGGCAGGTTCACATTCGTAAAATCGTTCAAGACCGGGGTCGTGGCAACCTGGCCGGAATGAAACGTCGTGTCGTTCAGGTTGGCGCCAGGCAGAATGCGCACCCCGCTGCTCGCGCTGGGAACGCCCCACCCCCTCGCGTCATGATATCCCAGCCGGACGCCAAGGTTTCTGCTGAACGTGTCGGAAGCCTCGACGATGCGCGATTCGATCATGACCTGGCGCACCGGCACGTCGATCTGGCGGATGAGTTTCCTGATCTCCTCCAGGCGTGTTGGCGTGTCCTGCACGAAGACGGTGTTGGTGCGGGCGTCGACCACCGCGCTGCCGCGTTTGGACAACAAGCGCTGGGTGCCGGTGCTCAGGAACCCCTGGACGTCCTGCGCCTTCTGGTAATTCAACTGGAAGCCTTCGGTGTGTGTGGGCTCCAGTTCCGCGATCTGCTGCCGCGCTTCGAGCGCGAGCTTCTCTTTGGTCGCCAGCTCGTCACGCGGCGCGATCCATACCACGTTGCCGGACTTGCGCATGTCGAGACCCTTGGCCTGCAGGATGATATCGAGCGCCTGGTCCCACGGCACATCCTTGAGCCGCAACGTCAGGCTGCCGGTCACCGTGTCGCTGGTGATGATGTTGAGCCCGGTGAAATCCGCCAGCACCTGCAGCACCGCACGCACCTCCACGTTCTGGAAGTTAAGTGACAGTTTCTCGCCCCGGTAGCCTGGACGGGTGCCCGGCACCAGCTTGTTGGGGTCTTCAACGAGCTGTTTGACTTCGATGATGAAGCGGTTGTCCGTCTGATAAGCGGAGTGCTCCCAGTTGCCGCGCGGGGTGACCAGCAGCCGCGCGTTACTGCCTTGGGTCAGGGCGTCAATGGTCTGCACCGGGGTGGCGAAGTCGGTCACGTCGAGCCGCCGCTCGAGGTTTTTCGGGAGAGCGGTGTTGAGAAAATCGACGATGATGGATCGGCCCTGCTGTCGGATATCGATACCCACGGCATTGTCGGAAAGATCGACGACGATGCGCCCTTCGCCACCGGCGCCGCGGCGGAAGTCGATATTGCGCAAACTGTGCTTCTGATCGGCTGGGCGCGCCTGGGCGAACGGCTGTGCCATGCCGGGCGCTGCGGCGGCCGCCGTCCCCGTGTCCTGCAGCGTGATGAGCACCGCCCTGCCATCGATCTGGGTGTCATAGCTCAAGCTTTTCGTCAGTTCCAGCACCATACGGGTGCGCGCCCCGGCCTGCACCACGTTGATGCGGCGCAGGTCGCCTCCGCCGATTTCTTGCATGCTGCGGCCAAGTGCATTGGTCGTGTTTGGAAAATCGAAAGCGATACGTGGCGGGTTGGTGACCGTGAACCCGGCGGGCGGACTGGCGGGCGCATCCTTGAGCGTCACCCTGACGATGATCTTGCCGGCCTGTTGCGGGGAAACGCTGATGGCCTCGATGCTGTTCACCTGCGCCCACGCCGAGACGCCCACCGACGCAATGAAAAGAGCCAGCGTGGCACGCCATGCGCGGAACATCACCTGGGGGGAGAGTCTCATTTTCTGGCCTCCTGATCCAGCAACTGCAGCGTCTGATCCTTCTCTTCCCAACTGCCGCTGCTGTCCTGAACGATTTCTTTTAGCATGATTGTGGTTTCCGTAATGCCGGTAATGCGCCCGAAGTTCTGTCCCATGTAGTTGCCGGCCGTCACCCGGAACAGGTTGTTGTCCGGCGTTTTCACGAGCGCGTGCATCTCTTTCCTCTGCTGCAGCATGCCGACCATTTTCAGGTTCTCGATCGGGTACGCTTCGAGCGGTTCCTTGCGCCGGTTG
>MERG01000357.1:3522-23233 GCA_001771985.1 Betaproteobacteria bacterium RIFCSPLOWO2_12_FULL_62_13 | reverse complement strand
GTCGACCAAGTCATAGGCGTCATAGGTGAACGGCTCATACGGCTTGACTTCCGGCAACGGCGGAACCGGGGCGCGCTGCACAATCGTCTTCTGTGCGTCCATCCATTGCGCCAATTCAAAATGCTGTTCGCCTCACCCGGCAAGCGCCAAGCAACCGATCGATATGAAAAGGTTTACGCGCGTCATTTCTTCGCCGCGGCGGGCTTGGGCTTGCCTTTGGCCGCTGCCTTCCTCTGTTGTGCAAGTTCGCTGTCATCCAGATAGCGGAACGTCTTCGCCGTCGCGTCCATTACCAGGCCATCCTTTGCCGTGCTGAGCGCGACGTCATTCAGCGTCACGATGCGCGACAACTTGCCAATGTCGCTCGCGAAGGCGCCGATATCGTGATAATTGCCGGTGACCTTGATGGTGATGGGCAACTCGGCATAGAAATCTCGCACCGATTCTGTGCCTGGCCTGAACAATTCGAACTGCAGTCCGCGGCCGAGCCCGGCTTGGTTGATGTCGATCAGCAATGCGTCCATCTCGGCCCTGCCCGGAAGTTGCTTCAGCAGCGCCCCGAACTGTTTTTCGATGTCGTCGAGCTGTTTGCGGTACGCCGGCAGATTGACAGCGATCTTGAGCTTCTCCGTATACGTGTTGCGCAACTGCGCCTCCTTCTGTTTCTCGGCGTTGATCTCGTCGATCTGTTGCTGCCAGTCGAACCAGTAGCCCGCAAATACGATCAGGAACAGCACGATCAGCAACACGCCGAGCTTCGGCAATGCCGGCCACGAGCCGATCTTCTTGGGGTCAAGCCGCCTTAGTTCGTCCAGGGTCATATTCTATTTCCCCCTCCCCGCCACCGGCTTGGGCGCAGGTTTCTGCACCGCCGTGACGCGCGTGATGTTGACGTTGAGCATGAATTCATTCGTCCGCATTCCACCCTGCTGCGAGGCCTTGATTTCGACCAGGCCGGGATTTTCAAGGTGAGCTGAGGATTCGAGGTTGCG
The DNA here is from genome assembly GCA_001771985.1 of Betaproteobacteria bacterium RIFCSPLOWO2_12_FULL_62_13. GTDB lineage: Bacteria > Pseudomonadota > Gammaproteobacteria > Burkholderiales > SG8-41 > DSOT01. The sequence goes on along the minus strand of MERG01000357.1, from coordinate 22,241 downwards.
CATCAACGTCGACACGCGCGCCTGGGATTGCGTGAAACCGCTGATCGCCACTTTGTTGCCGGTTTGCTTGATCGCCTTGAAGTAGACGCCATCCGGCAGCTGCCGCACCAACTGATCGAGCAGGTGCACAACTTCGGAGCGATTACCCTGCAACGTCTCGACCACCTGCTTGCGCGCGAGCAGCGCAGCGGTCTGTTCCTTCAGCTTGTTGATTTCTTCGATCTGCTTGTCGAGCTTTCCTATTTCGCTTTGGAGGCGCTGGTTGCGGCTCTGCTGGGTCGTGAATTCGTTGGAAAGGTAGGTGTGTACCCCCGCCCAGATCACGGCGCCAAGTGCGGCAACGACGCCGAGCATGATGAAGAAGTGTTGTTGCTGCCGCTGGCGGCGAATCTCACGGTGGGGCAGCAGGTTTACGCGAATCATGGATCAAACCTCCGCATCGCCAGGCCGCACGCCACCATCAGCGAGGGCGCATCCTGCGCCAGGTTCTTGGGCTTGATTCTCGAAGACAATGCCATGTTCGCGAACGGATTCGCGATCACGGTGTTGACTTGCGTGCGTTTTGTCACAGCCACATCGACGCCCGGGATCGCCGCGCAGCCACCCGAGAGCACGATGTGGTTGACCTGGTTGTGCTGCGTGGACGTAAAAAAGAACTGGAGCGCGCGCGCGACTTCGAGGGCCAGCATGTCCATGAACGGCTGCAGGATCTCGGATTCGTAGGTATCCGGGAGTCCACCGGCGCGCTTGGCCGCTTCCGCCTCCTCCGGCGAAAGTCCGAAGCGGTTCTGGATTTCCTGCGTAAGCTGGTTGCCGCCGAACGGCTGCTCACGCATGTATATCGACTGGCCGTTGCGCAGCACATTGACGTTCATCATGGTCGCGCCGGCATCGACGATCGCGATATTTTGATCCTTGCCGTTGTCGGGGAACTGACTCTGAACGAGCTCGAAAGCCGCTTGGCTCGCAAAAATGTCAACGTCCATTACGATCGCTTTCAGACCGGCGACTTCGGCCGCCGCGATCCGATCCTCGATTTTCTCCTTGCGCGAAGCGGCAATCAGCACCTCGACGTCGTCCGGGCTGGTGGGCGCGGGACCCAGCACCTGGAAGTCGAGATTGACCTCGTCGAGCGCGAACGGGATATACTGATTTGCTTCGGTCTCGACCTGCAGCTCCAGATCTTCCTCGGGCTGCCCGGCCGGCACCAGGATTTTCTTGCTGATGACGGCGGCGGTTGGCAGCGCCATCGCGAGATTCTTGATATTGCCACCGAGACGCTTATGACACCGCTTCAACGCTTCACTCACGGCGTCGAGGTTATTGATGTTGCCGTCGACCACCGAGTCTTTGGGCAGGGGCTCAACAGCGTAACGCTCGACCCGGTACAGGCCCTTGCCGGCGGCGGCGATCTCGACCATCTTGATCGAGGACGAACTGATATCAGCACCGATCAGTGCCGGTGTCTTGGGCTTGAACAGCCCTTCAAGGGCTTCGAGGTTGACGCTGAATTTTCCTTTGAGCATAGGTTTATAGGGCAGGATGCCAATAGTTTACTTTAAATCCTAGCAACAACTATTCAAGGTGTAAAGTGTTTTGTTTTTGATTTCGCTTGCGCCGCTGAGCCCCCTATAATTGCGGCCTACATCATGTAACGTTGCATGAATTTGGCGCGCAGTGCAATGATCTGTGGCTTAAAACCAACACTGCGGCGCCATGAATCCGGGCGTTTTATCTTAGCGCTGTACTAAATGTCGATGCGTTGGTGGGCCTTTCCACTATTACTTGTGGTTTCCACAGCGTTGGGGGGACTGATGCTCGTCGCCTTTGCGGCAATCATCGTCTATCCTACTTTGCCGTCGCTCGAAGTGCTTACCGACTACCAGCCGAAGATTCCGCTGCGGGTCTACAGCGCGGAGGGCCAACTGATTGGGGAATTCGGCGAAGAGCGACGCGCGGTGGTGGCGATCGACGCCGTTCCCAGGCAGATGATCGCCGCGATCCTCGCTGCGGAGGACGAGCGCTTCTATCAGCACGGCGGCGTTGATTACGTCGGTGTCGCGCGCGCGGCGCTGTCGAACTTCGTATCCGGTGGCGTGCGTCAGGGCGCGAGCACCATCACCATGCAGGTGGCCCGCAACTTTTTTCTATCCAAGGAAAAAACCCTCGCCCGGAAATTCAACGAAATGCTGCTCGCGTTCAAGATCGAGCATAACTTGAGCAAGGACGAGATCCTGCAGCTCTACATTAATCAGATCTATCTCGGCCAGCGCGCCTACGGCTTCGCGGCAGCCGCGCAGATTTATTTCGGCAAGCCGCTTGATCGGTTGACACTGGCCGAACACGCCCTGCTGGCGGGCCTGCCCAAGGCGCCGTCCCGTTTCAACCCGATCGCGAATCCCAAGCGCGCAAAGCTGAGGCAGCAATATGTGCTCAGGCGCATGCGCGAGCTGGGAATGATCAGCGACGCCCAGTTGGCTGAAGCCGATAAACAGGCCCTCGCCATGAAGAAGGATATCAAGGAGTTTGCGGTGAAAGCCGAGCATTTCGCCGAAATGGTTCGCCAGGCGATGTTCGAGCGCTATCGGGAGGACGCCTACACGAGAGGTTTCCGCGTGTATACGACGCTGTCCACCCGGCACCAGGAGGCCGCTTACACCGCCTTGCGCCGTGGCGTCCAGGAATACGACCGCCGGCACGGCTATCGCGGTCCGGAAGGCTTTGTCGATTTGCCGGCCGGCCTCACGGACGAAGCCCTGGAGGACGCCCTTCAGGAAGCCGCCAACAGCGATGACATTCATGTCGCGGTGGTGATCGAGGCGAGCCCCAAACGGGTGAAGGCGTATCGCAGGGGCGGCGGGATGGTGGAGATCGCCGATGACGGATTAAAGTTCGCGAGCCGCATGCTGGCGAAGAGAGCGAGTCCCAACCAGCGCATCCGGCGCGGCGCCATCATCCGGGTGCAGAAGGGAGACAAAGCCCGCTGGCAGATCACGCAACTGCCGGCCGTGGAAGCGAGCCTGGTCGCCATCGACCCGCGCAGCGGCGCGATCCGTGCGCTGGTCGGCGGTTTCGATTTCAGCCACAACCAGTACAACCATGTGACCCAGGCGCTGCGTCAGCCGGGATCGAGCTTCAAGCCGTTCATCTATTCGGCGGCGCTCGAAAAGGGCTTCACCGCGGCCACGATCATCAATGATGCACCGCTGACGTTTACCGCGACCCAGACCGGATCGGAGCCGTGGGAGCCGAAAAACTACGACGGCAAGTTCGAAGGCCCGATGCGAATGCGCACAGGGCTAGTGAAATCGAAAAATCTGGTGTCGGTGCGCATCCTGCAGGCAATCAGTCCGCAATATGCGCAGGACTACATCACGCGTTTTGGTTTCGACCCGAAACTGCACCCGCCTTATCTCACCATGGCGCTCGGCGCCGGCAACGTGACGCCGCTGCAGATGGTCGCGGCCTATTCGATTTTCGCCAACGGCGGATACCGCGTCACACCCTATTTCATCGAGCGCATCGCGGACGCACGCGGTGATATGGTGATGGAGGCGCCGGCGCTGCGCGCTGGCGAAGGCGCAGAGCGCGTTATCGACGCGCGCAACGCGTTTATCATGACCAGCATCATGCGCGACGTGGTGCGCGTGGGCACCGCCGCACGCGCGATGAAACTGGGCCGTAACGATCTCGCCGGCAAAACCGGCACGACCAACGATTTCATCGACGCCTGGTTCTGCGGCTTTAACACCGGTCTGGTGGCCGTAACCTGGCTCGGATTCGACACGCCGCAGACGCTGGGCCGTAACGAAACCGGCGGCAGAGCGGCGCTGCCGATCTGGATGAATTACGTGGCAGCGGCGCTCAACGCTGTGCCCGAACAGCCGTTCGCGCCGCCGGATGGCGTGGTCGCGGTACGCGTCAACCCGGACACAGGTATGCGCATGACGGACGCAAACTCAGGCGTCGTGGATTTCTTCTACCAGGAATTCATTCCGGCGGAAGAGGGCGTTGCGAGCGCGGGGCTCGGTGGCGACGGGGCGCCGGAAGAGGTCAGGAACCAGTTGTTTTAGCAGGCGCGATATGGCCAAGGAGCACGGTCGCAACGACACGCGCAGCCGCATTGCACACCTGGCCGCGCGGCTGATGGCCGATGACGGCATCGAGGATTACGCGCTCGCCAAGCGCAAAGCGGCGCGGCAGGCCGGTATGCGGGACTCGCGGCAGCTTCCGACCAACGAGGAGATCGACGCCGCGCTGCATACCTACCAGCAGCTCTACCAGGAGAGCGAGCACCGTTCGCGTCTCAAGCAACTGCGCGAAAAAGCGCTCGGTGCGATGCGCGCGCTCGCGCAATTCAACCCCTATTTGACGGGTTCGGTGCTGAGCGGCAACGCAGGGAAATATGCCGATATCGACTTGCAGCTTTATACCGACAACGTCAAGGCGCTGGAACTCTATCTGATCGACCGCCGGATTCCATACAGGACCGCGCAGAGCCGGCTTTACTCGGGGGAGCATGTGCGGACGGTGCCGGTATTTACCGTCAACGACGGCGGCGTCGATATCCAGCTCACCGTGCTGTCGACGCGCGACTTGCGCGCGCCGCTCAAGACCAGTCTGGAGGGAAAGGCGCTGGAGCGCGCCAAGACGCGGGCAGTCGAGGCGCTGTTGGCGCAAAGCTGAGATGCTATGCGTCTTGCTTGAGCCAGCGCGCGGCCTCTAGCGCGAAATAGGTGAGAATCCCGTCGGCGCCGGCTCGCTTGAACGCGAGCAGCACCTCCATGACACAGCGTCGCTCTTCGAGCCAGCCGTTGTGCACGGCAGCCTTGAGCATCGCGTATTCGCCGCTCACCTGATAGACGTAGGTCGGCGCCTTGAATTCGTCCTTGATGCGACGAATGATGTCAAGATACGGCAAGCCAGGCTTCACCATCACCATGTCCGCGCCTTCCTCAAGATCAAGGCCGGCTTCCCACAACGCTTCGTCGCTGTTGGCCGGGTCCATTTGGTAGTTGAACTTGTTTCCGCGACCAAGGTCCTTCGCCGAGCCCACTGCGTCACGGAACGGTCCGTAAAAGCCCGACGCGTACTTTGCGGAATAAGCAAGGATACGCGTGAGGATGAACCCTTTCCGGTCCAGGGCGGCGCGGATCGCGCCCACGCGACCGTCCATCATGTCCGACGGGGCAACGATGTCCACGCCGGCTGCGGCGTTGACTAGCGCCTGTTTCTCGAGCACCGCGATGGTTTCATCGTTTAGCACGTAGCCGGTGGCGTCGATGACGCCGTCGTGGCCATGAGTAGTGTAGGGGTCAAGTGCGACATCGGTGATCACGCCCAATTCCGGGAAGCGCTTCTTGAGGCCCGCCACGGTACGCGGCACCAGCCCCTTGGGGTTTGTCGCCTCGCGCCCGTCAGCCGTCTTCAGCTTGCGATCGATGGCCGGGAAAATGGCGATCGCCGGAATGCCGAGTCTTGCGCACTGCTCGGCATGCGGCAGCAATTTATCGAGGGTGTAGCGCTGGATGCCGGGCATGGAAGGCACCGGTTCGCTGCGGCTCTTGCCGTCTATCACGAACAGTGGGTAGATCAGGTCATCGGCGCTCAACCGGTGCTCGCGCATCAGCCGTCGGGAAAATTCGTTGCGCCGCATACGGCGCATACGCACGGCGGGGAATCGGCCAAGGATGTTCATGGTGTATTTTATTGAATTAATGGAAGAATTTTACTGCCTGCACGCGGGAACTATTTGCGATTATATCCGTCCTATGTTTTAGACGATGTTTATCGTCTCCCGCTTCTCCTCCCTGAGCGGGCGCCTTAATCCTTATTAAGGCTTTTCACCCCCGGTTTTACTCCCCTTTAACCGGGGGTTTTTTTATTGTTGATTCAGCCATTGCGCAATGACCTTTCGCCCAGCCGCGACCCCTGTGCCGGAGGCGGCGGAAAAAAGCTGTATCCCGCAGCTTGGGTGATGGCGCGCCAGCGATTGCGCTTCCCGTAACGTAGTCATCGCTTGCTGCTTACTCAGTTTATCTGCTTTCGTCAGCAACACGTGAGCCGGTTTTTTGAGCGGTGCCGCCCACTCCAACAACTGGCGATCGAGAACACTGAATAGGTGGCGCGCATCCATAATCGCGCTGGACTTCCCGGCGTTCGAGCGCCCGGCGAACGCGATTTCAGTCCCGGCGTCCGGTGGCAGGTCGTGCACGGATCGGAAGAATTGGGTTTTTCCAAACAGTGGCATAAGTGCCGGTTTTCGCTCACGAACTGGCATGTCGAACCCCGGCTACTATACAATGCGGGATTTTCGGGTTAAGCGAAATATCGAGGAGCAAGCGTGAGTTATCACCTGACCTTGGCGGCGATCGCTGGCGCACTGATTTCGTCGCTGGCCTACGCCCAGGGTGCGGTCAAGGGCGACCCCGCCAAGGCACGCTCAATCGTGACTCAAGTGTGTGCCGCCTGCCATGGCGCTGACGGGAACAGTCCCGCCCCCGCCAATCCCAGCCTTGCCGGGCAGCATGCTGAGTATATATTCAAGCAGTTGACGAACTTCAAGGCGCAGGGCGACAAGGCGGTGGAGCGGTCTAATGCCGTTATGGTGGGTATGGTCAGCAGCCTTTCGGTTCAGGACATGAGCAATCTCGCGGTCTACTTTGCGGGCCAGAAACCGACGCTGCGCGCAGCCCGCGACCCGGAACTCGCCAGGCTCGGTCAAGCGATTTACCGTGGCGGCATCATGGCCAAGGGGGTCGCGGCCTGCGCCTCCTGCCACTTGCCTGACGGTGCGGGGGTGCCAGCGCAGTTCCCGCGGCTGGCCGGGCAGTACGCCGAATACACCGAAGCGCAGCTCAAGGCGTTTCGGGCCGGCGAGCGCACCAACGATCCCAACCGCATGATGCGGGCAGTCTCCGCCAAACTTTCCGACCGCGAGATCAAAGCGCTCGCGGAATATATCGCAGGACTTCGTTGAGTTCTGGTCCGGGGCGGCATGCGGGCGCTCGCGTCTCCGTGAACGCGGTATCCGGCGGCCGGTCGAAGCAAGTGTAGGCAAAGAGCGGTCTGCGACGAGCATAATCGATGTGAAGACGACCCGGGGCGCGCTAGTTCATATGGCGTTGCTGACGTTCTTGCTGCCGCCCGGCTTGGGCTATGCCGCGGTCTCCGCGGAGACGGGATTTTTTGCCGGCGCGGCAGCCGCGCGTTGCCTGGCGTGTCTTCATGTTATTGGCAATGCGCCTCGAACTGCATTCAAGGATGCGAAGGGAAGCCCCTGCGACCCGGCGAAGGCAGCCAGTCCCGCGCCGACAGCGACGAGCGGGGTTATCCTCGCCGCTGCCGACGGCGAGGGCGTGCCTGAGGATCAGGAAGCCGCGGAGCGCGAGAAAGAGAGAGAACACGCGAAACGACTGCGGCGGGCAAGGGCGGAGCAGGAGGCACGCCGAGCGGAGGCCGCGCGCAAACTTGAAGCAGAGCGGACCCGCCAAAGGGAAATCAACCGCTTACGCGCAACGGTTTCTGGTCTTGAACAGCGCGAAAGCTTCTTGAACCACGAGGTTCTGTGGACGCGGCGCGAGCTGGATTCGGTGTCAAGAGACCCGGCAGATCATTCGGCGATGGCAAGACGCGGGGGAGTCGAGCACGAGCTGTTCTATTTGCAGAACCAATTGAATCAGACGACCGCGTCCAAGCACGATGCCGTGAGGCGATTGAATCGGTTGCAATTCCGGTAGCATCGATCAACGGCGAGACGACTCCGTGGTAGACAAGCCGGGCGGGCGAAGGCGAGCAAGCGGGCGCAAGGAGTACCGGCACCAGGCTGAATGTCTTAACGTGAGAACTGCCGCCCGGAGCGCCAGCCCGTCGTGCAGGTTGCCGTGGGGGTCCGCGAAGGGGTTCCCAGCTTGGGCAGTGCCGCCAGCCGCTATTTCGATGCCGCAAAGACTTTTGTCGCGGCACTGATTGTTTTTTCGATTTCCGCCGCGCGGTGCGCAGCCGACACGAATCCCGCCTCGTAGGCCGACGGCGCAAAGTAGACGCCTTCAGCCAGCATGGCATGGAAGAAACGGTTGAAGGCGTCTTTGTCGCATTGCATGACTTCGGCGTAACTCGTCGGGGGTGTTTCGCGGAAGTAGAGGCCGAACATGCCGCCGACGTTTTGCGCGGAGAAGCCGATGCCGTGCGCGCGCCCGGCGGCGGTAAACCCTTCGCATAATTGTCGCGTCGTCGCCGCGAGTTTGTCGTAGAACCCCGGTGCCTGAACCAGCCTGAGCGTCGCGAGTCCCGCCGCGACCGCGACCGGATTGCCGGAAAGCGTGCCGGCCTGGTACACCGGTCCCAGCGGCGCGATTTTCTGCATGATCTTGCGCCGTCCGCCAAACGCGCCGAGCGGCAAGCCGCCGCCGATCACCTTGCCGAGAGTGGTGAGGTCGGGCTCGACGCGGTAGAGGTGCTGCGCCCCGCCCAGCGCGACGCGGAATCCGGTCATGACCTCGTCGAAAATCAGCACCGCGCCGTGCCTGGTGCAGAGCTTGCGCAGCAGCTCCAGAAAACTCAGGCGCGGTGCGACGAGGTTCATGTTGCCGGCGACCGGCTCGACGATCACCGCGGCGATTTCGTTGCCTTCGCGCCCGAAGGCATGTTCAAGTGTGCTCTCGTTGTTGTACTCGAGAACGATGGTGTGCGCGGCGGTTTCCGCCGGCACACCCGCCGAGGAGGGCTGACCCAAGGTGAGGGCGCCAGAGCCGGCCTTGACCAGCAGCGCGTCGGCATGACCGTGGTAGCAGCCTTCGAACTTCACGATCTTCGACCGGCCGGTAAATCCGCGCGCGAGCCGGATCGCGCTCATCGTCGCTTCCGTGCCGGAGCTGACGAGCCGCACCTGCTCGAGTGAGGGCACGAGCTTGCAGAGAAGTTCGGCCATGGCCACTTCGGCCTCTGTCGGTGCGCCGAAACTCAATCCCCGGCCGGCGGCCTGTTCCACCGCCTTGACCACGTCCGGGTGCGCATGCCCGACGATGAGCGGTCCCCACGAGCCGACATAATCGACATAGCTCGCGCCGTCGACATCCCAGACCAGCGCGCCCTTGCCGCGCTGGAAGAAAAGCGGCGTGCCGCCCACTGATTGGAACGCGCGCACCGGCGAGTTGACCCCCCCCGGGATGATGAGCTGAGCGTGCTGGAAAAGTTTCTGGCTGCGTTTCATTTGAAGAGGTCGCTGAATTGCCTTGCTGCCGCGCGAATATCGGGCGCGGAAAACAGCGCCGAGATCACCGCCACGCTGTCGGCACCGGCGGCGATGAGCCGCCAGGCGTTTTCCTGCGTGATGCCGCCGATCGCGACGACCGGCGCCGCGAGAATTTGCCTGGCTTCGTGCAGCAGTTCCAGCGGCGCGCGCACCGCGCTCGGTTTAACCTCCGAGGCAAAGAAACTGCCGAACGCGACATACGTGGCCCCTGCTCGTCGCGCATCACGCGCGTTTTGCAGCAGGTCATAGCACGAAGCGCCGATGATTCTTTCCGTCCCGAGCTTCGCCCGTGCCGCGGCAATAGAGCCATCCTCGCCGCCCAGATGCACGCCGTCGGCGCCGATCTGCAGCGCGAGTTCGAGATGATCGTTGATGATGAGCGGCACGCCGTACGCGCGGCACGTTTCAAGCAACGCTTCTGCCTGTTCGCGGCGCACCGCGGTATCGGCGGACTTGTTGCGGTATTGAACCAGTCTTGCGCCACCAGCCAGCGCCTCGCGCACTTTCGCCACCAGCAGGGCCGTGTCGTGCTCGTCGGGCGTGACGGCATACAGACCCGAAATCCTGCTCCCGACAGCCCACGCCGCGTGCCTCACGCCTCAGCCCTCACGAGAACCGCTCTCGTCCGTTTGCTCTTCCTCGCGCGCCCAGAACAGGCGATCGGGGATCTGCTGGCCCATGCCGGGCCGGAACGCCGACTTGAGCGTCTGCCAGGTGTATTCCTGGGCATCTTTCACTGCCTCGCCGATGGACAGTCCGTTAGCGATCGTCGCCGCGATCGCCGAGGCGAGCGTGCACCCCGATCCGTGGTAGGCGCCCGGCAGCCGCTGCCAGGAGTCGCTGCGCAGGACGCCGTCCTGATTGTAGAGGGTGTTGACAACCTCCGGCGTATGTTCGTGCGCGCCGGTGATCAGCACATATTCGCAGCCGCTCGCAATGATGCGCCGCGCGCATTCGGCAAGCTCGGGATGGTCATTTTCGTCCGAATCATCGGCGGCGAGTTGTCGCGCTTCGAGGCTGTTGGGCGTGATGATCGTGGTCTGCGGTATCAGCAGTTCGCGCATGGCGTTGATCATTTCCTCGGTCGCAAGCTCGTCACCGCGCCCCGAAGCGAGCACCGGATCCAGCACCAGCGGTATTTCCGGATAATCGGACACGACCTCGGCGATCGAAGCGATCGCCTCGACGCTGCCCAAGAACCCGATCTTAAACGCCGCGACCGGCATGTCTTCCAGCACGCAGCGCGCCTGATCGGCGACCCACTCGGGATCGATCGCGAGCACGTCTTCCACGCCCATCGTGTCCTGTATGGTGATCGCGGTCACGCACGAAAGCGGATGGCAACCCATGCTGGAGAGCGTCATGATATCGGCCTGCAACCCCGCCCCGCCACAAGGATCGGTGGCGGCGAACACGAGAACGATGGGCGGCAGATCGGACATCACAAAGTGACCGGGCGGCGCTGCGCGGATGGTTGTGAGAAGGCGGGGTGGATCGTTTAAAATTGGATTCTAGCTCAATTTTGCCTCGCACCGATAAGACATGACAACGGCGGACACCAAGGTCTACAAGACCTACATGTGCCTCGTCTGCGGGTTCATTTACGACGAAGCCGCGGGATTGCCCGACGAGGGCATCGCGCCGGGCACCCGATGGGAGGATGTGCCCATGAACTGGACCTGCCCCGAGTGCGGAGCGCGGAAAGACGATTTCGAGATGGTGGAAATATGAGAATCCTGCATACCATGATCCGCGTCGGCGATCTCCGGCGGTCGATCGACTTCTACACCCAGGTGCTGGGAATGAAGCTCCTGCGCAAGACGGATTACCCGAGCGGCCGCTTCACGAATGCGTTTGTCGGATACGACGACGAATCAAGAGCAGCGGTGCTGGAGCTCACGCACAACTGGGACACGAAGTCCTACGACCTCGGCACGGGCTTCGGCCACGTCGCGGTGGAGGTCGAGGACGCCTACCGGGCCTGCGAGGAAGTCAAGAAACGGGGCGGCAAGGTGACACGTGAACCCGGGCCGATGAAGCACGGCACGACGGTGATCGCTTTCGTCGAAGACCCCGACGGCTACAAGATCGAGTTTGTCCAGAGGAAGGGCGCTTGACCCCTCACAAGGCCCGTCCGCGTTTCGAACGACGGGCGCGATCCGTTCGTTTCAGTTCATCCGCCGTTGAACGGCATCACGCGCCGCGACGTGGTTTGCGATTCGCACGAAGTCGGCGACCGAAAGCTCCTGCGCTCGGGCTTGCGGGTCAAGGCCGAGCTCGGCAAAGTCGTCTTCCCCGAGACAGCTCTTGAGCGTGTTGCGCAGCGTCTTGCGCCGCTGCGAGAACGCTGCCGCGACGAGCTTGGTGAACAGCGACTCGCCACAGCGCTCCACGGCGCCGCGCCGCAGCGGCACCATACACACCGTGGCCGACTCCACCTTGGGGGCAGGGCGGAACGCCGCTGCCGGAATGTCGAGGATTTTTTCCAGTTGAAAGCGGTACTGCAGCATCACCGACAACCGTCCGTAGTCGGCAGAAGCCGGCTGCGCCACCATACGCGCAACGACCTCCTTCTGCAACATGACGTGAATGTCGTGGATGGCCGCGGCGCTTCGCGCAAGATGGAACAGGAGTGGTGTCGAAATGTTATAGGGCAGATTGCCAATGACGCGCAGGCGGGGGCCGAGCGCGGAGAAATCGAATCGCAGCGCGTCGCCCTCGTGAACGGTCAGCCGCTCCGGGGGGAAGGCGCGTTTGAGCCGGGCAACGATATCGCGGTCGATTTCGACCACGTGCAGATGCTCGAGCCGCGCGAGAAGCGGCCGCGTGAGTGCGCCGAGCCCCGGCCCGATCTCGATCATTCGGTCTGCCGGCTGGGGGGCGATCGCCGCGACGATGTGCGCGATGACCGCCTCGTCGGTCAGGAAATGTTGTCCGAACCGTTTGCGCGGAACGTGGCGCATGGATAACCCGCGGGTCACTGCGCGCGCGCATGCCGTGCAGCGGCGCGCTCCTTGCTGCGCAGCGCGAGTCGCGCTGCGAGCGTAACCGCTTCGGTCAGGCTACCTATTTCTGCCCCGCCGGTTCCGGCGAGATCGAGCGCGGTGCCGTGGTCGACCGAAGTGCGGATGATCGGCAGGCCCAGGGTCACGTTGACGCCGGAACCGAAGCTCGCGTACTTGAGCACAGGCAAACCTTGATCGTGGTACATCACAAGCACGCAGTCATAGCCGCGCAACCTTTCAGGGTGGAATAACGTGTCGGCAGGCAGAGGCCCGATAAGGTCGAAGCCCTGCCCGCGCAGCCTCTCGAGCACCGGGATGATGACATCCATTTCCTCGCGCCCCAGGTGCCCCGACTCGCCGGCGTGCGGATTCAGGCCCGCCACCGCGATCCGCGGCCGCGCCAGGGCGAAGCGTTCGACAAGGTCACGCCGAACGATGCGCAGGGTCGCTTCGAGTCCGTCGCGAGTGATGCTGCGGGCGACGTCCTTTACCGCCACGTGTGTGGTCGCAAGCGCCACCCGCATGCCGCCGCCGATGAGCATCATCACGACATGCTTGGCGCCGGTGCGCGCTGCGAGAAACTCGGTGTGCCCGGTGAAGGCGAAACCGGCGTCGTTAATGACGCCCTTGTGCACCGGCGCGGTCGCCATGGCGTGGAAGGCGCCCTCAAGGCAGCCGTCTGCCGCGACTTCCAGCGTCCGCAGGACGTATGCGCTGTTGGCGGGATCGAGTTTGCCGGGGTGCGCCGGCGCGGCGAGCGGCACATGCAGAACCGGGAGCCTGCGGGCGGTCGCCGCCGGCGCGCGTCCCTGCGCAAAATCGGTGCATTCGAGCGGCAATCGCAGGCAGCGGGCGCGCTCGAGCAGCAATCGCCTGTCGGCAATCACCACGATCCGCGCCGGAAGATCGCGTTGGGCGAGTGCGACGCACAGGTCGGGGCCGATGCCGGCCGGCTCGCCAGCAGTGACCGCAATGACTGGAATGCTGACGCTCAACACTACCTTTCTTCCAGGCGAAGCTCGACATACGCCCGGTCGCGCAGTTGCCTGACCCACTCCTGGTAGGCCTCGTCCGATTTGCGCGCGCGCAGCGCCTGCCGCGCCATCAACCGCTGCCGCTCCTTCGACAGGTCTTCATTGCGCCGCTCCAGCGCCTGGATCAGGTGCCAGCCGAAAGGAGTTTGCACTGGGTCGCTGATCTGCCCGGGCTTCAGCGCATTCATCGCGCGCTCGAATTCCGGAACCGTGTCGCCGGGCGAAAGCCATCCCAGATCGCCGCCTTTTGTGGCGCTTGCGTCCTCGGAATGCGCCCGGGCGAGCGCCCCGAAATCGGCATTGTTCTCCAGCCGTTCCTTGAGATTGCGCAGCCGGCTGCGCGCCTCGGTTTCCGACACCAGTTCGTTGGTCTTGATCAGAATGTGACGCGCGCGGGTCTGTTGCACGATCACCGGAGGCCCCCCTCCGCGTTTGTCGTTGAGCCTGAGGATGTGAAAGCCGTTGGGGCTGCGCAGAATCGGGCTCAGTTCTCCGGCGCTCACGGTTTTCAAGGCATCGGTGAACAATGTCGGCAGCCGCGATGCTTGCCGCCAACCCATCATCCCGCCCTGCAGAGCGTCGGGTGCCTCGGAAAACGCCGCTGCCACCTGGCGGAAGTCGGCGCCACCCTTGAGCTGGGTGTAGGCCTGCTCGGCGCGGCCGCGCCGCGCCTGGATCTGTTCGGGGCTGGCGTTCTCGGGCACCATCACCAGGATATGCGAGAGATTGTATTCATCGTTGCCGCCCTGCTGCCCCTGTTGCAGACTGAGGAAGTTATCGATCTCGCCCTCGGTCACGACGACCTTGGTGTCGACTTCCCGCTCGCGCAGCCGCGTCATCACGATCTCGTTGCGAATGTCCTCGCGGAACCTCGCGAAGGGCACGCCGTCTTTCTCGAGCACCAGGCGCAACTCCTGCGGCGTAAGTTTGTTCTCCTGGGCGATGCGGCCAATCGCCCGGTCGAGCTCGGTGTCGTCGACGCGCAACCCCGTCTCCTTCGCAAATTGCAGCTGCACGCGGTCGGTAACCATCCGATCAAGCAGCTGCTTTTCAAGCGCTTCGCGAGAGGGCAGCGGCGTGCCCTGCTGCTGGAGTTGCTTGCTGGCGATCCTGACGCGTTCGTCGAGATCGAGGCGCGTGATGACTTCGTCGTTGACGACCGCGACGATGCGGTCAAGCACGGTAACCGGCCGTGGCTTTTGCGCCCAAACAACGTGGTGCCGCGTGAGCGCCGGGAACATCAGCGCCGCCGCGCAACAATAAAGAAGCACACGCAAGTCGTTACTCCCTCTTGCCAAATAACGTTCCCGTGGGGTGGAAATGTCAAGGACCGGGCATGCGCTCGCCCCCGGGCCGTATGGGCCGGGCGTCCGGTCTCACGTAGCCGACGATGTTACGCCGTAGCACATCCAACGGATTAGAGCCGATACGCGACACTCCGTTCAATTCAAGTTGCAGGAAAACCGACGTCGACGCCTGTTGAGTGGCAGTCGCGAAGCGGTGTCCGACGATTCGGAAGACCCAGCAACCGCCATTGTACTCGACGCCGCCCAGCGCTTCGAGGGTCCGCTCGTCGAGCAGCGAATAGTTCCAGCGCGCGAGCAGCGTCCACTGCCTGGCAAACGGCCACTGCGTTGAGATGTCGGTCTGCCTGACCGAGTTGACGGTGCTGCGGTAGACAAGGTTGAGCACCTTGCCGGGCTGCGGCTGATAGCGCGCTCCGGCGTTGAATTTCTGGGTCTGCGAGAGATCGGTGTTGTATTGCCAACCCATTTCGGCAGTCCAATGCGGCACGATCGTGCCACTCAGCGCTGCGAGCAGATCCGAGCTCGAACTCTGATTCGGACGCGGCGGCACGCCAGGCACCGTCACGCGCTGCGACTGGAAGTAATAGCGCTGAGCGAGCGCGGCACGCAGGCGCTCGCTTCCGGTATCCGAGTGGATGAAGCGCGAAGTGACGCCAAGCGTGACCTGGTTCGCGTCATTGATGCGGTCATGACCGCTGAACTGGTTTTCGGCGAAGATCGTCGCCAGGTTGATGTCCTGCACGCCGCTCTCGAAATTGGGAAGCCGGCTTTGATCGCGGAACGGAATGTAAACGTAGTAGAGCTTGGGTTCCAGCGTCTGGACAAGGCGCTGTCCGGTGAGCGTCGTGTCGCGTTCGAGGACGATCCCGGTTTCGGCGGAGAAGATCGGCAGCGCGCGCGTCGAATCGGGCAGCGTCGTGGTGCTCTTGTCGAGCGCGTAATGCGTGATGTGCGCGCCGACTTTGGGTGTGAGGTAGGCGTATGGGATTTGCAGCGGCAGGCTCAGGCTCGGATAGGCCATCAGGCGCCTGCCGTTGACCAGCGTCGGGTGATCGAAATCAATGAAATTGCCGATAAAGTCGAAGTCGCTGTGCAAGACATCCTGGTTTTGCGCCGCTAGGGTGAGCTGCGGCTGCCGGTTATATGGCGGCGTGATGGGCGCCAGCACATCGGCCTGGAGAGTCTGCCAGCGCTGTACTTGGGCGGTAAATCCGTAGGCGCCGCCGCGTCCCCAATTGCCGCCGCGCGAGAGCGCGCCCTCGCGCGGCAGCAGCACTTGCGACGTGAGGTTGATCTGGGTCGACAGGTCGGTGAAATAGGTGTCGTCTGACACGCGCTGCAGGTTGAGCGCGCCGTACCAGCCGTAGGGCAGCGCCTGCCGGTGCTGCAGGAACATCGCATGCCGGGTGACGTCGTCTTTCTGGCGGTCGCCCGGCAGCACCTCGATGCGCGCCTCGCCGCTGTAGGCGGGCTCGAGATAGCGGAATTCGTTGCTCAGAAGGACGCCGCGCTTGGTGAGCAGGCGCGGCGAGATCGTCGCGTCGCGGTTCGGCGCAATGTTCCAGTAATACGGCACGGTGATCTCGGCCCCGCTCTTGCTGGAACTGCCGTAGTGCGGCGTGAGAAATCCCGACTTGCGCTGTTGGTGAAGCGAAAACGACAGATAGGGCGAATAAAAAATCGTCTGCCCCATGAACACGATGCTGGCATCGCGCGCCACACCGAGATCGCGGTTCTTGTCGATCTGCAGGTCCTTGCTGCGGATATACCAATCGTCGTTGCCCGGCTCGCAGGTCGTGTACTCCGCCTGCTGGGCGCGGTACTGCCGCGCGCCCTCGAACAGCAACCGTTCGGCGCGGCCGCGCGCATCGACGTCCGTGAAGCGCGGCTTGATCGGCGCTGGAGCCGGGGCCGCAGCGGTCGGGACCGGCGTCAGCGTGTAGCGCGGCTTTTCCATGAAGCCGCGGTCGGTTTCGAGGTTGTAGCGCAGCCGCTCGCCCTCGATCACGTCGCCGCGCTGCTCGATGCGGACATTACCGACGGCGGTGACCTCGTTTTCCCGCTTGTCGTAGCGCAGCCAGTCGGCAAAAACCGCCTGGCCGCCCCGGCGCAGTCTCACCCCGCCCTCAGCCTCGGTCTCCTTGTCCTCGTGTCCCCGGAGCGTGTCGGCTTCAAGGAACACCGGCGCCGCCTCCGGATGAGACGGTGGGGTCAAGGTGAGCGTTGGATGGGGCTTGAGCTTGAGGCCCTCCTGGGCTCCCGCTGCAAGCGGGAGCGCGCACAGAACGGCAAGCGAGATGCGTATTGTTCGCGGCTTATGCATCGGAGAGGGGCAACCCGGATTGAAATGCTAAAATCGCACAATTTCCGTGTTTAGGCAATCGCTTGGAAACCTGTCCGGATATCCGGCTGGAGTTGCTTCGGGAATGGCTGGCGGCCCGCTTCGGTGCGGGTTCGTTCTCTCTGTCGCCGGCTTCCGCGGACGCCAGTTTTCGTCGTTATTTTCGCATATCTGTCGGCGATCGTTCGTGGATCGCGATGGACGCGCCCCCCGAGCGTGAAGACTGCCGGCCGTTCCTCCGTGTCGCAGCGCTCATGCGCGCGGCGGGCGTCAACGTGCCGGAGATCCTGGCGCAGGATCCGGAACGCGGGTTCCTGCTGCTCACCGATCTCGGTATGAGGACTTACCTCGAAGCGCTTGACACAGCCAACGCCGACGAACTGTTTCGCGACGCGGTCGACGCGCTGATCAGGCTGCAGCGCGCGAGTCATCCGGACGTGCTGCCGCCGTACGACGAAGCGCTGCTCAGGCGCGAAATCGATCTGTTCCCGCAGTGGTACCTTGCGCGCCATATCGGGATGACCCTCGACGCCCATGAGCGGGAGATGCTGGCGAAAACCGCAACGCTCCTCGTGGCTAACAACCTCGCACAGCCCAGGGTCTACGTGCACCGCGATTACATGCCGCGTAACCTCATGGTAACCGATCCCAATCCTGGCGTCCTCGATTTTCAGGACGCGGTGTTCGGCCCGATCACCTACGACATCGTGTCGTTGTTGAGGGACGCGTTTGTGAGCTGGGACGAAAAACGCGTACTCGACTGGACGGTGCGCTACTGGGAAAAGGCCAAGCGCGCCGGGCTCCCGGTCAACGCCGACTTCGGGACGTTTTACCGCGATTTTGAGTGGATGGGCCTGCAACGCCACCTCAAGGTGCTGGGAATTTTCGCGCGCATCCGCCATCGCGATGGCAAGTCCGGCTACGTCGAGGACACCCCGCGTTTTCTGCGTTATGCACGCGGCGTGTGTGAGCGCTACGCGCAGCTTGCGCCCCTGCTTGCGCTTCTTGACCGGATCGAGCGCCGGCAGCCGTCGGTCGGCTACACCTGAGGGGTTTGTCGGCCCAAAGTCCGACAAACTCCTGGCGTATCGCATGAAAGCGATGATTCTTGCTGCCGGCCGCGGTGAACGCATGCGTCCGCTCACCGACCGCATACCCAAACCCTTGCTGCCGGTTGCGGGAAAGCCGTTGATCGCCCGGCTGGTCGAACGGCTGGCGCGGTGCGGGATTGCCGATATTGTGATCAACGTTTCCCACCTGGGTGAGCTGATCCGGAGCGCGCTCGGCGACGGCGCGGCCTTCGGGGTGCGCATTGCCTATTCGTGCGAACGTGAAGCGCTGGAAACGGCGGGCGGCATCGCGGCGGCGCTGCCGCTGCTCGGAGAAGCGCCGTTTGTGGCGGTCAACGGCGACGTTTACACCGATTTCGATTTTGCGCGCCTCACGGCGGCAGCGCAGAGATTGTCGTGCCTCGGGGAGCTTGCGCATCTGGTGCTGGTCGATAATCCGCCCCACCATCCCCGGGGAGACTTCTTTCTTGATGGCGGCATGATCGCTGCGCGCGGCAGCGCGCGTTTTACTTTCAGCGGCGTCGGTGTTTATCATCCTGCCCTGTTCTCGCCAGTGGCACGCGGCGCCAAGTTTCAGCTTGTGGCGCTGTTGCGCGAACCGATCGCGCAGCGCAGAGTAGGGGGCGAGCATTATGCTGGGGTGTGGATCGACGTCGGCACGCCGCAGCGCCTGGCGCGGCTCGAGCGGCTGTTGGTGCGCGGCAGTGAT
>MERG01000357.1:2770-3495 GCA_001771985.1 Betaproteobacteria bacterium RIFCSPLOWO2_12_FULL_62_13 | reverse complement strand
ACGAACCCGCCGTCGATGAGGCGCTCGCTGTCGATCCCGAATGGGAACACGCTGTGCGCGCCTCGCAGATCTGCAGGGGTTCGCCGAGCGGCTCGCGCCGTTCGAAAGCCGTTGGGCGGCGCTGCTCGATTCTCAATATCGCGAAGACGGCGAGTAATCGTTCGCTTGCGTTCGGGTGCGCTGCGACGTTAAATAGGCGCTTTCAATCCTCGTTTCTGCAATGACCGCGATCGAGATCTACGCAAACCGGCGGGCGCGGCTCGCTCGCGCAATGGCCGGCGGCATCGCAATCGTGCCGACCGCACCCCAACGCCCGCGCAACCGGGATTCGCATTATCCGTACCGTTTCGACAGCTATTTCTATTATCTGACGGGTTTCCGCGAGCCCGAGGCGGTGCTGGTCGTGGTGGGAGGGGAAGCCGCGAAAAGTATCCTGTTCTGCCGCGACAGGGATCGGGAAAGCGAGATCTGGGATGGGTTCCGCTACGGGCCCGAGGCGGCGCGCGCGGGGTTCGGCTTCGACGAGGCGTATTCCATTTTGAAACTGGATGAGCAGATGCCGGAGCTGCTGGCAAACCAGGACACAGTGTTCTGCCATCTCGGGGCGGACGGCGCATGGGACGCGCACGTCGTGGGCTGGATCAACGCCGTGCGCGGCCGTGCGCGCAGCGGCGTGGCTGCGCCAAGCGAAATCAAGGACGTGCATGCCGTGCTCGATGAAATGC
>MERG01000357.1:532-2756 GCA_001771985.1 Betaproteobacteria bacterium RIFCSPLOWO2_12_FULL_62_13 | reverse complement strand
GGAAGTGGGGATCATGCGCCGCGCCGCGGCGATTTCGGCAGGAGCTCACCGGCGCGCGATGCGGTCGATGCGGCCGGGTCGCGCCGAGTACGAAATCGAAGCGGAGTTACAGTATGAATTCCGCCGTCACGGGGCGCAGGCGCCGGCTTATACGCCGATTGTGGCCGGCGGTGCCAACGCCTGCATCCTGCATTACGTTCAGAACGACGGCGTGCTCAAGGACGGCGACCTGGTACTGATCGACGCGGGGTGCGAGTTGGACGGCTACGCCTCTGACCTCACGCGCACGTTTCCGGTGAGCGGGAAGTTCAGCGGTCCGCAGAAGGACATCTACGAACTGGTGCTGGCAGCGCAAATGGCGGCGATTTCTGCAGTGAAGCCGGGCAATGCGTGGAGCGCACCGCACGAGGCGGCCGTCAAAGTCCTGACACAGGGGCTGCTCGACCTCGGGCTGCTTGCGGGAAGCGTCGATCAGGCGGCAGAAAGCGAGGCTTACAGGAAATTCTACATGCACCGTACGGGGCACTGGCTGGGCCTCGACGTCCACGACGCCGGCGACTACAAGCGCGAGGGCAGGTGGCGCCCGCTCGAGCCGGGTATGGTGCTGACCGTAGAACCGGGCTGCTATATTCGTGCCGGCGCCGGGGTGCCCGAGCACTTTGCCAACATCGGCGTGCGCATCGAGGACGACGTGCTGGTCACCGCATCGGGAAACGAAATACTTACCGGTGAGGCGCCCAAGCGTATCGCCGAGATCGAGGATCTGATGCGATCGCAGGATGACTGAGGCAGCGGATGTCGTCGTGGTTGGTGGCGGCCCGGTCGGCGCGGCGCTCGCTTTGGCGCTTGCCGACAGCGGGTATGCGCCGGTCGTGCTGGAGTCTCGCGACCCGGACGTTGCGGCCGGTGACCCGCGCCCGCTCGCTCTCTCTTATGGCAGCCGGCTGATTCTTGATCGCTTGGGGGTATGGGAAGGACTTGAACCCGCGACGCCGATCGAAGGCATTCACGTGTCGCAACGGGGCGGTTTCGGCCGTGTCGTGCTGACGGCGGCCGAGGCCGGCCTGCCGGCACTGGGTTACGTCGTTCACTACGCGCGGCTCCATGCGACGCTTGTGCAGGCTCTCACCAAGCGTGTGCCACGATCGTTGAATGGGGCCAGAGTGACCGCCGTGAGGCCGGGCGACGATGCGGCAAGCGTCGCATTCACGCTGGGGGGTTCCGAAAAGACGATCGCGGCCAAGCTGGTCGTGGTCGCCGATGGGGGTACGCTGGAAAACCTGATCCGCGTCCGGCAAGTCGACTACCGCCAAGCGGCCGTCGTCACGACGGTAGTAAGCGGGATGCCGCATCGCAATGTCGCTTACGAGCGTTTCACTGCGGGTGGCCCGCTCGCCATGCTGCCTTGCGGTGAGCGCCTCGCGCTGATCTGGACGATGAATTCGGGGCGCGCGCAGGCGTTTTGCGAACTCCCTGCTGATGAGTTTCTTGTGCGGCTCCACGAGCACTTCGGCGACCGGCTGGGCGCATTTACGGCGCTGGGCGCGCGTTCGGTGTTTTCGCTTGTCTTCAAGTTTGCGCGCGAGGTTGTGTCGCTGCGCACAGTGCTGATCGGCAACGCCGCCCAAACATTGCACCCGGTGGCCGGCCAGGGTTTCAACCTCGGGCTGCGCGATGCCTGGGAGCTTGCGGGGGAGATCGTGCGCGCGGGTCGCGGAGCGCTCGGCGGCGCGGCAATGCTCGCCGCTTATCGTGCGCGCCGCCGCAGCGACCGCCAGGGCGGGATGTGGTTTACGGATTCTCTGGTTCGGATTTTTTCGAACGATATCGCGCCGCTACGCGCAGCGCGGGGCATCGGTCTCGGGCTCCTCGGCTGCTTCCCGCCGGCCAAGGATTTCCTCGTGCGGCGCATGACCTTCGGCGCTCGCGGATGATTTTTCCCTTTTGTGTCCTCTCTTTCAGCACGGCATGGCCGCGTGTTGGCGGTTGTTGCACAAGTATCGCTCGAAATCTTCTGAACAAGCGGTTACTCCAGCAAACGCAAGAGTCCGCGCATCTCAACCCAAGTGTGCGTTTGTCGCAACACGGATCAAGAAATGATCGGCACTGCCTTTTCTTGCGGCGGCCCAGCGATTACAATTACGCCCTCCCTCAAAAAACCAGACAACCTGCAGTGCAGATCGGTCCCTATCAACTCAAGAACAACTTGATCGTTGCGCCGATG
>MERG01000357.1:0-508 GCA_001771985.1 Betaproteobacteria bacterium RIFCSPLOWO2_12_FULL_62_13 | reverse complement strand
CGTCAGCTGTGCAAGACCATGGGGGCGGGCATGGCGGTGTCGGAAATGGTGGCGAGCAATTCCCTGCTGTGGGGTGCGCAAAAGACGCGGCGCCGCGCCAATCACGACGGCGAGGTCGAGCCGATCTCGGTGCAGATCGCGGGCGCCGACCCCCGGATGCTGGCTGACGCCGCAAAATACAATGTCGATCAGGGGGCGCAGATCATCGACATTAACATGGGCTGCCCGGCGAAAAAGGTGTGCAACGTGATGGCGGGCTCGGCATTGCTCCGCGACGAACCGCTGGTCGGGCGCATTCTCGACGCCGTGGTGGCGGCGGTTGACGTGCCGGTGACGCTGAAAATCCGCACCGGCTGGGACCGCAGCCAGAAGAACGCGCTCGTGGTGGCGAAGATGGCTGAAAGCGCCGGCGTCCGGGCGCTGGCGATCCACGGACGCACACGCGCCTGCGGGTTTGCCGGAGAAGCTGAATACGAAACCATTGCCGAAGTGAAGTCGGCGATCGGCG
>MERG01000356.1 GCA_001771985.1 Betaproteobacteria bacterium RIFCSPLOWO2_12_FULL_62_13 | reverse complement strand
TAGACGTCGTGCCATACAGTGTGATCCGCGTGCGACGTCATGCTCTTATAGAGATTCCTGTTCTCCAAGTTGGATATGCTCAAAGCCCGACCGGCGGGATGCGCTCCGCTTTCCCGCCCTACAGCCCTGTGTATCCTTGGCGTCGACGAAGAAGCCGACGATGCCGGCATTCTCCGCCACTGACCGCGCGCGATCCATCGCGTACAACATCATCAAAGCGCCCAAGCCCCGCCGCCGCCTAGCGCGCGATCCACACCGAAATCTCGCCATTCACGGGGTTGGTGCCCCATCGACTCGCGGCGAGCGTGAGACTTCACTCCACTTTGATGCCCGTCGCGCGCACCACTTTCGCCCACTTGGCGATCTCGGCGGCGATAAAGCGCGAGAATTCTTCGGGCGTGGTGCCCATCGCCTCTCTTCCTTCCTTGGCGAAGCGTTCCCGCATTTCAGGCGTGCGCATTATCGCGGCGATCTGATCGCTCAGCTTGCGAACGCGGTCCGGCGGCGTGCCCGCGGGGGCAAGAATTCCGTACCACCCATCCACTTCGGAATCCGACACGCCGGCCTCGGCCATCGTGGGAATCTCGGGCGCAGCGGGAACACGCTTGGCGCTGGTGGTCGCCAGCGCGCGCAGCCGTCCGTTCCTGATGTGGGGCAACATCGTCACGCTGCTGCCGAACAGCACCTGAACCCGGCCCGCAAGCAAATCGACGATCGCAGGCCCCGCGCCTTTGTACGGCACGTGGACCATATTGATGTTCGCGCGCGTCTTGAGCAGCTCGCCCGCGAGATGCAGGGGGCTGCCAATGCCGGAGGACGCAAAGCTCAGCGCATTGGGTTCGGCGCGCGCCAACGCGATCAGTTGGGACACCGAGCGCGCCGGCACGCCCGGGTGAACGACCAGAACGTAGGCCGAGCTCCCCACTTTGGAAACCGGCGCGAAATCGCGTACCGGATCCCACGGCAATTGCTTGAAGATGCTCGGGTTCACGGTGAAGGCCGAAATCACGATCAACAGGGTGTAGCCGTCGGGCGTGGCGCGCGCGACGAGTTCGGTACCGATGTTTCCGCTGGCGCCACCGCGATTATCGATTACCACGTTCTGCTTCCATGCCTCGGCAAGCTTCTGCCCGACCGCGCGCGCAACGATGTCGGTTCCGCCGCCGGGCGGATAAGGAACTACCAGGCGCAAGGAACGATCAGGGAAGGTGGCGGCCAGCGTACCGCCTGCGAAGTGCCCCGCAAAAATCGCACAGATACATGCAAGAACAATCGATGCTCTCATTGGAACAATCCTCCCCGGAATGGATGGAAACGGCTTCTGCCAAAAGGCATTACATTACCTTACGCCTCCTCCGTAACCTGTCAAGAACCTCGGTAGGAATCGCCTCGGACACTCACCCAGGATCCCCGCGCGCGACGGAAGTATTGCGGGAAATGCATGGGGCGATGCGAGCCCTTCCATTTGCATTGAGGTTCGGCTCCGGTTAAGCTCTTCGCATACACAAAGAAGATGGCTCGTTACTGTGCGCTAATCGCGGGCGTTACCGGTGTTGTGGGAGCCGGGTTGGCCAGGTATTTGGCCGCGCAAAAGGATTGGCAAGTCATCGGATTGGCACGGCGCCTCCCTCATGAGCCGCTCGGCTATCCGTTAATCTCCGTTGATCTCACGGACGCCACCGCGTGCTACGCAAAGCTCGAGGCATTGACCGGCGTCACGCACGTGCTTTACTGCGGACGTGCGGCCCACGCCGCGTCGGTCAGGGAACCGATCGACGTGAACTTATCGATGTTGCGCAACGTGCTGGATGCCGTTGAAGCGGCTGCGCCTGGCTTGAGCCACGTCCATATTCTCCAGGGCAGCAAAGTTTACGGTTCCGATCTCGGACCCTACAAGACGCCCGCCAAGGAATCCGATCCGCGCGTGGCCGAGAATAATTGGTATTACGCTCAGCAGGATTTGGTCATCGAACGGAGCCGCGGCCAGCGCTGGAACTGGAGCGCGAGCCGGCCCCACGCAGTAAGCGAGCGCCAGCCCGGCATCGCGCGCAGCATGGCCAAACTGATCGCCGTGTATGCGGCAATCTCGAAAGAATTGGGCGAGCCACTCTGTTTCCCGGGTACGGCCGAGAGTTTTCGCGCACTTTACCAGTGCGTCGACGCCGCACTGCTTGCCAGGGCTATCGCCTGGATGTCCACCGTACCCGCCTGTGCCAACCAGGCGTTCAACGTGACAAATGGCGATTTCATACGTTGGGCCAATTTGTGGTCGAGCTTCGCCGAGTTCTTCGGAATGGACACCGGGCCCGTGAAAACGGTGCGCCTCGCCGAGGCGATGGCGGACAAGGCGCCGGTATGGGACCGCATCGTGCGCAAGCACGAGCTTAAGCCGACTCCCTACGATAAGGCGACCGTGTGGTCATATGGCGATTTCAACTTCAAGCGCGGCTACGACGTAATGTCTTGCACGCTCAAGCTCAGACAAGCCGGCTTCCACGAGTGCATGGATACCGGCCAGATGTTCCTCGAACATTTCGCCCATTTTCGGCAGGAGCGCGTAATTCCGTGAACTGCTGAAAGAACGCCAACCGGCGCCGAGGGAGGAGCGCCGCGATCAGGGCGGCTGACAATTTGGAGAAGCGAATGGATGCGACTCTCAAGCAAATAGTCGAGTTTTCATTTCAACTGAGTTACGACCAACTGCCGCGCGTGGCGATACGCGAGTGCAAGCGTCGTGTCATTGATACGTTCGCCTGCGCGCTGGGCGGATTCAATGCGGAGCCAAGCAAGATGGCGCGGGCGATCGCGAGAAGGGTGAGCAGCGAAAATCCGGCAAGGATACTGGGAACGCTGGAGCACTCGTCACCCGAGCTTGCGGCATTCGCCAATGGCGTGATGATTCGTTATCTGGACTTCAACGATGCGACGGGCAGCGGAGGTGGGCATCCGAGTGACATGTTTGCTGCTCTCCTCGCGGCCGCCGAATCGGCGAAAACCGACGGCAAGACCTTCATCACCGCCGCAGTGGCCGCGTATGAGCTCTGTCTCGGCTTTTTCGCGGCAATACAAGTCCGTGACAGGGGCTGGGACCATGTGCTTTATACCGTGCTGGGCGCCGCAGCCGGTGTCGCGAAGATAATGAAGCTCGACCGCCAGAGGACAGCGAATGCGCTTTCCCTGCTCTCACGCCGAACATGGCGCTCGAAGTTGCGCGCCGGGGCGAGCTATCCATGTGGAAGGGGTGCGCGGGGGCGAACGCGTCCCGCAATGCCATATTCGCGGCTCAGCTCGCAGCCGAAGGCATTACCGCTCCGGATTCGGTGTTCGAAGGCGAGAACGGCGTGTGGACCGTGGCGGGAAAAAACGTAGCAGCGTCGATCACGCGAAAGGGCATGTCAAGAACCCGGCGAGCGACAAAGATATAGAGAACAAGCTGGCCAGCCTGAATAACGGTTTGTTGCCGCCCAGTCGGATTGCTCGACTGCTGGATGTGTGTTGGCGGCTTGAAGAGCTCGACGACGTTCGGAAATTGGTTTTCGTGATGCGGGTCTGACAGTTATATATGCCCCGCCTCAGTCTCTAGAAAATCGCAGCGACTTTGGGATGCGTATGACGGCAAAAAGGTGACGACTGACGGCTGACGAAGTGAAGACTGAGAGCGATTGACGTTGAAGACGGCTCTTACCCGTAGGTCGAATCGTGCTCCACCGGCAACGTCAGGAAATGTATGAAATCGCCTTTGCGGGTCACCACAGCGCGCCGCACTTGAATAACACGACCGGCGGGATGCGCTGCGCTTTCCCGCCCTACGAGTTCTGAAACAGATGCCCGGAGGTGTCGTGGCGCCGGTTGTAGGCCTGTGTGTAAACACCGTTGAGGTGGCGCATGAGGCGCGAGAGGTTGCCCCGGCGTGTCTGTACCACAAAGTGGTAGTGATTGCCCATCAGACAGTAGGCGTAGCACTCGGCCTCAAAACGTTCCAAGCCGCGGGCGAGCACATCGAGCAGTTGCACCCGATCCTCGTCATCCTCGAAGATCGGCTCGCGCCGATCACCGCGCGCGGTCAGGTGATACAGGGCGCCGGGGAATTCAAGACGCAGGGGACGAGACATGCCCAAAGGCTATCGCTAAACAACGCAAAAGACAAGACCTGACCCTATTACCCCGGTCGCGACAAGCACGCGGCAGGAGTTCGGCACTCTGATCAGAGACGACCTCGCCAAGTGGCATCAAGTCATCAAAGCCTCGGGCATGCCGCCCATCGATTGAGTACGTGCCACGCAGCACGCGCGTTGCGGCTGCTCAGTTCGCGGGCGACCCCGTGGACTCTCGCGCAAGCCGCGACTTGATCCAGCCCTTTTCTCCACCGCACTCGACGATCTCGCGCAGAACCCCCGGCAGCGGAGGGCACGCGAGCACCCTGCCGCTCGTGAGGTTCCTCACCTCTCCGGCAACGACGTCCAGCTCGATGCGCTCGCCGGTATTGACGAAATCCAGGATTCCGGGACACGGCGTCACGAGCAGGCTGTCGCTGATGCTGCTCCTGAAAAAGATACGGCCGAAGGATTCCGCGATGACGGCGCTCACGCCGAGCGCTTTCAGCGCCGCATGAGCCGGCCGGGAGGATCCGCACCCGAAGTTGCGGCCGCCTATCACGATATCGCCGGGGCGCATCCGCGAGGCGAACGTCGGGTCCAGCGTCTCGAGGCAGTGTTGCGCCTGCTCGGCCAGCGGCAGATGCGAATAAATCTCGAGGCGGATGAGATCGGTGTTGATGTCATCCTGAGGAAACTTCCATGCAGTTCCAGTCACTTTCATCGGAGCCTCGGCGACAAATAGGGGACCGGGCTTGCGATGCGGCCCTCGATCGCGGAAGCGGCAACGGTTGCGGGCGAGCCCAGGAAGATCTGCGCTTTCGCCCCCATGCGCCCTTCGAAATTGCGCGTATTGCATGAAATCGCGACTTCTCCCGGCGCGAGGATCCCGCCGCCCTGCCCCGGGCATGCGCCGCAGCCCGCACTCGTGACGATGGCATTCGCCTCATGCAGAATATCCATGTAGCCCAGGCGGGTCGCCGCTTTCACCACTTCGCGAGAGCCCGGCGTGACGATGAAACGCACGTCCGGATGCACCTTGTGCCCCCTGAGTACCGAGGCGGCAGCGGCGATGTCTTCCAGGCGACCACTCGCGCACGAGCCCAGATAAGCCTGGTCCACGCGCTGGCCTGCCACTTCGCTTAACGGTCTGACGTTGCTCGGGGCATGCGGAACGGCGACCTGCGGCTCGAGCGCCGACACATCGAACTCGTGCACTTCGTGGTACTCGTATCCCGGATCGGTCTCGTACACCTTGAAAGTCTTCGTGCCGCGTCCTTGCACGTATGCCCACGTCACCTCATCGGGCTGTATGTACGAAGCCATGGCCCCGATCTCGGTACCCATGTTGCACAACGTAAATCGCAGGTCCATGTCGAGGCTCCGCACGAACGAGCCTGCGAACTCGACCGCGCAGCCGAGCGCGGCGCGCTGGCCGACGCGGCCGTTGACGTGCAATGCGACGTCACGCGCATACACGCCTTTCCCGAGCGTGCCCTCGATCCTGAAAAGCATCACCTTCGGCACGTCTATGACGTAGCGGCCGAGCGCCAGCAGCGACAGCCTGCCACCCGCGAGCGAAGCCGCAAACGCACCGAGAGCGCCGCTCGTGGGCGTATGAGAATCACGAAGCGCGAGCGCCGTCCCCGGCCCGACGACGCCCTGCTCCGCCATGATGAGGTGCGAGATGCCCGCGCCGCCGTCCTGCATCGGAATGCCGTGAGAACGAAAGAATTCTCTCCAGCGCTTCTGGCCCGCCGCGATGCCGGAGTTCGGCGCCGGCGAACCGTGGTCCAGAAACGGAAACATCTTGTCCTTGAGCGGCAGCTTCTTCACCCCGAGCTCCGCCAGGTCGGCTTCGAGCTTGTCCACTTCCTCGGCGTTGTCCGCCATCTGGAAGGCGAAGACATCGGGCTCTACTTCGAGGAAATCGCCCGGCTTCACGCTCGCCGGCCTGGGGTGCGCGTGATCGGCGAGTATCTTGTGCAGTGCATGCATGCTGGACATCTTCCGAACCTCCGCCCATATTTTATCTTCTTTTGTACGAGCGAGCTTGCTTATGCGTGGCTGTAGCCGTCCGCTATACCAGCACTCGAATTGCGTGGAACACACAGCCATGCCCTTAATTCCACGACGTCGGTTTCCATGGGTCTTACCCGTAGGTCGATTCGTTCTCCACCGGCAACGTCAGGAAACGTATGAAATCGCCTTTGCGGGTCACCACCGCACGGCGCGATTGGCGAATGGGGTCAGGTCTTGCCTTTTGCCTCATATGACTTCACCAGCCGGCTCA
>MERG01000355.1:229-6353 GCA_001771985.1 Betaproteobacteria bacterium RIFCSPLOWO2_12_FULL_62_13 | reverse complement strand
ACCCGGGGCAAACTCGGAACTCTTGAGGTCTTAACATGGCGCCTTATAATCCGACTTGTGAACCACTTCGCATTTGGTGTTCCGAATGCTGAGGGAACTCTCCGACGTCAGACAGATAGAAGGCGGACGCCCCCGGCGCTGGTTTCAATCCGGCGATGAGGACCTGATCGTGTGGTATGCCGAAGACGGTTCCATTTACGGATTTCAACTTTGCTACGACCGCCAAGGGCGCGAAAGAGCACTGACCTGGACGCCTGGGGGATTCTCTCACAATCGCATTGATGCGGGTGAACGCCGTGGGTTCCGGTATAAACGTACACCGCTGCTCGTGGCTGATGGGAGATTCGACGCCTCCGCTATGACTCGTCGATTTCTGGAGATCTCGGCCGCCCTACCGCCGGAAATAAGAGAGTTCGTCTCTGGCAAATTAGCCGAGCATCCGCGTGGTATGCAGAGCACCGAACCGGGCGTTCGAGAGTTCCGCTCAGCAAGCGAAGCACCGCTTGGGCGCGCACCTCAACGCGACACGTTGCGTGACGGGTCATTAATGACAGTATTTCGCGCACAACCTTTCCATTTTCGAGCTTCACTTCTGCTGCTGGCAACAGCCGAGCTGGTGTTCGCAGGGTGGTTTGCCTATCGGACCATCAACGAATCTGCACTTTTCGCCATACATGCTGCTTTGCTTTTCATTTGCGCGCTGGGCGTTATTCGCATGGTTCAATGGGCGAGGCGCGTAAGCATCATTGTGTTATGGCTCGTCATTATTGTGGCCTTGGGGTCTATTAGCCCATTTCACTTAGGTGACCTTATGGCGGAGGGCATCGAGCCACCTTCAACGACTCGACTCCTGCTGTTGTATCTTCCCCCGTGTGCCCTCGCTCTGTGGTTACTCCACGAGCTGGCCAAATTCAAGGGAGCGTTCCGTAAAACGTGGTTGTAGCCACATAACGGCTTCCAACCGAGGTAATGCGCCTGATACAGCCGGGGTGCGGGAAAGCACTTGGCGCGCTCTCGCGGATGGAATAGACTGCGCAGGCGCCTCGCATGCAGTCTGGCAGCAGGGTGCCAATCACGGTGGGGGAGGGTCACATGAATGCAGTTCGCAAAGTCATCACGGCTGTCGTCTTGTTGTTGCCGCTGTGCGCGGCAGCGCAAAGCGGAATCGAGAACTACCCAAGCAAGGCAATTCGATTGATATGTCCCTTTCCGGCCGGAGGCGCCGTAGATTTCATGTCGCGGTTTTTCGCTCAGCGAATGACGCCCGCGCTCGGCCAACAGGTGTTTGTCGACAATCGCGGCGGCGCTGCCGGCATCATCGGCATGGAAGCCGGTGCGCGCGCTCCTGCCGACGGATATACGCTCACCATGGCGAACCTGAGCGTCACCTCGATCAATCCGTTTCTCTACAGCAAGCTGCCGTACGACGTGCTGCGTGATTTTGCGCCGGTGATCGAGCTTGCGCAGAGCGTGAATCTGCTGGTCGTGCACCCGTCGCTGCCCGTAAAGTCGCTGAAGGAGCTCATCGCGCTCGCGAAAGCGAAACCGGGCGCGCTCAACTATGCATCGCCGGGCAGCGGCGGGCCCGCGCATCTTGCGACGGAGCTCCTGAAAAGCATGACCGGGGTGAAGATGGTCCATGTTCCCTATAAAGGCGCCGGCGCCGCCATTCCAGCCGTGCTCGCGGGTGAGTCGCAGGTTTTGATCGAGCCTGTCGCGACCGCGATGCCGCATGTGCGTTCGGGAAGGATGCGGGCGCTCGCCGTCACCTCCGCCACGCGCACGCCGATCCTGCCGGAGCTGCCTACGGTGACGGAAGCGGGCGTGCCCGGCTTCGAGTTCACCTCGTGGTACGGGGTGATCGTTCCGGCGGCGACGCCCGTCGCGGTCGTTACGCGCCTCAATTCGACATTGAATCGCGTACTCGAACAGCCGGACGTCAAAGAGCAGCTTACCGCGCAGGCGATGCTGATCGTGGGCGGCACGCCGGCCGCTTTTGGTACCAGGATCAAAGCCGAAATGGCCCGCTGGGGCAAGGTCGTCAAAGACACCGGGGCCAAAGTCGACTGACCCTCGCGACGCATGTAAACCGCAGACCGCACGCAGAGGAGCTTCCCATATGTACGTCTCTTCGCTTCCGCAGAATGCCGAATTCGACTATGTCGTCGTCGGCGCCGGCTCTTCGGGTTGCGTGATGGCCAACCGGCTGAGCGCGGATGGGCGCCATCAGGTCCTGCTCATCGAGGCCGGCGGACGCGACAACAATA
This sequence comes from Betaproteobacteria bacterium RIFCSPLOWO2_12_FULL_62_13, assembly GCA_001771985.1. Lineage (GTDB taxonomy): Bacteria > Pseudomonadota > Gammaproteobacteria > Burkholderiales > SG8-41 > DSOT01. The sequence goes on along the minus strand of MERG01000355.1, from coordinate 4,086 downwards.
TCAACATCCGCATCCCGGTGATGGTCGCGAAGCTCCTGATGGACGAGCGCGTGACGTGGCCTTTCATGACCGAGCCCCAGACGCATCTCAACGGCAAGCCGCAGTTGTGGGTGCGCGGGCGCGTGATCGGCGGCTCGAACGCGATCAATGGACTGCTGTTCGTGCGCGGCGATCCCGCCGAATACGACAAATGGCGTGAAGCGGGATGCGCGGGCTGGGGATACTCCGACCTGCTGCCGTACTTCAAGCGCCTCGAAGATTATCCCGAAGGCGACCCTGCCGTCCGCGGCCGCGGCGGGCCGATCGGCGTGACGAATCTCGGCCACTTCGACGAGCTCGTCGATGCCTTCGTCGATGCGTGCGAGCAGAATGGTTTCAAGCGCCTGTCCGACTACAACGACGGCAGCTACGAAGGCACGTTTCCGCTGCAATATTCGACCCGCAATGGCTTCCGATCGAGCTCCGCCACCGCGTATCTCCGTCCCGTACGCAAGCGCCCGAATCTCACGATATTGACCAATGCGCCCGCAACGCATGTGCTGACCGAAGGCAAGCGTGCGTCGGGCGTTGAGGTATCTTGCGGCGGAACGCTGCAGCAGATCCGCGCGCGCCGCGAAGTGGTACTTTCGGCAGGGCCGCTGAAGTCTCCGCAGATCCTCGAGCTTTCCGGTATCGGGAACGCGGAGATACTGCAGAAGTTCGGCATCGGCGTCGTCCATCACCTGCCCGCCGTCGGTGAGAACCTGCGCGACCATCCCAACGTGCGCCTTACATTCGAGTGCGCCAAGCCGATCACGATCAACGACGTGCTGCGCAATCCCCTGCTCAAGGTGAAAGAAGGGCTGCGGTTCGTATTCAAACGCAAAGGGCTGCTCACGATTTGCTCCGCCACGGCGCAAACGAATTTCCGCAGCTCCAGTGAAGCAAAGCAGCCGGACCTGGTTTTGCGGTTGCTGCCGGTGTCGGGCAAGGACCGCTACGCTCGCACCAAACGTTACGGCCTGGATCCGTTTCCGGGCTTTACGTTCGGTATCACGCCGCTGCAGCCGCACTCGGTCGGAACGATGCATATCCGTTCGACTGACCCGCACGATCAGGCCGCAATGGACCCGCGCTACCTCGCGCATGAAGCCGATGTGCAGCTCTTCCTCGATGGCATACGCATCGGGCGCCGGGTCGCGCAGCAGCCGGCGCTGAAGCCGCTCATCGTGCGCGAGACACGTCCGGGTCCCGACGCCAACGATGACGCCGCGCTTCTGGACTACGTTCGCGAGACGGTGCAGACGAGCTGGCACATGATCGGTACGTGCAAGATGGGTGTCGACGACGCATCCGTGGTCGACCCCGAGTTGCGTGTGCGCGGGGTGGCGAATCTGCGCGTGGTCGACACGTCGATCTGCCCTACGATTCCGTCGTCGAACACCAATGCGGCCGCGATTGCCATCGGAGAGAAAGGCGCTGATCTGGTGCTCGCTGCAGCGCGCGCTCGGTAATTGACCGCTGATTCCGCTCGAAACCCGTCCGGATCGCGGTCGTCCGCAGGGGAGGGAGAGCCAGCGTGAACATAAGGCCCGTTATGCGCAGTCTGCCGCCACTTCCGCACTTGCTCCCGGTGCGCGGGCTCGGCGAACCGGGAACAAGGCTGGATTGAATTTCCTATCGTTCGGAGGACGAACAACCATGAAAAACTCAGCGTGTGTGCTTATGTTGCTGGCGACGCTCGTACCTGCGGCGGCCTTCGCCGTAGAAACGTATCCGATGCGTCCCGTCCGTATGATCATCCCGGCCGCAGCGGGCGGCGTCACTGACATACTCGGGCGCGTCGTCGCGCAGAAGCTGGCGGAGAGCCTCGGGCAGCAGGTGATCGTGGACAACCGCCCGGGCGCAAGCGGCATGATCGGCTCTCAGATCGTCGCGAAGGCAACGCCTGACGGTCATACGTTGCTCATGGTGTTTCCATCGCACCCGGTCAACCCGAGCCTCTATCCCGACGACATTCCGTACGACACGCTGAAGGCTTTCGCGCCCATCACGATGGTGAGCGGCGTTGCACCCGTCTTGCTCGTTAACAGCCAGTCACCGGCGCGCTCGGTGCAGGATCTGATCAATTTGGCGAGGGCGAAACCCGGGCAGCTCAATGCCGCCGCGGCCGGCAGCGGCAGCATGGGCTCACTCGCGGCCGAGCTGTTGCGCTCGCTCACGGGCATCAGTTTCACCAAAGTCGTATACAAGGGGGCGCCACAGGCGCTCAGCGCGCTCATCGCGGGGGAGATCGATTTCTATTTCATCGGCTCTGCCAGCACTGCGGCGGCGCAGGTGAAAGCGGGACGCGTGCGAGCGGTGGGAGTCGGGGGCAAGGAGCGTGCGGCTGCCCTCCCCGACGTGCCGCCGATCGGCGACACGATCCCCGGTTTCGAAGCGCGTGGCTGGAACGGCATACTTGCACCTGCGGCCACGCCCAAGACCATCATCGAGCGGCTCCACCGGGAGCTCGTCAAGATCATCCACTCGTCCGACTTCGGTCAGATTCTCGCGCGCGAAGGCGCGACGCCGGTCGGCAACACGCCGGCCGAGTTCGAAGCCGTCATACGCGCGGATGTCGCCAAGTGGGCGAAGATCATCAGGGAGAGCGGCATCAAGGCGCAGTGAGCCGCAATCGACAAGAACAAAGGAGCAAGGATGCCGCACTTCCAACTGCCGCATTGCAACCTCTACTACACGATCGATGACCACACCGACCCGTGGACAAGCCCGGAGACGGTGCTGTTCGTGCACGGCTTCACGGAGACGACGGAAGCGTGGCGCGCGTGGGTCCCGCACTTTTCGCGCCGTCATCGCGTGCTGCGGATCGATCAGCGCGGCTTCGGCCGCTCCGGCGGGATTCCATCCGGCTACACGTTGACCACCCAGCGCTTCATCGAAGATCTCGCAGAAGTCATCCGTCAGGTCGCGCAGGGCCCGGTGCACATCGTCGGCGGCAAGAGCGGCGGGATCAGCGTGATGATGCTCGCAGCGACCCGCCCGGATCTCGTGAAAACCGTCACCGCGGTGTGCTCGCCCGTCACCCCGCCTGCGGCCGAGGGTTGGATCGAGGAGATGGAGCGCGATGGGGTGCGAAGCTGGGCGAAACGCACGCAGCGCACCCGTATGGGAAGCCAGATGCCTGAAGCTGGCATTGAATGGTGGACCGATCTGATGGGCGAGACGGCCCTATCGACCGTACGTGCGTATCTGACGTGGGTGAGCGGGATCGACATTCGCGAAGACATCAAGCGCATCCAGTGCCCGACCCTCGTCATCGGCACCGACACCTCCTGGCGTGGCCGCGCCGTGTTCGAGAGCTGGCAGAGGACCATTCGGAAATCGGAGCTCGCGATCCTGAAGCTCGACGGCTATCACGCGGCCGCGAGCGCCCCCGATGTCACCGCGCGCATCACGCGCGCGTTCATCGACAAACACAGCGCGTAATGACGCACAATGAGTAACGCAGGCGCGGATACCGCGCGCGGGAGTAGCGCACCCTGAGTAGCGCAGTCTCGCCTGCAGTAAGAAACGGCCACACACCGTGCCCTATCTGCAACTGAGGCCCGACACGCGCGTCTTCTACGCGATCGACGACTGGACCGATCCATGGACGAAGCCCGAGTCGAAAAGGAGATCAAGCGGGCCCTTAACAGGCGCGACGTGAAGGAGCGGTTTTTCAACCAGGGTGTGGAAGTGATCGGCACCTCGCCGGAGCAAACTGCGGCCTTCGTGAAATCAGATATGGCCACAATAGCCAAGGTCATCAAGGATGCCGGCATCCCCACTGAACGATAGGAAATCAATCACCGAGCGTAAGAGCTGCAGCAGGTAAT
>MERG01000355.1:0-207 GCA_001771985.1 Betaproteobacteria bacterium RIFCSPLOWO2_12_FULL_62_13 | reverse complement strand
CCGGCATCCACAATCACTTTCCCCAATCTCAGCATCTCTGATTGGATCGCAGCGCGGAACTGCCTGGTGAACTGCCGACCACTTCCATCCCGCCCGCGAACAATCTCTTTCGGTGAGGCCGATCCGCTGCAGTGCCCCAAGTGCAAGGGGCCGATGCGGGTCATTGCGCTGATCGAGGATCCGGGAGTTATCCGGCGTATCCTCGGG
>MERG01000354.1:14439-14606 GCA_001771985.1 Betaproteobacteria bacterium RIFCSPLOWO2_12_FULL_62_13 | reverse complement strand
GTAGCAGACAATGTATCATTCGAAGCCCATCCAAGGCAATAATTAAGTTAGCGCTTATGCCCTTTTCGGGAGAGGGGTCGGGGGTGAGGGATGGAGGGGCGGGGGTGAGGGCTGAGCGGAGTCAGGTATTTTCACGATGCTCAGTAGGGCGGACTGAGCTCTTTCCT
>MERG01000354.1:9722-14365 GCA_001771985.1 Betaproteobacteria bacterium RIFCSPLOWO2_12_FULL_62_13 | reverse complement strand
TCTGTTCGAGTCAGACCAGCGGCACCACCCAAAAAGGGGGTCGATAGTGAACCGTGTCTTCGGCTGCAAGAAAATTGTTGGCCGGCAAGTCACCCCGGGGGTGCAATAAGGAATGAGCAAATCGACGGTTAAACGATTTCCGGGAATCTGCCTCTATTGGTTGATCCTTTTTCTCGGATTTCCGGTGGGGTCCCCGCCGGTTCAAGCTTATCCAACCAAGCCGATCCGATTCATTGTCCCGTTTCCACCTGGAGGCGGCACGGATATCCTGGCGCGTTTGATCGGCCAGCGTCTCGTCGAGCCCCTCGGCGTTCAAGTCGTCGTCGATAACCGCCCGGGCGCCGGGACCAATATTGGAATGGAGCTGGCAGCGAGGGCGGAACCCGATGGACACACTTTGCTCATGGCGAGTGTCGGCCTTGCCGCGAATCCCAGTCTGTATCGCAAGATGTCTTTCGATCCACTGCGTGATCTTGCGCCGGTGACGCTGGTGGCTGTTGCACCCACGATACTCGTCAGTCATCCTTCGCTCGCTGCAAAGACTCCCGGCGAACTGGTCGCATTGGCCAAATCGCGGCCCGGGCAACTCAACTACGGATCGTTCGGTTCCGGCAGCGGCGGACACCTTGCTGCTGAGTTGTTCAAGCTCGTGACGGGGGTAAACATCGTGCATATTCCGTACAAGGGAGGCGGACCGGCCATCACGGCATTGCTCGCGGGCGAAGTTCAGCTTGTGTTTAGCAGCATGTTGCCGGTACTGGCGCACGTTAAAGCGGAACGGCTGCGGCCCATCGGGCTCGCGGCCTCGAAGCGCGCCGCAGAGGCGCCCGATGTCCCGACGTTCCGGGAAGCGGGAATTCCATACGAGACCGGAACTTGGTTTGGTGTCCTTGTACCGATGGGGACTCCGGCATCCGTAGTAAATCGGTTGCACCGGGAGATAACGGGCATTCTTCGGATCGTGGAGGTGCGCCAACGTATTGCGCACGGGGCAGAGCCCATCGGGAATACCCCGAAAGAGTTTGCGAGTTTTGTTCGCAGCGAGGCGGACAGGTGGGCCAAGGTGGTGAGAACCGCCGGCATCAAGGTTGATTAGGTTGCGTCGTAACTACCGGAGAAAGGACCGCGGATGGCCGAGAAGAAGCTTACTGGAAAGATTGCTGCGGAACGGATCCTGTCGATGGAGGTGCCGCGGCCGCAGAAAGGACTGATCGAGGGGTTCAAGGCGCTGGGGGACGCCTCCGGCGTCGTATCCGACGTGATGGACGAGCTCGGTATCACCGGCGTAATCGGCACCACCGTGCTGAAACCAACGATTGCGGGCGCGTGCGTTGTGGGACCGGCGCTCACCGTGCGTAACATCATGCAACGGGAACACAGCTATGAGGCCGCCCGCAGGCACGTAAACAAGATGGCGGAATTCGAGGCCCACAATCTGGCGTTGCCGGGCGACGTCCTGGTCATGGACGGCGTGCCCGGCATCTCGAACATGGGCGGAATCTCGGCGCACACCGGCAAGCGTCAGGGAGAGGCCGGGGCGATCGTGTCTGGAGGCGTGCGCGATGTCGCGCACTCCCGCCGAATCGGATATCCGGTCTGGTCCACGGAAATTACGCCTTCGACCGGCAAGTGGCGCGTCGAGACAGTCGAGATCAACGGCGTGGTCCAGATCGGCGGTGTGCGCGTTTCCCCGGGAGACATCGTGCTGGCGGATGACACGGGCGTGTGCTTTATCCCCAGGGACCGGGCCGAGCAGGTCCTGGAGTTGGCGCGGAAGAAATCCGCGATTGAAGACGCAAAGTGCAGGGCTATCGACGATGGCGTACCGGTTCCCGACCTTCCCGCGGCCACGTAAGGCGCATGTCAAGTCGAACCGCCAAGACGCCAAGAACGCTAGGATCGCAAGACCGCGAGTGTCATTCCCGCGCAGGCGGGAATCCATAGGGTGTCTACTTAACGAATCTACCCCAAAGCTCTGTCGATGCGAGTTCCTGCGAGATTCACTGCTGGGAATGTAAGCGTAGCAGGCCTTGTTCAACGCTATATGGGATTCCCGCCTGCGCGGGAATGACAAGCTGGTTAAGTTCCCGGCATAGCCAGCGCCCCCGAATGTCCTTGTCGGAGGCTGCCCCTCGAATGCCTTAATCGGGGGCTTCGCTTTTTCCGGGCTACCTGCTTGAATTTGAACAACGCGACCGGCGGGATGCGCTGCGCTTTCCCGCCCTACAGTTCTGATATCGTATTTCTCGGCGCCTTGGCGTCTTGGCGGTTCAATTTTCTTGCCGACGGCGTGCGAAAGAGCCACAGCGCACCCGTTGCTCATAGCACTCCGGACATTCCGCCGTCGAGGTTGATACTGCTGCCGGTAACATAGCTCGCGGATTCAGAAGCGAGAAAAGCGATCACGTTCGCCACTTCGGAAGGTTCCCCCACGCGTTTCATTGGAATCTCCTTTGCGAGCTTTCCATAGTGGTCGTCAGGTTCGAGTTTCTGGCGGGCGATGTTTCGTTCGTGCTGGCCCGACTTGATCTTGCCAATGCAGACCGTGTTCACCAGAATATTGTCGGCCGCATACTCCTTGGACAGCGCCTTGGTGAGCGCAAGGCCCGCCGCGCGCGACACCGTAGTCGGCATCGATTCCGCACTCGGCTGCTTTGCCCCCGATGTGGTGATGTTGATGATTCTTCCACCACCCTGCTTTTTCATATAAGGCACTGCGAGCCGTGTGCAGCGGATAGCGCCAAACAGTTTGAGATCAAGATCGGCTTCCCACGTTGCGTCTTCGAGTTCGAGAAAGTTGCCGCGCGAGGACGTGCCGGCGTTGTTGATCAGAATGTCTATCCGGCCGAATTGCGCAATCACCGCGTTGATGAACCGCTCCACATCCGCCACCTTGCTCACGTCTGCTGCATGAGCGAATGCTTCGCCACCCTGACTTCGAATCTCGTTCGCGACTTTTTCCAGCGGCTCGGAACGCCGCGCGCAGATTGCTACCTTTGCGCCTTCAAGTGCCAGCCGGATTGCTGTGGCCCTGCCGATGCCTTCGCTGGCGCCGGTGACGACGGCGACCTTGTCTTTCAATCCTAGTTCCATGTTCTTACTCCTGCGCGGCGTGTGGTTGGGGCGTAATTGTAACGCGAATTGCCCATGAACTTAGACGGGTCATTCCGGTCCGCTCTTATCACTCGTGGGTCGAGTCGGACGAAATCGGTCATCTTTTTCAGCCGGTTGCCTGCGACCGCGCGGCCAGTGCGCACAACTTCCAAATCTTTTTTGCAGGTATCTCCCTTACCGCAACTCGGTTAAACGCCCGATTTCACTCACCACACGGCTATTCATAATCGACGTACGGTTCTTGATCGCTTGGTTGGCGGCCGCTGCTTGCGCAGCGCCGCCGCGCTTACAAAATTTTTTTGAATAGTCGTAGCATAGTGAGTGTTGATCCTTGTAAGATGAGTTGTAGGCCATTCAGCCAACTAAATGGAGACTGTAATGGAAACTGCCGCAATGTCGCACGAAAGAAGCAGAGAACGAGGGCTGCATAGACCAGAGGCGATGTCTGCGCGTTCGATGCGGTTTTGTGCCGCCGTGCTCGCCGCAATCCTGTCGCAGGCGTGGACGGTGGCGGCGCAGGCACAAGGTGAAGGCACGCCACCGGCGGCGCGCACTCAGCGAGAAATGACCGTGGACGCACTTTCGGTCGTCAAGGTGCGCAGCAAGGCGGTCACCAACGCGCGGAGCTCTGTCACCCTCGGCCAGCAGCGCCAGGGCACCGGCGTGGTCGTCGATTCGAACGGCCTGGTGATGACCATCGGCTATCTGATCATCGAGGCCGAAAACGTGGAACTGTCCACTTCCGATGGCAAGGTTTTCCCGGCCACCGTTGTCGGATACGACCACGCCACCGGACTCGGGCTCATCAAGGCGCTGATTCCACTGCCGGTCAAGCCGGTCGACTTCGGACAGTCGTCCGCCGCCGCGGAGCGCGAACTGGTGCTGATTGTGGGATTCGACGGTGTCGCGCCGGCTTACATCGTGTCGAAGCGCCCGTTCGTGGGCTATTGGGAATATCTGCTCGACGAGGCGATTTATACGGCGCCGGCGACCGTGAACTGGCAGGGCGCGGCACTGTTGAATCGCGAGGGCAAGCTGCTTGGAATCGGCTCACTCGTGGTGGGCGATGCGATGGGCTCGCGCACCAACGTTCCCGGCAACATGTTCGTGCCGATCGACGTGCTGAAGCCGGTGCTCGGGGATTTCATCGCCAACGGCCGCTCGACGTCGAAACCACGACCCTGGATCGGCATCAATACCCGGGAGGTGCAGGGCAATTTGATCGTCACCCGCGTCTCGCCGGAAGGTCCGGCGGACGACGCCGGGCTCAAGGCCGGAGACATCATCGTTGGCATCGGCGGCCAGCAGATCAAAGGCCAGGCCGATTTCTATACCAGGATGTGGGCAAGCGGCGAGGCAGGGGCGGAGATTGGTGTCGAGGTCTTGAAAGGCAACCGCGTCGAGAAATACAGCATCAAGTCCATCAACCGTGAAGAATACTTCCGGCCGAAGTTGGTCTATTGATGGTCGGTTGCGGCAGCAGCTTCAAGGCGTGCAGCGAGTTCCGATACATCGGTCTCGCGGTCGAG
>MERG01000354.1:4964-9714 GCA_001771985.1 Betaproteobacteria bacterium RIFCSPLOWO2_12_FULL_62_13 | reverse complement strand
AATTCCTCGTCGGTGATCGGATTAGCGGGGTGTCCCTTGGCATGGGTCTCCTGCACTTCGCGGACGCCAAACGGTCCATGCGCGCGCAAAGTGCAGCCGCCGACGTCGCGCCGGGTGGCTGCGCGATCGGCGCTGCATTCGATGCGCGCGATCCAGGTTTTGACGCGTTGTGACGGCGGGACCTCCTCAACGAGTTGGCGCGGCGTGAGCTTGCCGTAGACGAGAGCGTTGAATCGAGGCGTTCGCGCTTGACCATGTGCCGCGTGGCCTCCGGCAGCGAATCCCAACGCAGACCTTGCGACCATTCGATGAAGGGCTCCAGGGCGGGCTCTGTCGCGCCCGCCCGCGATTCCTGAATCACGACCGTTGTCCTTTGGCAAAGCGTTCGAGACCGGCCTGCCGCTCGGGTGAACCCGCCGCGATCTGCAACAGACGGTCTTCAAGCGCCACCCCGGTCGACAAGTCGGTGGAGAGCGCGTGGCGCAGCGCCTCCTTGGCGCATGCCACCGCGGTTCCCGGCCGCTCGGCAAGCTGCCGCGCGATTTCCAGCGCGGTGTCGAGCACTTTGTCGGGTGTCGTGCAGTGCGTAGCGAGTCCGCGCGCCACCAGCTCGGGCGCGCCAAGCCGCGCGCCGCTCAATACGAGCCAGCGCGCCAGCACCGGGCCGACCAGCCGCGGCAGCAATTGCGTGCCCCATCCGCCCGGAATGCCGCCCCACTGTAATTCGGGCAGCCAGCATTCCGTCGTTTCGCCCACCACCACTGCGTCGCCCAACAGAAGCATTTCGAAGCCGCCGCCCGCGGCGTGGCCGTTGGCGGCCGCCACCAGCGGCTTGGGAAAGACGGCGAGTTCATGCCACAGTCTCAAGAGCGGGCGGCGCAGCTCCCAGTCCTTGCCCGGATGCGCGCGCCGTTCCTTGAGATCGGCGCCGGCGCAGAACACCTTGCCTGTGCCACCCCACAGCACCATTGCGCGCAGCGTTTCATCGCCGGCGACGGCAGCCGTCACCTGCGCGAGTTCCTGCACCATCGCGCCGTTGAGCGCGTTCGCCGCATTGGGACGATTCAGGGTAACGAGCGCGATGCTGCCGCGCGGTTCCATCGAGATGCATTGGTAGTCGGAGGCGCTCATGTGGATTACTCGAGGTCGTCAAATACTAAGCCTTGCATAATTGTTTGATCGCCGTAATGAAACGATGTCATTCCCGTGCAAACGGAAATCCATTCGGCGCATCAGACTCCGTGCTCACTCAGTATGGGTCCCCGCCTTCGCGGGGACGACATTCACTTGTCAGCGCATCATGCAAAGATCAGTGCCAAGCAAAACCGGATTCACATCGCGCTCAGGCCGAAGACCCCGGTCGTGAGGTCCATCTGGTCCACCAGCCGCCGGCTGACGAGATTGCGCAAGGTCTCCGTGGTGCCGCCGCCGAGGCTGCCGAAACGCGCGCCGCGGAACAACCGCGACACCGCGAATTCGTCGGTGAAGCCATAACCGCCATGCACCTGGACAGCCTCGCTGGTGACGCGGATTGCCATCTCGTTGCAGTAGATCTTCGCCACCGCCGCGAGCGTCGGGTCGGGGAACTTGTCGCCGCTCACCGCTGCGCGGTAGAGCAGCCCGCGCGCGGCTTCGACTTCGATGTACATGTCCGCGGCCTTCCAGCGCAAGCCCTGAAAATCGCCGATGCGCTGGCCGAAGGCGCGCCGCTCGCGCATGTAGCGGACCGCTTCCTCGAGCGCGCCTTCGGCAAGGCCCAGGCACACCGAGGCATTGAGGCAACGCTGCGTATTGAACGCGCTGAGCAGCGTCTTCATGCTGTTCTCGTGCAGGATGAGGTTGTCGAGCGGGACTTCGCAGTTGTCGAACACCACGTCGCACAGGTACTCGCCGCCCATCGTGTGGTAGCTTGATTTGGCGACGAGCCCCTTCGTGCCTTTCTCGACCAGCACGCAGCCGATGCCGGCGGCGCCGGGCACGCCGTTCACGCGCGTGAACACGATCAGCACGTCGGCGATGTCGGCGCGGCTGATCAGAGTCTTGGCGCCCTTGACGATGACCCGATCGCCGGAGATCTGGCTATTGGTTCTGTAATTCGGCACGTCGGTGCCGGCATCGGGCTCGGTGAGGCAGATGGCGAGGATCCCGCTGCCGTCCGCCACCTTCGGCAGGTACTTGCGCTTGAGATGCTCGGGCGCGTAGGTGGCGATGATGCGTGGCTGGACCCCGATCTCGCCCAGGACCGCGAGGGCGGTCGCATAGCAGGCTTTGCTGATTTCCTCGAGGACGAGCACTGTGTCGAGCACGCTCGCGTCCATGCCGCCATACTTCTGGGGCACGGCCATCCCGAGAACGCCGATCTTCGCCAGGTGCGCCATGTTCTCGTGCGGGAACTCACCGTTCAGCCACTTGATCGCGTTAGGCGCGAGCTCCTTCTGCCGCACCCTGCGCACGGTGTCGACCATCTCGCGTTGTTCATCGGTCAGCCGAAAATCCATTCGTGTCTCCTCTACCGAATTCTGCCGGCTTCGGGCAGGGCGCTACTGAGCGCTGATGCCGGCTTCCTTGGCGACCTTGCGCCATTTTGCGATATCGTTGGCGATCAGTTTCCCGAACGTCTCCGGTGCGGCGATCATCGGTTCGGCGGCCTCCGCCGAGAGGCGCTTCGCCGTTTCCGAATCGCGCAGGATGGCGCCTATCTCGGAGTTGAGCTTGGCCACAATCGCAGCAGGCATGCCCGCCGGGCCCAGGATGCCCCACCAGATGCTGCCGTCGTAGCCGGGCACGCCCGCCTCGGAAATCGTTGGCACCTCGGGCAGCGCCTGGGTGCGTTTGCTGCCGCCCACTCCAAGCGGTTTCAGTCTTCCGGAGCGGATATGGGGGAGCGCCTGGATCAATGTGCTGAGCAGCACCTCGACCTGGCCCGACATGACATCGATCATTGCGGGTCCGCCGCCCTTGTACGGCACGTGCAGCATGTCGATTCCCGCCATCGACTTGAACAACTCGCCGCCGAAGTGGTTGAAGCCGCCAATGCCGGAGGATGCGTAACGCAATTGCCCCGGTTTCGCCTTGGCCAGCGCGATCAGTTCTCTTATGGATTTGATGGGCAGCCCGGGTGTCACCGCAATCAAATTCGGCCCTGTGCCGATCAGCGAGACTGGCGCAAGCGATTTCAATGGATCGTAGGGGAGTTTGTGTATCGCCGGGTTCATGGAATACGAGGTGGAAACAACCAGCAGCGTATAGCCGTCGGGAGAAGCTCTTGTCGCGAGTTCCGTGCCGATGATGCCGTCCGCGCCGCCGCGGTTGTCGATCACGGTCTGCTTGCCGAGCCGCTCGGTCAATCTTTGACCGATGAAACGGCCGAGAATATCGTTGCTGCCGCCGGGCGGAAACGGCACGATGATGCGGATCGGCTTCGCCGGATAGTTTTTTGCAGCCTCTGCCCCTTGTGCCTGTGCGCTGCGGGGGCTGAGTTGGATCGCGACGGCTAGTGCGAACGCCGCTGGTATCGCCGCGGTGACACATGCTACTTTGAACTTGTAATTCATGGCTTCCTCCGTACGGTCTTGGTCACCTAGTGTCCTGAGCGCTAATTAATCGCACAATTTCAGAGGTAGGTCGGGGTGCGCGCAGCGTTCCCCGACATCCACTTGGCGTCAGGTAGCCGCCGATGCGGCAACCTGACCTACGCCTTCTCGACACGAGCCGCTCTAATGATTCTGCATCGAAATAACGACTCAAGACACTAGAGGCTTACCAGCAGATGGCCCTCGGTACCGGGGAGGCGCGCAGTGATGTGATTGTAGATCAAAAATCGGTGATGCGGAGCTTCTCCATCAGCCGCAACAGGGCGAATTGACTCAGATTTTTAGATGAGGCAACGGAGCCGCTTGTATTTGACGCTCCGTAAGTCCATATCCTAGACTAACCATTTCCTGTTCGACCAGTGCATTTCAAAGAGGCATTCCATGTGGTCTATCACATCCTGCATTCCTTCTTCACCCAGCCCGAGCCGATTTACCGCAGTTGATGTTTCCATGACAGCGTGAACCGAAGTCGCTTTCCATTGCAGGAAGACGGGGGTTGCGGCACGATTCATCGTGTGAAATGATAGAGGCTCGTTCCAACACACAACAAAGAGGAGGACGCCATGGGTAGAAAAGGCTTGGCACGCCCGATCGCTGTCGTTCTGTCGGGCGCCGCATTCATCTTATCCGCTGCGTCAGTTGCGCAGGACTGGCCGACCAAGTCGGTGCGCATGATCGTTCCGTTCGGCACCGGCGGCGGCACCGACATCCAGGCGCGGCTGCTCGCCGATAGCTTCCGGCAGAGCACCGGCCAGACGTTCATCACGGATAACCGGACGGGCGCGGGCGGCACCATCGGGGCGGAGATCGCGGTTCAGGCCCCGGCTGACGGCTATGCCATCCTCTTTACCACGGCGTCGCTCGCGGTCAACGCCACGCTGTTCGCGAAGAGCCTCAAGTTCAACCCGCGCAACGATCTCACGCCGATCAGCTTGGTCTCCTCGGCGCCGCTCGTGCTGTGCACCCATCCCAGCGTGCCGGCGAAGTCGGTGAAGGATGTGATCGCGCTCGCCAAGAAGAACCCCGGGAAGCTCAATCACGGCGTGAACGCTTCCGGCACCACCAGCCATCTTGCCGCCGAGCTGCTGAAGCAGCGGGCGGGCCTTGACACCCTGATCATCGCGTTCAAAGGCGGTGGTCCGTCGATGGCGGCGCTC
>MERG01000354.1:4254-4954 GCA_001771985.1 Betaproteobacteria bacterium RIFCSPLOWO2_12_FULL_62_13 | reverse complement strand
CATGACCGGGGAGATCGACCTCTTGTTTGCTACGGGCCCGGTCGCGGCGCGCAACTTGAAAACCGGCAGGATCCGCTGCCTCGCGGTCGCGTCGCCGAAGAAAGCATCCGCATTCCCCGACCTGCCGACGATGAACACCTTTATCAAGGGTTTCGAAGCCGACAACTGGTACGCGATGTTCTTCCCGAAAGGCGCGCCGCAAGGTATCGTCAACAAGATGAATCAGGTGATCAAGACGGCCCTCGGCAACGAGAAAGTGACGACGTTCTACAAGCGGGAAGGCCTCGATGCGATCGGGAGTTCGCCCGGCGAACTGCAGCAAGTGTTTGACCGCGACATCAACAAGTACGGCGACATCATCAAGAAAGCCAAAATCAAGGTGCAATAAGGCAGCCGGCAGGCGTACAGCAGAAGGCGTTTCCTGCGGGAAGCGCCTTTTTTGTTTCGGGCGTTTTTTGGACGGTCGGTCTCGCGCGGCTGGAAGCGGCGCGCGGATAATCCGCAAAGACAATTAGTTAGGCGATACCTCGGAAAAAAGTGCGTTGGGCTCAGAACCAAAGCGCAGCATCCGCGGTCACAATGCGGACAGCCCCTAACCACAACGAGGAGGGAACCATGGAAATCAAGCGGATGTCGTTTTCAAGTGCTGTTCTATCAGCCGGCGCGGCGGTTTTGGCTGCGGTTTTCCTGGCTGGCCACG
>MERG01000354.1:0-4165 GCA_001771985.1 Betaproteobacteria bacterium RIFCSPLOWO2_12_FULL_62_13 | reverse complement strand
TTCCTGGTCGAGAATCGGTCGGGTGCGGGCGGCCTGATCGGTGCGGACCTGGTCGCCAATTCGCCACCGGATGGCCACACGATTCTGTTCACCACGGCAACGCTGGCGATCAACACCACGCTTTATTCCAGGACGCTCAACTTTGATACTCGGAACGACCTGGTACCGGCAACTTTGGTATCCAACGCGCCGAACGTGCTGTGCGTGCATCCGAGCGTGCCGGCGCGGTCGGTGCCGGAGTTGCTTGCTCTTGCCAGGAAAAACCCGGGCAAGCTGAACAACGGCGTCAACGTGACCGGAAGCACCAGCCATTTCGCCGCCGAAATGCTGAAGCAGATGGCGGGCCTCGATACCTTGATCATCCCCTTCACCGGGGGCGGTCCGTCGATGACGGCGTTGATGACTGGCGAGATCGACATGCTGTTTGCCACGGGGCCTGTCGCCGCGGCCGCCCTGAAGACGGGGCGCGTGCATTGTCTTGCCGTGACGACACCGGCGAAGAACCGTTCTTTCCCGGACCTTCCGCCGATCAACACTTTCGTTCCCGGTCTGGAGATAGCCAACTGGTACGCGATGTTCTTCCCGAAAGGCACGCCGCCGGAAATCGTCAACAGGCTGAGCGCGATAATCAAGCGGGCGCTGGACGACGAAAAGATCAAGGCTTTTTATGCGCGGGAAGGCCTGGAGCCCGTCGGCAGCACGCCGGCGGAGCTGCACGCGCTGTTCCGGCGTGACGTCGAAAAATACGCGGGCATAATCAGGACGGCCAATATCAAGACGCAGTGATCGTGTTCCGGTTGCGGCGTTATCGCCGCATCCAACGCGACCGGCGCTCTCTGCGCAGGGGAGCGCTTCTTTTTTTGTACGCGTCGGCTAGAATGCCGGAGTTCCCGGCGCCTGATAAACATTCATCGGAACCAACGCGCGAACTCAAGCGGAAGGGCCGGTTCAGGTGCAGCCGGTTTCTTGAAGGAGGGTCCTTGGACATGATGCCACGATGCGTGAGAAAGGCGAACGCGGAGATCGTTCGGCTGTTGAAATCCCCGGCAACGGCCGGGCGTTTTCTCAATCTCGGCCTTGAACCGCTCAGCAGCACGCCGGAGGAATTCGAGGCGCTGATCAAGCGTGAAATTCCCAGGTGGAAGAAGGTGGTCCAGGCCGCCGGGATCAAGCCCAACTAAGGACAATGCTGAATGATGAACGATGAATGATGAACTGCATTTGGTCTTCCAGGACACCGGGTTCCCGTTTTGCATTCATCACTCCGCGTTCATCGTTCCGGATATAACGCCGGGCAAAAAACCGGTTTCCAGACTTCCGAGGCCCGACATGTCCGGAGCTGCCTCCAACGTGCGCCCCGCGCCCGACAAAGTCCTCATCCAGATCGCTGAGTACGTTGACCGCTACGCGATAAGAAGCAAGCTTGCCCTGGAGACTTCGCGGCTCACCTTGATTGACACCCTGGGCTGCGGGTTCGAGGCGCTCGCCTATCCCGCGTGCACCAAGCTCCTCGGTCCCGTTGTTCCGGGCACCATCGTGCCCAACGGCGCACGCGTGCCGGGCACCTCATTGGTACTGACCCGGAGCGCGCCGCGCTCAACACCGGCGCGCTTTTCCGTTGGCTCGACTTCAATGACGCTTTCTATGGGGAGACCGTGATCCACCCCTCCGACACGTACGGCGGCATCCTGCCGGTGGCGGATTGGCTCTCGCGCACGCGCGTGGCGCAGGGGAGGCAACCGCTCGTGATGCGCGCCGTGCTCGAAGCGGGGATCAAGGCGTACGAAGTGATGGGCGGGCTCGCGATCAAGAACGGATTCACCCATGTCGGGCTCGATCACACGATCCTGGTGAAGATCGCGGTCACGGCCGTGGTGACCAGGATGCTCGGCGGTACGCGCGAAGAGATCACGGACGCGGTGTCCAACGCCTGGCTCGACGGTCACGCGCTCGCCGCCTTCCGCAGAAAGCCCAATACCGGCTCGCGCAAATCATGGGCTGCGGGCGATGCGGCAAGCCGCGGCGTGCGGCTTGCGCTGATGACGATGAAAGGCGAGATGGGCTATCCGGCGCCGCTCAGCGCCAGGCGCTGGGGGTTCTACGATGTTCTGTTCAAGGGCAAGCCGTTCAGTTTCCAGCGCCCGTTCGGCGCCTACGTCATGGAGAACACGCTGTTCAAGATTCCTTATCCCACGGCGTTCCATGGCCAGAGCGCGGTGGAAGCGGCAATCCAGCTTCATCCGCTGGTGAAGGACCGGCTGGACGACATCAGGCGCATCGACGTCCGGTGCCACAACTCGGCGATGACCATCCTCGACAAGACGGGGCCGCTCTACAATCCCGCGGACCGCGACCACTGCATGCAGTACATGATCGCGGTCGGCATGATCTTCGGAGAAATGACGGCGGAGCATTACGAGGACCACATTGCCGCCGATCCGCGCATTGACAGGCTGCGCGCGAAGATGAAGCTCGCCGAATCCGCGCGCTACGAAAAGGACTACCACGATCCCGCGAAACGCTCCAACGCCAATTCCATCCAGGTGTTCTTCAAGGACGGAACCAGGACGCCGCTCTCCGAGGTCGAATACCCTCTCGGCCACCGCCGCCGCCGGAAAGAAGGCATACCGCACGTCATGGCCAAGTTCGAAAAGAACGTCGGCCGCGTATTCGCCGCCAAGCAACGCGACCGGATACTGAACGTGTGCCTCGATCAGCAGCGGCTGGAAGCGATGCCGGTCAACGAGTTCGTTGACTTGATGGTAGTCTAGGAGTTTGTCGGACCCCGGATCGAAGTCCGGGGCAAGCTTGGTCCCGACAAACTCCTAGGCAAACCGGCTTATGGCGCAAGGCAAGGACCCATGGATCGAGGCGTCGGATGTCATTCCGATGTTTCCGACGTTGGTCTGCAAGGTGCAACTCGAGGCGCAGTTATACCAGGCGATAAATGCCAGGATACTCGACGCGCTTGCGGAGATGCGCCGGGATCTGCCCGGGCTCGCGCGCGGAGAAGGATGGCAGTCCGAGCAGACGCTTCACCAACGCGAAGAATTAAGCGAGCTCGTCTGCTGCATCAACAAGGCGGCACGGAGCGTTCTGCAATTCCTGAGAATCGGTTACGACGCTTTCGAAATCACGGGCTGTTGGGCGAATGTGCTCGCGAAGGGCGCCGCGCACAGGGCACACACCCACCCCAATAATTTCCTGAGCGGGGTCTATTACGTCCGCACCCAGTCCGGCGCGGACACCATCAATTTCCATGACCCGAGGGGTCAGACCGGCATCATCCGGCCGCCCGTCACGGAACTCACGGCCGAGAATACCGATCAGGTCGTGGTACGCGTAAAGAATGGGACGCTGCTTCTCTTTCCCGCTTACTTGCAACACTCAGTGGACGCCAACGCGAGCGAAGAAGAACGGGTGAGCGTCAGTTTCAACATCATGTTTTCCGGGTTCACCGAGAATCTGAGCAAGCCGCTGTGGTAAGCGCGGCATGCCGTCCGCTTCATGCCCTGGTACTGGAAGGGCAGGTTCCCTGTTACGCGCGATGGCGGTCGATGAAGTTTCAGTCGAATTCGAGGAAATCTTCATGCGTTTACCGGTGCGAGTACAGCGGATGGCCGGGAAAGGGCATTGCCGCCTTTAGAATGGCGCCGGTTTCCGATTTCGTGATGTAGAGCGTCCTGAAGTCCGGACCACCGTATGCGAGGTTGGTGGTTCGGATGCCGCGGCAGGACTTGATGCGGTAGAGCGGCTCGCCCAGCTTGCTGAACAGCCACGCGCTGCCAAGGCCGGAGTGACAGATCGCGAGATTGCCTAAAGATTGCCTTCGCGGTCGAACGACGGCCCTTCCAGGTAGGAGTGGATGGTCTCCGGTTGGTCGACCGGCTGTCCCTTTTTCCTGAATTCCACCCACTTCGATTTCCTGTTGGAAACGCGCAACGAGGCCGGCAATTCGGCGAAAAGCTCGGTGTCAATTACCGGTGGTGCAGCAAACATCCATTCTCTCCCACGCCGAGTGCAAGAATATTGTCGAATTCTATGTCAAAACCTTCGATCGGGCACGATGACGATCTTCCGTTTCAGCGCCACGGAGTTCTTCGCGGCGATCATCATGATTCGCATCGTGGAAGGCCACGGGGCAGGTTGTTGGCCCGCGGTTCGT
>MERG01000353.1 GCA_001771985.1 Betaproteobacteria bacterium RIFCSPLOWO2_12_FULL_62_13 | reverse complement strand
ACGCGTGCGATGCGGCGCCGTTGAGCGCCATCTCGGTGCCGAGCCCGACTCCCGTCACCATGAATACGACATGATTGACGATGCTGTAGGCGAGAATGCGCCGCATGTCGTTTTCGAGCAGCGCGTAGACGATGCCGTAGAAGACCATGAAGAGGCCTATGTAAACCAGGATCTCGGTGCCGGGGAAGCCGCGCAGCAGCACGTAGACCGCGGCTTTGGTCGTAAACGCGGAGAGGAACACCGTGCCGCTCCAGGACGCCTCGGGGTAGGCGTCCGGCAGCCAAGCGGAGAGCGGGGGCGCGCCCGCATTCAGCAGGAAGCCGGCGAGAATCAGCCAGTGCGCGACGCTGTCTGTGGCGAGGCGCTGAAATGCGATCGACCCGGTGTCCGCGACATGCCCCGCAATGCCCGCCATGAGCAGCACCCCGCCCAGAAGGTGGATCATCATATAGCGCAGACTCGCCCGGTAGGCCAGGCGCGTGCCCGCGCTCCAGATGACGAGAGTGGAGCCGATCGCCATCAGCTCCCAGAATACGAACAACGTGATGAGGTCGCCGGCAAAAGTGACGCCGATCGCCGCCCCCCCATAGAACAGCGCCGCCGAGAGCTCAAGCGGGTGCTTCTGGTTCAGGGCGAAGAGCGCCCCGCCAAAGGCCATGATCGCGAAGATCGTCCCAAACAGCCTCGAAAGCTTGTCGCCGGCGAGCGGAGTGAGCTGGAACTCGAGGAACCGCACGCTCGCCACCGCCCCGTCGGGCATCTGCCAGGCGAGGTACAGCGCCGCGACCGGCACCGCCAGCGCGACGGCGTTGCGCGCCACGCCGCGCAACGGCAGCAGAAAGATCGCGCCCGCCATCAGTATCAGCCCAGGGTGAAACGCGAGGCTAGTCATCACCGCCCTCGTAATAAGTGTCGGGGCGCTTGAGCACCACGCCGAGCAGCTTGGCGACCGTGATCATGCCCGCGCAGGCGAGCAAGCCGAACCACGCATTGAAGCCGAAGATCCTCTCGACATCGAAGTGCGCCTCCTGCGCGACGAACAGTTCCGCGATCACCGTCGCCGCGAGCACGAGCGCGAACACGATCCACAGCGAGCGTATCGTCTCGCGCCGCGCGAGCCAGTGCTGTTTCTTCATCCGACCCCCGCAAGCTGGCGCGACAAGGCAAGCAGCGCCTCGGGATAGAAGAAGAGCGCCACCGTTCCGAAGGCGGATGCCGATAACGCGACGACCATCGTGAGCGGCGCTTCGCCGTACGCTTCGTGGTGGCCGCCGGCGTGCGCCGGTGACAGGAAGAAGGCGCGATAGACGATCGGCAACAGATAGCCGGCGCTCAGCAGCGTTCCCGCCACGAGGACCGCGACGGCCCCCCACTGCCCCGTCGCCATGGCGCCGGAGAGGATATACCACTTGCTCACGAACCCCACTGCGGGCGGCAGCCCGATTATGGAGAGCGAGCCGATCGCAAAAGCGCTCATGGTCCACGGCATGCGCCGGCCGATGCCGTCGAGCTGACTCACCTCGGTCTTGTGCGCGGCGGTATAGATCGCGCCGGCAGCGAAGAACAGCGTGATCTTGCCCAATGCGTGCGTCGCGATGTGGAGTGCGGCGCCCACGATCGACCACGGCGTCAACAGCGCCGCAGCCAGGACGACATAGGAAAGCTGACTGACGGTGGAATACGCGAGCCGGCGCTTGAGGTTGTCCGAGCGCAGCGCGACGATCGATGCGGCGATGATGGTAAATCCCGCCGCGAACGGCAGCCAGTCGACACTCGTCACGCCGGCAATCGCGTCCACGCCGAACACGTAAACCACGATCTTCAACACGGAAAACACGCCGGCCTTGACCACCGCCACCGCATGCAGAAGCGCGGAGACGGGTGTTGGCGCCACCATCGCCGCCGGCAGCCAGCGGTGGACCGGCATCACCGCCGCCTTGCCGATGCCAAACACATAAAGCGCGAGCAGGACGCCCGTCGCGGCATTGGTGACCTTCCCGCCCAGAATGCCTCCCTGCACGAAATCGATCGTGCCGGTCGTCTGCCACGTCCAAATGATCGCGAACAGCAGAAATACGATGGACGAACCGACCAGGAGTCCGAGGTATAGCCGCCCGGCGCGCATCGCCTCCGGCGTGCCGTGATGCGTCACCAGCGGATAGGTGATCAAAGTGAGCGCTTCGTAGAAGAGGAAAAGCGTCAGCAGATTGCCGGCGAACGCGATGCCCATCGCCGAAGCGAGCGCGCCGGCAAAACAAACGTAGTAGCGGGTCTGGTGCGCTTCGTTGTTGCCGCGCATGTAGCCGATCGAGTAAAGCGAGTTGACGATCCACAGCCCGGAAGCGATCAGGCCGAACAGCATGCCCAGCGGCTCGACTTCGAACTTGAGCGCGAGCCCTGGCATCACTGCGAGCAAAGTCACGCCGGGACGCCCCCCAGCCAGTACCGCAGGCGTCAGCGATACCACCAGCAGGAACAGCAACGCCGCGGTCACCAATGTGACCGTCTCGCGCGCGTTGGGCGCGCGGTGCGCCGCCGCGATCAGCACCGCGCCGATTAGCGGCACGACGAGCGCCGCGATGATCGTTGCCGCCGGCGTCATCGCACCCCCTGCAGCAGCGCCGCCGCGGCCTGTGATGCACCGCCCACAGTGAGCGCGCTATCGAGACCAAAATAGATGCAGGCCGCAATCATCAGCCACGATGGGATCAGCATCTCGAGCGGCGCTTCTTTGAGTTTCGCGACGGTTGCGTCCGGCTCGCGGAAGTACGCTACTTCGACAACGCGCCACACGTAGACCACTGCGAGCAACGAACTCAGCACGATCAGAAAGGCGATCCACCATGCGCCGCTCTCCAGCGCTGCCAGCACCAGGTACCACTTGCTGACGAAACCCACGGTCGCCGGCACGCCGATCAGGCTCAAGCCGCCGAGCACGATACCGAACGCAGTGAACGGCATCACGCGCGCGATACCGCCGATGTTTTCGAAGCGGACGCCCCCCAGGCGCAATGCAACACCGCCCAGCAACAGGAACAGCGCGGCCTTGGTAAGCGCGTGGTTGAACAGGTGCACAATGCCGGCAGTGAGGCCGGTCGCGGAATCGAAGCTCAGGCCGAGCGTGATATAGCCGATCTGCGCCACGCTCGAGTATGCGAACATCCGCTTGACGTTGTCCTGGAAAATGGCGACGGTGGAGGCGATGAACATCGCTGCGAGCGACAGCACGAGCAGGATATCCCTCATCGGCAGCGCAGCAAACACCGTGCTTTCGCCGAACACCGAGTAATAGAACCGCAGCAGAACGTAGACGGAAACCTTGGTCGCGGTGGCGGCGAGGAATGCGGTCACCACCGATGGTGCGTAAGCATAGGCGTTGGGCAGCCACAGGTGCAGCGGGAATAGCGCGAGCTTCAAGCAGATGCCAACGGTGAGGAATGCGAGCGCCGCAAGAACCGGCCTTGCATCGTTTACGCCCGGCAGCCGCGCCGCCATATCGGCGAGGTTGAGCGTGCCCGTCATGAGGTAGAGCAAGCCCACGCCGATCACGATGAACGTCGCGCCGATGGTGCCCATGATCAGGTACTGATATGAAGCCATCAGCGCCCGCCGGTCGCGGCCCAGAGCAATCAGGACATAACTCGACAGCGAGGAAATCTCCAGGAACACGAACAGGTTGAACCCGTCGCCGGTTGACGTGATACCGAGCAGGCCGGCAAGGCACAGCGCATACATGGTATAGAACAGGTAGTGTTGCTCGCGCGGCACTTCGGCCGCCACGCTCGCGCGGCTGTAAATCACGACCACCGAAGCAATCAGCGACACCAGCACCAGCAGGAAAGCGTTGATGCGGTCGATGCGGTATTCGATGCCCCACGGCGGCGGCCAATTTCCGATCGCATACGAGATAACGCCGCCGTCGGCGACCTGCGCCAAAAGCGCGAGCGACATGACAAGCGCGGCCCAGCTCACAGCCACGGCGAGCAGCCAGGCGACGGCGCCGCGCCGCATCAGCACCATGACGGGCGCGGCGATCAGCGGCAGGACAACCTGCAGAATGGGGAAATGCGGGGCCATCACGCTTGTTCGATTCTTGCTTGCGTCAGCGTGGGTTAGAAGGCGGGTTTTCGTCCTGCTTCAGGATCTCGTCTTCCTCGATACTCCCGTAGGCCTCCTTGATGCGCACCACCAGGGCAAGCCCCAGTGCCAGCGTCGCCACCCCGACCACGATCGCGGTGAGGATCAGCACGTGCGGCAGCGGATTCGAGTACAGTTTGAACTGCTCGGAGATGACCGGGGCAGTGCCGCCGATCAGTTTTCCCGGCGCAATATAGAGCAGGTACACCGAAGTCTGGAAAATGGCGAGGCCGACCAGCTTTTTCACCAGGTTGCCGCGCGCAATCACGATATACAGCCCAGCGATGGTGAGAAAAATCGTGAACCAGTAACTGAGATGGCCGGCGATATTCACGCATCTTCTCCCCGGCCACGCCCGGCAAACATGTAAAAGATCTTGAGCATCACCCCCGCCACCGTGATCAGCACGCCCATTTCCACCCAGAAGATCCCGCGGTGCTGGCCTTCCACCGGGTCCCGGGCGAGCACGAAGTAATCCAGGTAATTGCCGCCCAGCAGCAGGCCGGCGATGCCGACGCCTGCGTAGAGCAGTACCCCGGCGCCCACCATCGTCTCGACCAACCAGTCGGGCACAACCGCGCGTGCCGCAGGCAGGCCGTAGATGATGGCGTAGAAAATGATTGCCGCCGCCGAGATGACACCCGCCTGGAAGCCGCCGCCCGGACCGAAATCGCCGTGGAACTGCACGTAGAGCGCGAACAGCAGCATGAAGGCGATCATCAGCTTCGCGATCACGCGTAACACCAGATAATCCTTCACCGCCTCTCTCCCTGCTTGCGCCGGCGCGATCGCCGCAGCAGCACAATCACGCCGACTCCGGCCGTGAACACCACCGTAACCTCACCCAACGTGTCATAGCCGCGGTAGCTCGCAAGCACCGCCGTCACGATGTTGGGGACGCCGGTCTCGCGCGCGCCCTCGGCTATGTAACGCCGCGCGACGTGTTGATGAATCGGGGCTTCGGGATCAGAAAACGCCGGCAGCCACAGCGTGCCGTATGCCAGAGCCGCCCCTGTTGCTGCGGCGACAACCAGCGGCAGGAACGGCTTGTGCAGCGGCTTCATCTCCTCGCTCCTGCCGAGGTGAAGCGCGCTAAGGAACAGCACCATGGAAATCCCGGCTCCTACCGCAGCCTCGGTCATGGCGACGTCCACCGCATCCAGCGCGACCAGGACGGTCGCCATCAGGAAACTGTAGATGCCGAACAATATAACGACCGCAAACAGGTTACGCCGTCCGGCGATCACGACCGTTACCACTGCCATCATCATCAGCAGGGTCATGATGATTACGGCTTCGATGATTGGCTCCTGTCTTCCGCCAACTGCGGCTTGAGACCGCGCGCCAGCGCCGCCTTGGCCAGCGCGTGCGTCGCCGTTGGGCTGGTGAACAGAATCAGAATCCCGATCATTGCCAGCTTGACGGTGACCAGTGTCAAACCCGCCTGCAGTGCAAGCCCGACCAAAATCAGTCCC
>MERG01000352.1:1613-18619 GCA_001771985.1 Betaproteobacteria bacterium RIFCSPLOWO2_12_FULL_62_13 | reverse complement strand
TCGTCGCGGTGGGCATCGAATCCGGCGGACACAAACAGCAATTCGGGTTTGAATGCCTCGAGCGCCGGCATCCAGTACTGCTCCACCGCGGCGCCGGCCGCGCGCAGCGCCGCCCTCAGCGTATGCGGATTCATCGCCGTATCGGGATCGAGATGAATCAGCCCCGATTTTGGAGTGGACTGCTCAAGCCACGCGATGTAGCGCGGCGCATGCACCCGCTCGAGGTGCTCGTTGCGGGCGAGCGGTGCTTCCTCATGCTGCAGATGGCCCATCAACCCTGAGGCGGTCAGTTGATCCTCCACCGCCCTCAGCCGCTCGGGCCGTTCAGGATGATATGCTCCCATGTTGTGCAACAGGCAGTCGCTGTGAGTAATGAACGCGGTAGTCATGGCTGTCCCCGGCGATGAACGGAAATCGCGCACGGATTCGACCAATCTTATAATGTGCACCTCCCAGTGTCTAACCGCACCGGCGCACCCGTCTGACGGGTTGCAGCCCGGCGGCGCGAGATCCATGCGGCCGTATCCAAGCCATCTGATCAAAAACCTGAGGTTGCCCGACGGCGCCGCCATCACGATCCGGCCGATACGCCCCCAAGACGCTGCGCCTGATGCAGAAGCTCGGATTTCACGCTTCCTTCGATGCAGGTGACCCGCGTTTGATGCGGGTGGAGAAAGATCTGTTAATGGGGAATGGGTAGGACGAAATCGGCAGGATGTGGCAAACTCGACCATGGAGCCCCGGCGATGACCAGTCAAATCGACATAATCGTCGCCCAGGTCGGCGGCATCATCCTGGGCAAGGAACGCCAGATTCGGCTTGCGCTGGCCTGCCTTCTCGCCCGCGGCCACCTGTTGATCGAGGACATTCCGGGCGTAGGGAAGACGACGCTGGCGCACGCGCTGGCCGCCTCGCTTGGTCTGGGCTTCCAGCGCATCCAGTTCACGAGCGACCTCCTGCCGGCCGACATTCTCGGCGTATCGGTCTACAACCGCGAAAGCGGCGGCTTCCAGTTTCATCCCGGACCGATTTTCTCCCAGGTGGTGCTCGCCGACGAAGTGAACCGCGCCACACCCAAGGCGCAAAGCGCGCTGCTGGAAGCGATGGAAGAACATCAGGTTACTACCGAGGGCGAGACGCGCCGGTTGCCGCAGCCGTTTTTCGTTATCGCCACCCAGAATCCATCGCACCTGGTTGGCACTTTTCCGTTACCCGAGTCGCAACTCGACCGCTTTCTGATGCGCATCCAGCTCGGCTATCCCGACAATGAGGCGGAGCGCGCTCTGCTACAGGGGCAGGACCGGCGCGATCTTCTCGAACAAATCCAGCCGTGCCTGGACGTGAAGGTGCTCGTGGAGTTGCAACAGCGCACCCAGCAGATCCATACCTCGAGCGCGCTCCTCGACTACGTGCAGGCGCTGGTGAACCACACCCGGCGCTCGGCCGATTACGTGAATGGGCTGTCGCCGCGCGCCGCCCTTGCGCTGCTCCGCGCCTCGCGCGCCTGGGCATTGATGGACGGCCGCGGCCACGTCGTTCCGGAAGACCTGCAGGCGATACTGCCGGGCGTGGTCGGCCACCGGCTCGCCGCCACCGGCGAGGTAAGCCGCGCAGATGGCGCCGATGTCGCGGAAGATCTGATCCGGCAGGTAGAGATTCCGTAAGGGGAAATAGTGAATAGGAAATAGGAAATGGTGAGGCGACTGCTGGCCTGACCCAAGCTGCGATTTCCCATTCCCCATTTCCCATTGCCCATTGCCCATTTCCCGTTTCCCCTTCACCGATGTACGCCGCCCTCAAGCAATACCTCGACCGCTGGCTTTTCCAATTGCGCGGTCCGCAATCCGGGGTCATCGTCCTGGTACAGCGTCGGGTGTTCATCCTGCCGACACGCCAGGGCATTGTATTCGGTGCCGTGCTGGTGCTGATGCTGATCGGCGCGATCAATTATGGCCTGAGTCTGGGCTTCGTCCTGACCTTCCTGCTCGTCGCGATGGGCTTCAACGCGATGATTTACACCTTTCGCAATCTCGCCAATCTGCGGCTTTCCGCCACCCGCACACAACCGGTTTTCACCGGCGAGAAGGCGCACTTTACGGTTTGCATCGACAACCCCGGGGAGGCGGACCGTTACAGCATCGGGCTCACCAAAGACCGCCAGGAGGTCACATTCGTGGATGTTCCGGCGCGGCGCTTGGCGTTCGCCAGTATCGGCATTCCAGCGGTGCGCCGCGGCCTGCTGCGCCCGGGACGGCTGACGCTTTTCACGCGTTATCCGCTGGGACTTTACTACGCGTGGGCTTATCTTGAACTCGACACGCAATGCATGGTCTACCCGCGTCCCGCGCCCCCCGGCCTGCCGCTGCCGTCGGCCGAGTCCAACGCCGGGCAAGGCGCGCAGCGCGGGCAGGGGCGGGAAGACTTCGCCGGCCTGCGGCCGTACCACCCCAGTGATTCACCGCGCCACATCGCCTGGAAAGCGGCGGCGCGCGGTCAGGGACTGCTCACCAAGCAATTCAGCGGCCGCGCGGACACCGAGCTCTGGCTCGACTGGGGTCAATTGCCACCGCACATGCACGTCGAAGACAGGCTCTCGCATCTTACGCGCTGGGTGCTCGATGCTCACGCGCTGGGCATGGGGTTCGGACTGCGCATCCCGGGCAAGACGATCCCGCCTGGTGCGGGCGTTGCCCAGAGCGCTCGCTGTCTGGAAACGCTGGCGCTATTCGAAATCCCGCATGACCCAGGCCACGATCAGTCTGCGTAACACGCTGTGGCTCACGGCCGCGCTGGCGATGGTCGCGGCGCCGCACGCCGTGCGCCTGCCATGGTGGGTCACGATGCTTGCGGTCGTGCTCGCGCTGTGGCGGGTCTATGTCGGGCGAACCCGCCTCGATCTCCCGCGCAAGTGGCTGCTGCTCATGGTCGTCGTGGGTGCCACCGCCGGCATTTACCTGAAATACCGAACGATCTTCGGGCGCGACGCCGGCGTGGCGCTGCTCATCATCATGCTGGCGCTTAAAGTCCTCGAAACGCGCACGCAACGCGACGCGGTGCTCCTGATCTTTCTCGCCTATTTCCTGGTAATCACCAACTTTCTCTATTCCCAGACCGTGCCCACGGCGCTTTACATGCTGATCTGCGTATGGGTCATCACCGCCGGGATGATCGGGCTCAATTACATGCAGCCGCCGCGCGGCTATCAGAACCAGTTGCGTACCGCAGGACTCTTGCTGGCCCAGTCGGCGCCACTGATGCTGGTTCTGTTTCTGTTCTTCCCGCGGGTATCGGGGCCGCTGTGGGGTCTGCCGCACGATGCCTATTCCGGCGTGACGGGGCTTTCAGACACGATGTCGCCGGGCAGCATCGCCGAGTTGACTCTATCGGACGCCGTCGCCTTCCGCGTTGAATTCAAGTCCGCAGTTCCGCAACCGCAGGACCTGTACTGGCGCGGACCGGTAATGTGGGACTTGCACGGCTCCACCTGGAACATCGGCCGCTACCATTTCGGTGAACCGCACTACCGGGCGCTCAGCGAGCCGCTCGAGTACGTCGTGACCCTGGAGCCGCACAACAAGCCCTGGCTCTTCGCGCTCGATCTGCCCGGCAAGGTCCCACCACGCACCAAGGTGACCAGCGATCTGCAACTGGTTGCCAACAGACCTGTCACGAGCCGCGCACGCTATGACATGACCTCGCATCTCGAAGCCCGTTATGGCGTGGATGAGCATCCGCTGGTGCTGCGCCGGGCATTGCAGCTTCCGTCCGCTTCCAATCCGCGTACAGTAGCATTCGCTCGGAAGCTGCGCGAGAAGTTTGCGGACGACGGCAGGCTGATGCGGGAAGTGCTTTCAATGTTCCGCAAAGAAAACTTCTTCTACACCCTGTCGCCGCCCCTGCTGGGAAATCACCCGGTCGACGACTTCCTGTTCGAAACGAGGAAGGGATTCTGCGAGCATTACGCCTCGGCGTTCGCGGTACTGATGCGCGCCGCCGGCATTCCGGCACGTATCGTCACCGGCTATCTGGGGGGTGAGCTCAACCCGCTCGGCAATTACATGATCGTGCGCCAGTCCGACGCCCACGCCTGGACCGAGGTGTGGGTCCGCGACCAAGGCTGGGTCCGAGTCGATCCCACCGCGGCGGTGTCACCGGAGCGGGTACAGTCCGGCATTGCGGCGGCGGTCCCAAGGACCGACCCATTGCCGCTTTTCGTGCGCGGCGACTACGCATGGTTGCGCCAGGTACGGCTCACCTGGGATTCGCTTGCCAACACCTGGAACCAATGGGTGCTCGGCTACAACCAGGAGCGCCAGCACCGGCTGCTCTCGAACGTCGGCATCGACGACGCGACCTGGCGCTCGCTCGCTATCATCCTGGTCGGCGCGACCTGCCTGATCCTGATCGTGCTGTCGCCTCTCATGCTGCGCAAGCTGAGGACGACCGTAAGTGATCCGGTGAAGCTTGCCTACCTCAGGTTTTGCGGGAAGCTGAAGCGCAAGGGTGTCCCGCGCGACCCGGCGGAGGGGCCGACCGATTATGCGGCACGGCTCTCCCGCATCCGGCCCGATCTGGCGCCGGCAGTCGCGGCAATTACCCGTTTATATGTCACGCTGCGTTACGGCGCCGACCCCGATCCCGCCGGCATTCGCGAACTGCAGCAACAGGTCAGGCAGTTCAGCGCCTAGTGCCGTTCCAACTATTTCGAGCTATCCGTGATGCGTTATGGAAACACGATATTTGCCCGAAGGGTCATCGGGGTCATCAGGTCAATCAAATTGGAACGGCGCTAGCAGCCCGTCCTTTAACGCACCCTTGCGCAGCAGAATGCTGCGCAGGTTGGCGAGCGCCTCGAGCTGGATCTGCCGCACGCGTTCGCGCGTGAGCCGCAAGTCGGCCGCGAGCCGCTCAAGCGTGCACACCTCATGGCCGTTCAGTCCGTAACGCCGTTCGAGCACGCAGCGTTGTCGGTCCGGAAGCTGCGCGATCCACCGCCGCACCTGTTCAGAAATCTCGTCGCTCGCGACCTGCGCATCAGGCCTGGGATTCGACTCGTCAGGAATCGACTCTCCGAGCGACAACAGCGGGGCGATCTCGAGCGGCGCATCGAGCGAGGCGACGTGTTCGTTGCGCGCGAGCGCGCGGCGCACGTCTTCAGCCGTCCAGCCGATCAAGAGCGCAATATCTTCGGCGCGCGGTTCCTTCTCGCCGTGGGCCTCGAGATGGCGCCGGGCGCGCAGCACGACATTGAGCTCCTTGATGACGTGGACCGGCAGCCGGATAGTGCGCGACTGGTTCATGATCGCGCGTTCGATGTTCTGGCGGATCCACCACGTGGCGTAGGTCGAGAAGCGGAAACCGCGCTGCGGCTCAAACTTTTCCAGCGCGTGAATGAGACCCAGATTGCCCTCCTCAATAAGATCGAGGAAGGCAACGCCGCGCTTCAGGTAGTGCTTGGCGATATTCACCACCAGCCGCAGGTTATGCTCGATCATCGTCTGCCGTGCGGCAAAGTCCCCCGCCTTGGCGAGCCCCGCGTAATGGCGTTCCTGCTGCAGCGTGAGCAGCCCGCTGTGTCCGATTTCATTGAGGTAGAGTTGCGTGACGTCCGACAACAGCTCGGACTCGGCGCTCTCCGTCACGCTTCCAGGCTCGCCCGCTACGGCATCGGCGGCGCCCTCTTCGGACAACTCTGAGTTCTGCGTCATGCGGAGCGATCGGGCAGCAGCTTGATCGGGTCCACCGGCTTGCCAAAGCGTCTGATCTCGAAATGCAGCTTGACCTGGTCGCTGTCGGTATCGCCCATTTCGGCGATCTTCTGGCCCTTGGCGACGTTCTGGCCCTCCTTGACCAGCAGTTGGCTGTTGTGCGCGTAGACCGAGAGGAAGGTGTCGTTGTGCTTGATCACGATCAGCTTGCCGAAACCGCGGATGCCGGTGCCGCTGAATATCACTTTGCCTGCCGCGCTTGCCAGCACCGGCTGCCCGAGTTTGCCGGCGATCGCGATACCTTTGAAACTGGCGCCGTCATTGTAGTTGCTGATTACCTTGCCGCTGGCTGGCCAGATCCATTCCGGAACGTCTGCGCCCCGCGCCGCATCCGGTTTGTGGTCCGGCCGCGTCACGGGCTTTGCGCCCGGAGTTGCCTCCGGCTTGATCGATGCGAGTTGCGCGTATGCCTGGTCCGAATAGGGCACGCGCACCCCCTTGGGCTCACTCTTTACGCTACCCGCCACCGCTGCCGCTGCTGGCGCCGCACCCGGCGCCGGCGTGCCGAGCGGCCGCGCCTGGACCACGCCGGGCGCGGTCTGCAGCGGCACCGCAGTCACCGCGCCGAGCGGGGCCGTAAGCCGCAACTGCTGGCCAGCCTGGATTCGGGCCGGATCGATGCTGTTCCACTCGGCGAGTTCCTTGTAGTCGAGGCCGTAATCGAGCGCAATGCTGTAGAGCGTATCGCCCTTCCTGACGGTATGAAACGCAGGACGCGCATCGGGCGACGGGAGCGCCGGTCTTGCGGCCGGCGCGGGCTTGACGGGCGCCGGCTTGGCCCGAGGCGAGCGTTCAATGACCGGCGCCTGGCGCGTAGCGGCGCAACCGGCAACCAGCACGCCGGTGAGCACGAGCGCGATAGCCAGCCCTGGACGGGAGTCAAGCACCATAGTTGTCATTCAACCCCGCGAAGCAACGGCACAAACTTTACCTGATCCATCTTTCTTTCGGTGTAACCCTGCGCCGTACGTTCAATAACGCACAGGCGCTGCTCGTGGCTGATCGCCATCGGCAAAATCATTCTACCACCGACGGTCAGTTGCTCCAGCAGCGCGGCCGGAACATGCGTCGCGGCCGCCGCCAGGAGGACGGCGTCGAACGGCGCGACCTCGGGCATGCCGAGCAGCCCGTCGCCGTGCCGCAACCTGGCATTGATGGCACGGACGTCCCGCAGGTGCCGGCGCGCTCGCGCGAGCAGCGGCGCCAGCCGTTCGACAGAATAGACTTCCTTCGCAAGGCGCGCCAGCACCGCGGTCTGGTAGCCGCAGCCGGTGCCGATTTCAAGCACCTTTCCCAGCGCGTTTCCACCGCGCGCAAGCTCGGTCATTCGCGCCACGATGTAGGGGCTGGAGATGGTCTGGCCGAATCCCAAGGGCAGCGAAATATCTTCGTAGGCGCGGCTCGCCAGCGCTTCGTCGACGAAGATGTGGCGCGGCACTTCTCCTATCGCAGCGAGCACCACTTCGTCGCGTATACCCTGCCGGCGCAGCCGCTCAACCATGCGCAGCCGCGTGCGCTGCGAGGTCATGCCGACGCCGGCGTGTCGCGATGAGGTCATTTCAGCCAATCCCTGACCACGTCGACCTGCGAATAGCGCGTCAAATCCACCTGCAAAGGAGTGACGGAAACCACGCCATGCGCGACCGCATGGAAATCCGTGCCCTCCCCGGCGTCCTGCACGCCACCCGCAGCGCCCACCCAGTAGACGATTTCCCCGCGTGGCGTCGTCGATTTGACGACCGCTTCCGCCTTGTGACGTCTTCCGAGCCGTGTTACTTCGGCGCCGCACAAACGTTCGTATGACACGTCAGGCACGTTGACATTGAGCAGCACCGCCTGGTCGAGCGGGAATGACTTGAAGCGTTGCACGAGTTCGACGGCGATGCGCACTGCGGTGTCATAATGATCGCCGCCCTCGGCGACCAGCGAAATCGCGATCGACGGAATGCCCAGGAGAAACCCCTCCGTAGCGGCGGCCACGGTGCCCGAATAAATGGTGTCGTCACCCATGTTGGCGCCGTGGTTGATGCCGGAGATCACGATGTCGGGGAGATGATCGAGAAGCCCTGTCACCGCGAGATGCACGCAGTCCGTGGGGGTGCCATTGACGTAGTAGAAGCCGCCCTGCGAGCGCCGCACCGTGAGTGGACGGTCGAGCGTGAGCGAGTTGCTGGCCCCGCTGCGGTCGCGCTCGGGCGCGACGACCGTCACCTCTGCCAGTGGCGCCAGGGCTTGCTCGAGCAGCGTGATGCCTGGCGCGAAATAGCCATCATCGTTGCTCAACAGGATGCGCATGGCTTGCAGATCAGCGGGAACAGGGAAAAGGATCGCGGCGGGAAGGCAGCACGTGGATTGCCGATTTCTTCAGGGGGCGGGGATGCATTGCAGAGCACAGCAAATTGTATCACGGTGCCCCCAATGATCGCGGACGGCGTCACCCGCGTTCCGCAGGAATAAGACGCTTCACAATCGCAGCCTTATTGACCGTACGCTCAGCCCGCGCGCGGCGGCTGATACTCCCGGTCGTGCTCGAGCGAAGGCATCATGGCCCTCACCTTTGCCGCGCGCGCGGGATCGACGTCCGCGTAGACGATCTCCGGGGCATCCCCGCCTTCGGCGAGAATCTCGCCCCACGGATCGATGATGAGCGTATGGCCATAGGTCTGCCGGTTTCCCGGATGATCGCCGCACATCGCGGGCGCGAAAATGAAGCACTCATTTTCGATCGCGCGTGCCTTGAGCAGCGTGTGCCAGTGCGACTTGCCGGTTTGCCTCTGGAACGAAGACGGCACCGCGATAAACTGGGCGCCCGCCTTGGCGAGCGCACGAAAAAGCCCGGGGAAACGCAGGTCATAACACACTGTCATGCCCAGCCTCCCCCAAGGCATGCCGGCCACCACGGCGCGGTCACCCGGCCGGTAGGCGGACGATTCACGGATCACTTTTCCGTCGGGAAGCGTGACGTCGAACATGTGGATCTTGTCGTAGGTCGCGACCACGTCGCCTTCCGCCGAAATCAAAAACGACCGGTTTGCAATGCGCTCCTCATCGGTGCGCACCGTGAGCGATCCGGCCAGGAACCACACCTTCAGTTCGCGCACGAGCGACTGCAGCTCGCCAAGCGCCGGCGCGCCATCGGCTGCGAGCGCGCGCTCGCGCATTACGCGCCCGCTGCCGTCCATCATCAACGCATACTCGGGAGTCAGGACGAACTGCGCTCCGTTGCCCGCCGCTTCGCGCGCCATCGAGCGCACGGCCGCGAGATTCGCCTTCAGATCGTTGCCGGAATTGAGCTGCAAACACGCAACTTGAAAAGAGGCGCTCATCGATCGACCTGCCGTATCAGAAATGACATGCTTCCATTTTCCATACTGCGCTGAACAACCCTCGCCTGGAAGGCGAGGGGTTCGGGTGTTCGTCCGCTGGAAGCCGACAAAACACTTTTCCTCCCCCCTCGATGGGGGAGGATTAAGGTGGGGGTGAATCTATTTGCGCTCATGTCGCTCACGTCGTCACCCCCTTCCTACCCTTCCCCCCAGTCTCTAATTGACTGGCGTCCCGCAATGCAATTATGATCGATTTCACCGTAATTCGTCGGGAGAAAAAATGACATACCGAAAAGAACTGGGCATCGCGGTCGTGGGTTCGGGGAGGATCGGCACGCTGCGCGCCCGCCTCGCATCACGACACCCGGCGGTGAAATTTCTCGCGGTATCCGATCTCGACCCCGGGCGGGCGCGCGCACTGGCGGATCAGACCAGTGCCGACTTCCACAGCGGTGACAACGACGAGCTCATCTCCCGCCCCGAAGTAACGGCGGTGTTCGTGTCCACGCCCGAGGGCGAACACGCAGCGCCCATACGCAAGGCGTTGGAACTCGGCAAGCCGGTGCTGGTAGAAAAGCCGATAGCGCTTTCGCTCAAAGACGCTGACGAAGTCCTCACGGTACTCAAAGCGACCGGCGGCGAATTACGCGTCGGCTACAGCCGCCGCTACAAGGAGTGTTTCCTGCGCGGAAAGGAACAAGTGCAGCAGGAACGGCTGGGCACGATCATCGGCGGCACCGCGCGCGTCTACAACTCCCGGGCGCAGGCGTTCAACATCCTCAAGCGCGATCCGCACGCGACGCCGGTGCTGGATGTCCTTACCTATTACGTCGATCTGATCTGCTGGTACATGGAAGGCAACCCGCCGGTGGAAGTCGTGGCGCGCGGGCGCAGCGGCATCATTTTCAAACCGGCGGGATACAGCGCTGACGACATGACCTGGGCCATTGTCACCTTCGCCGATGGCGCCATCGTCAACTTCGGCGTGAGCTATGCATTGCCGACGCACTACCCGGCGCAGGGACAATCCGATCGCGTTGAACTGCTCGGCTCCCACGGCTCGATGATCATCGATGACGATCACCTCGATCACCTGCTTTACACGGAGCAAGGCGTTCCGCACGGGTACATGCCCGATCATCAGGTCAATATGGCGTTCCTCGGCGCCAATACGCCAGGCGAGTGGGCGGTGGGCAGCTTCTGGGGACCGCTGGGGAACGAGACTCGCGCCTGGCTCGATCACCTTTCTACCGGCAGCCCCAGCCTGCACACCACACCGGAGCAAGCGCGCATCAATCTGGAAACGACTATCGCTATCGAACGCGCGGCCGCGACCGGCAAGCCTGTGAGGTTACCGCTCGAAACCTGAAGTCAATGATCAATGACATGCGTTTTCCGGACTCTGCTTGCGCCGGTCACAGGAAATACGACCCGCCGTTTACAAGATAGCATTGTCCGGTGATGTAGCCGGCATTTTCGCTGGCGAGGTGCAGCATGAGCGAGGTCACTTCTTCGGGCCTGCCCGCCCTGCGGATGGGCTGCATGGGATTCAGCCCCTTGGGTACCTCGCGCGTGTCGTGCTCCCTCGCGATATAGCCTGGACCGATACAGTTCGCGGTAATGTTGTACCCGGCAAACTCACGCGCAATGCCGCGGGTAAAACCGACAATGCCGAGCTTGACCATCGCCTTGGCAGCGCCGCCGCCGATGAACGGCGCGACCCCGGAGACATTGATAATCCGGCCCCAGCGGCGTTCGATCATGAGCGGAATCACCTGCTGGCAGATGTGAAACGGGCCGTTCAGATTGACCTCGATATTACGGGTCCACGCTTCGAAACTCTCTTCGAGGAACCCGCGCTCGCACCGGTACCCCGCGACGTTGACCGCCACGTCGATACCGCCGAGTTCATCACGCGTTTTCCCGACAAAATCGCGGACCGCGGCGCTGTCGCTCACGTCGCACTTCTCCGCGACAACGGCGACACCCAGCGCACGCGCCTCGTCCGCAACTTGATTCAGCGCTGCGATCTTGGTGCTGGTGCAAATCGCCAGGTTCGCGCCCTCGCGCGCGAATGTGAGTGCCGCAACCCGCCCCATGTTGCGGCTTGCCCCGGTTATGAGCACCACCTTGCCTTTTATCCCCGTATCCACGTATTCCTCCGCATGCATGATTTCAGCGGCATTCTATGGTGTTATTCGAACTTCCACCAACTTCAGGCGCACGGCGTAGCGCTCAGTGCGAACGGCGCAATCTGCTAGGCGAACTTCGCACACAGGACCCGACTGCCCAGCACCAACAAATCGTGATCGACAGATTCATTGCCGAGAAAGCCATGCTGGCCCACCCGACGCAATACTCCTCAGGCAACAGGATCACTTGGTCCGACGCGGATCTGCGCGAGGCACATACCCATACAACCGCTGCGCCAGAATTCCAGGACGATACCAGGAACGTGCACGCCTCTCATGCCAGGGATATCGGGCCGCTCAGATTAACGCCACCCGGCGACCGCGGCTTGATCGACTCGTCCCGCGACGCAGTTGCCAGGGTCAAGGCGGAAGCCGGGCAAGCAAGACGGGAGCTATCGAAAGGACAGGTCGCCGCCGAGCAGCGCTTCGACCGTCAGTCCGGGCTGGGCGGCCAAGATCGTGATGGGAAATTCGGCTCGAACCGGTCGACCCCCACGCGCGCCTTCGGCAATGCAGTGGAGGACGGTAAACGCAGTGTCGAGAATTTCAAGAACGCTGCGGAAGAAGCCGTTTTCGGGCGGGTGTATCGCTGGCTAAATCCGGACGAGAAAAGGAAGTAGACGCCCTGGGACTTCTGTCTCAATCATCGCTCGCCGAGACCGGCTCATTCCAGATGTTACCTGGCGTACCTTTGTAAGCGAGAGAGTAGAGAACTTCGTCGTTCCATTTCTGCAGCGGACTCCTGCCATCGCCCGTCTACCACTCCACTCTTAATTGCCACCGCACCTCGTCATCCGACAGGATGTGCTCTCACTTAAAAAAATACCGGGCGAGAAGGAGCAGCGCCACGATTAGGATAAAGCCAAAGGCCGCGCCAAACAGCAGCGGTTTGAGTATCTTCCATAGCATGTGCGTCACCTCCCTTGGAGCGCACCATGGATCAAGCGCTCGACTGTTTCCATTCCCGATGCCGAAAGTGGCGTCTTATACAGTTCATTGACGTTCCAGAGTCCACTTCCCCGAATCTGCTCCTTGGGCGAATACTTCCCAAGCCAATCCGCCGACGGGCGACACTCCGTGCACAGCGACACCGTTGATATAATCTTCGATTCGAGGTCTAAACGCTCCTCCTTGTCATCAACACTGAAAGCGACGAAAGTGAAGCTCGCCTGCATATACTCGGTTACCCGCCTCTCTATCAGGCGCTGCTTGTCTAAATTGAGTTTCCCGGCGTAGCGATCTTTTGCAGCTCTCGTCGTCAGGTCGAGTTCCCACTGCGCGATGAAAGGGTCCTGGTCGCGACGAAGAAGCGCACGGCCGGCGTTTTCCCGAAAAATGCTTCTCTCCTTGTTTTCAACAATGAAGTGCTGGCGCAAGCGTGACCGGAGCTGGTTCGCGCCGGTGTGCGTGCCGACGCGGACAATTCGGTTGTCGCCGTGACCGCTCTCCCCTTTCTCGAACAGAATGTAGATGCCGTTCTTCGGAACGCATTTCGCGTCGAATGGGAATGACAATCTCGGCGCTGCCCTAAACAATCCGTGAAGCCGACTGCAAACGTCGGTCATGGGTGCGGAGCACTCAGCCGTTGCAGCTGCTCACCGATCTTGGCGCCCTCCAAAGGAACAAGGACGCGTGCCCCTTCCGATTCCAGTCCTTCTATCAGCCCATGGTTCCGATACGCAGCCCCAGCATGGATTTCGACTACTTTACCGCTCAGGGACCCCACGGCATCGCGTAACTGGCTCAACACTCTCGCGCTCCACGTTACGCGCTCCGCTCGGCTCGCGCTATTAAGCGACACATCATAGGTGTCGACCAACGCATCCGGTGCGAGGAGCCCATACTTTGCTGACAGAATAAACCAAGGCGCGCCACTGGCCTCTGCCGCCCGACGCCTTCCCAAGAACAGGGGGAGGTGAACAGATCTTTCGCGCGATGCTTTCCCGGGAGTTTGCTCTTTACGCACCCAATGAGGACGAGATCGGGTCGGCCCTCCGGCAACGTGATATCGTCCTGCAAGGCGCCGCTTGTGGTCGGATCGTCGGTATGTTTGCTATCTTCTCTAACGAACAGTATGGCGCCAGTCGATGCCTTTAGGCTGGCGCGCCAGCCAATTCTGCCCAGCGTCCTGCCAAGATGGTTTCCCGAAGACCAGAATGCCGGGTAGAGACGCGCACTTTTGGGCAGCGGATTGTTCAATCGTTTCTCAAGTTGCGCAAACGTCATGGTGATACTGTCCGTCGACTGATCTGCCAGCCACCGAATCAGCGGCTCGTAACGGCCGGACACCTCGGCGGCATCCCTCTGGGGACTTGGAGTCGCCTGGTCCTGCACACCCGTACTGCTACCATTTTGTGTCTCAGGCACATCCTTTCTTCCAGACTCAGGCGCTCCGGGGCCAACCACAGTACTTCTATGACCGATAACGTTACGTTTAGCCTCGGCAATCTTCGCCGCTATCCCCTCAGCCTCGCCCAAAGCCCGCGCGAGCCTCTCCAAGGTATCGAGATCGCGATAGATGTCCTCATCCGCCGGCATCGCCGAGCCGAGATGGGCCCATCGATTACGTATGCTCTGGGCCTCCTTTACGAAATTCCGCACCTCGCTTGTCCATCCAGCGTGCTGGCTTACCTCGTACCAGTTTCTGTCAAGCACTCTCAATAAGGCGGCCAAATCCAGAGCGGTTAGCGATCGCGCCTTGTGCGCCACTAACCGTTCCCGTTGATGCGAGGTAAGGGCCTCCATGACACGAATCGACCACCAATCGCCGCCGCCGAGCGCCGGCAGTGTGCGGTCGAGAAACCGACACAGGGTTTCGGAAATCGCGGGAAGGAAACGTGTGACAATGTCGGACATGGGAGGCCGCTATTTTCTTACCAACTTGAACTCAACTCCCGCGTTCCGAGTGGCATCGGATAGGGCTACCGCGATACTCGAACCACTTTGTCTCGCACATACTTCAACGTCCGGTTCTCTTGTCCAAAATCCATTAGTGACACGAAGTTACCTGCGATCCCCGACACCATACGCAGCATTGTTGGTTTCACGCTCGTTACTATCGCAAGATCACCAGGAGCAAGCGGGTGATGAGCTTCACCGGTTAAGATGTTGCTTTCTCCATAGGAAGCTACGCGTGTTGCCCATCTCGAATACTGCGCCAGCCATGCGGCCCCCGCAGCAGCTGCGCCGTCGCGCGCTA
The DNA here is from genome assembly GCA_001771985.1 of Betaproteobacteria bacterium RIFCSPLOWO2_12_FULL_62_13. Classification (GTDB taxonomy): domain Bacteria; phylum Pseudomonadota; class Gammaproteobacteria; order Burkholderiales; family SG8-41; genus DSOT01. The sequence goes on along the minus strand of MERG01000352.1, from coordinate 4,134 downwards.
CCTGCAACACGCTCGCGGACGCTTCAGCTTGAGCGATTGGATCCCCGCGCAACATCAGAGCAAACTCAAGTAGCGCGGCCTTGTCATACAAGCGCTGCTCGACATCCTCGGGCTCATCTCGAATCGAGAAGCGATCATCCAATGTAAGGTGGCAGTCCCACGCGAGCCAGATAAGGAGCCCTTTCAGGCGCGCAAGTTCATCAAACCGCTCGTCTTCGAGAGCGTCAACAATCGCCTGGTAGAGCTGATATCTGCGTCCAAAAAGGTAGGTCAAAGTGTCGTCGAGCAGATCGCTAAGCGCTTCAGCCGGTACCAGAGTCTCGAAGATACGTACCCATCGGGGATGTTTCTCAACCGCTCGGAGTTCACGCAGCAACGCGAGAACAGCAACGAGTTGAAGCAGCACCGTCGGACTTCGCGACTTCTGTTCAGCCGCGAGGTGCATTTGTCTGCCCATCCGTTTTGCGAGATGAGAAACTTTTCCCCTACACAACTTTGCCAGCGCAGGATCCTCAATCTTAAGCCTAGGTCGTGGTTTCAGCTCGTCATCCGAATCGTCCTGGTTGACCTGCTCCTCCTCAGATCGCCCCTTCTCGTCGGTCCCGGGGTCAGGTCGCTCTAAGCCAATACCAAGTTGTCGCAGCAGCACGTCCAGCAGGTAAGCCAAATCACCCGACTCCAGAATTCTCCTGTGACGCCGCAGACGAGCCTCTTCCAAAGTCGTCGCGAGCGATGGTGGTCTTTCGGGGCTTCGCTCTCGGGACGCCCTCTTGGTGTGTGTTCCCTCTTTGGAATCTAGGTCTATAACCACGTCTGGCTCCTCGAATACCACTTTCTCAACCGCAGATATGAGCCTGGCCAGGTCCGCGGTATCACTGCCCAAGGCAGAGAGGGCAGCACGCAGCTGCATCTGTTTAGTGGATTGGGATAGCTCTCGGATCTCCTGCGTGTGATGAATAACCGCGATCCACTCGGCCCGACTAGATAGTTCCACTGCGAGAATGGACGCTTGCCGCTGAATACTCGGCGAAGCTGGAACGACGAAGTCCGCGCCCTGCCGGATAAATGTAGTGGATAACAGCCCTTGATCGCGAGAATCCTTCGCTTCCACGTTGCGTGGCGTAACCCCGGCGAAGACCTCCGCTGGTATAGCAAAGCCGTCATCGATCACTGTCGCGGCAATGACGCGGCCTGTCTTCCCGGAAGCGGAACGCTGTGCCGGGCGTTCTGCAATTTCCGCCCAGCTTGCTCTCGAAAGTTTGGGCAACTCAGCAATACCATCCAACCCTAAGGCCTTCGCTTGAGTATGGGCAGCAGTGCCCCGCAATACAACGACCGCCTCATCGTTGCCTACAGCCGCATTGCCCATCCACGCCGGCGCACTCGGATTTGCACTTCCTAAGACCAGCACGCCGTTCTTGTCGCCCGTGTCAAAGAAGATTGCCTTGGCATGCAGATAGCCTGCTTTTCGATGTAGACCAGAGGCGTCGCGAAAATCCCAATTGCCGTTTCGCTCAGCCCTGGCAGATAGATCAACCGTAGAGGGGTCAACAGCAACGTATATGGATGCCTTTGGAAATGCTGTTGTAATTGCCGAGAGAAAAGAGAGTCGCTCATCGAAGAAAGGGCCAAGTACTACGATTCGCCGGACGTTGCTAGGAAGTGCTTCGCGAAGCTGTCGCCATAGCGAACCAGATGCGGAAGTTTGCGCCAGAAGGTTTACATCGCCCTGCCAGTCTTTGCTCTTTCCCTCCAACCAGGCGGCATAGTTCCTGATCGTGAGCACTGCGTCCCGCAAAGTTTTCGGCAAATGTTCCTGGCTGCTTACCCACTGACCGACCACTTGCCACGCCTGCCTCGCCAAGTGCTGGCCCTCACTTTCGGGTCCAGGTTTGAACTGGAAAAGACTCGACAACTCGCGGTTGTACCCAAAGCCTGAGAGGGTAAGGTTGTGGCTTCCAACGACGGTTGCGGCTTTGCTACGGCCAGCAAACAGCATCACCTTTGGATGAAACGCACCGCGACTCTGCATCGGGACGAGCACATAGTCACGTCCCGCGTAACGGGGCCGCATCCCGGCCGAGGCAAAGGCAACACAGCACTCCTTCGCATCCGCGAGAACCACGTTGTAGCGGCAGCCACTGGCTCGTAGTCTCGGCAAAACGACTTCTTCGTAGAACGGCAAGTACGAATTGAAAGTCGTGATGAGCGAAGCCTCAAATCCGGTCTGACGGATGAGATCGTGCAGGGAGATTTCACGCGCCATTGCACTCTCCCAATATGGCATGTCCGAGATTGGTGAGCGCTGTCGCCACGGAATCACGGTCATTCCTGACCAGCCCAAGATCCTGCAAGACTTGGACGGCCTGCTTCAAACGCGGATTTGTAGGGGCAGGGGGGTGGAATATCCGGTTCGACGACCAAACCTCGTTCAGTTGGACGTACACGGAACGTGGCGCGGGAGTTGTAACGAAGTTTACGCAAGGCGACTCGCAGGTGAGTGCTGATACCCCAATCGCTG
>MERG01000352.1:0-1603 GCA_001771985.1 Betaproteobacteria bacterium RIFCSPLOWO2_12_FULL_62_13 | reverse complement strand
ACGAAGTTTACGCAAGGCGACTCGCAGGTGAGTGCTGATACCCCAATCGCTGACAAGCCATCCTGCGAGTTCGATACCGCATCAGCATCCCGCAAAACCCCTAAGGCGACGAAGAAAATAGTCTGGGCAGCAACTGAGAGTAGGTCGTTCCTGGCATAGATCTGCCAGAATCGCGCTGTCTGCGTCATTGACTCTGGAACCACCCACGTTCCCGCATCTCCGAGACTCTGGCCGTACAGCGCATTTTTGGCGAAATTCGCAGAAACCATGCCCGATTCCGCTTTGGCATTGGCCAAGATAAGCGAAAGCAGCAACCCGAGTGACCTCTTTCTTTGTTGCCCATCAAGTTCGTATTTGCCATCCCGATTGAAGAACAGATTAAGGAGGAACTCGTGCTCCCTGGTGCTCTCCTCGATACAACTGAAAGCGAAATTGGAAAGCTTGTCGAGGCGCGCCAGAGTTACGGCGTCTTCGTTGAGCGTACGGAAGAACAAATCCGCAGGCACGAATTCGTCGACGGCTTTTGCCAGCACTTCTCCTCGTTCCTGCGTAAACTGAATCCATGGGCGGTGTTCGCCGCGGACCAAACCCAGGTCCTGGAGAGTGCCCAGGTAGTACTGCCCAAGCCCTCCTAGACGATTCTTGAAGTATCGCGACCCGACTTCCTCGGTTGTGGCGTAGTCGGAGAGCCGTAGGGTCTTGCCCGCTTCTAACCGATCCAGCGCCGGCAGAAGAGTGTCCCGCCCTATCATGGCTGCACCATCGTGGTTCGGCACATCCTTTCCGCGCCGAGCGTATCGCTCCGTAATCAGGGTGAAAAGGCAATCGGCGCGCCGGAATAGTTCGATGAACCCGTTGGGATCGCGCGAACTGTTGCGCTTGGCAAAAGACCAGGCAAACCATGGATACATCGAGTAGTACCGAGCACGATCTGTGACGTTTGTGATGCCGGGCAGCAGTCGGGCATACAAGCTGATGCAGGGCGCTTGTGAGCCCAAGTGGTCAAGGCCCCCTGTCGTTGATGGTCGGGCGACCCACCCAGTGATCATGTCCATCTACTGCTCGCGCGTAAATGTCCCATTATTCACGGACACGGAAGGCTGTGTACCTTCGACACTCGTGAAGACGATAGCCGCCGCAGAACTCCGATCAATCGCCCGCGCTGCGGCCTCGGATGCGAGCAAGGAATTCGGAACCGCCTCGCCAAACTTAAGATCGAACAGTCCGGAAGCTGTTGCTGCATCACCCAACTCCGACGCGGCCACCGATTGCACTCGGTCACAGTATCTGGATGGCAAGATTTCACCTTTCGTCTCCAGGCAGAAATCGTCGAAACGTACTCCGTGACCGTCCTGCCGTAACAGGTAGGCAATGAGCCAATTGGCTCGCCCACCCGCAAATGTCCACCAACGGGCCAGGCCATTACCGAGGTGCTCTATCGTGGAGTTGCTCGCACTCATCTGAGGGAATGCCTCTCGCAACAAGGAGAACTTCTCCACGGCACGTTTGGACAGAGACACGGGAACCTCGCCGTCGGACAGCACACGCTTGATCGCCTGGCACAGTTCGAATCCCAATGCGCGCGACGATCCGATCCAACGTG
>MERG01000351.1:20434-23573 GCA_001771985.1 Betaproteobacteria bacterium RIFCSPLOWO2_12_FULL_62_13 | reverse complement strand
CGGGCCCGCTTTCACGATCGCACCCCTTGCGCCCGCTCCAACGCGCCTCTCCCCGCAAGAGCCTTGAAGGGCAGGAGTTCCCGATGCCCACAGGTTAAGTAAGTGCCATTCGGGTCAGGTCTTGCCTTTTGCCTGGTGGCAGCCTAGCCTTCCCGCTCGAAATCCGCTCGGATCGCGGTCCTCTCCCGGGGAGGAGGATGCAAGCATGAACATAAGGCCAATTCCGCACCCGCTCCCGGCGCCTCGGATCGGTGAGGCGGGACCGCGGCCGGATTGAATTTCCCAGTGGTGAACTTTTTTCGCCAAATTTCAGCGGGTTGCTTGGCGCGGACAGTTGGCCCCTGGAGAAACAGTTGGATTGGGAATAAATAGTTGGAACGGCACGAGCGGCCAAGCTCTTCCGCGTTCAGAGGCTTTCCCGGCGCTACCGGATTTCCAGACCATCAAAGCTTCGCGCGTCCATGAGACGCTCGCGCCGCATCTCGGCGAGCGTGGTGATCCCGAGCAGCGCCATGTCGCGGTCGATTTCGTCCCGCAGCAGCTTGATTGCGTGGCCAACGCCGGATTCGCCTGCGATCGCGGCGGCGTAAAGAAAAGGCCGGCCTATGAAGACAAAATTCGCGCCCAGCGCCAGCGCCTTCAACACGTCGGTGCCGCGGCGGATGCCGCTGTCGATTGTGACGGTCATTCCGCCCGCCTGAGCAACGATCCCGGGCAGCACGCGAAGCGGCGCAACGGCGCCGTCGAGCTGGCGCCCGCCGTGATTCGACACGATGATGCCGTCGGCGCCGCTCTCGCGGGCGATCCGCGCGTCTTCCTTGTCGAGGATTCCTTTCACCACGAGTCGCCCCTTCCACAGGCGCCGCATCAACTCGAGATGGGGCCAGGAGAGCTGGTCGCGCAGCCCTCTCTCGCGCTCGCCGGTGCGGGAAAGGAGGGGGACCCTGGGACCCCAGTTCTCGAAGTGCGGCATGCCGTGCAACAGCAGCGTGCGCGCAAGCATGCCGAAGAGCCAGCGGGGACGGATGATGCCGTCCCATGCCAGGCGCAGGGTGGGCCGCAGCGGCGTGTGGAAGCCGCTACGGACGTTGTTCTCGCGGTTGGCCGCCACCGGCACGTCCACCGTGAGCACCAGCGTGTCGTAGCCCGCGCGCGCGACCCGGTCGACGAGCTGCGTGATGGGGCCGGTCTCGCCGGGAAGATAAGCCTGGAACCACGCGGTAGGTCCCGCTTCCCTCACCCGTTCGAGGGGGGTGAGCGATGCGCCGCTCAGGATCATTGGAATGTTCGCAGCGGCGGCAGCACGGGCGAGCACGAGGTCGCCCTGGTAGGCGGCCATGGCGGTACCGCCCATCGGCGCGAGGCCGAACGGCGCATCGTAAGGGCGGCCGAAAAGCGTCGTCTTCTGCGTGCGCTCGCTTACATTGACCAGCACCCGTGGAACGAAAGCGAGCTCGTTGAACGCGGCCCGGTTCCCCCGGAGCGAAGCGTTCGTTTCGGCTCCGCCCGAGACGTAGCCGAAGATCGGACGCGGAATATAGCGGCGCGCCGCTTCTTCGAAATCATCAAGCGCGAGCACGCCGCGCAGGGCCCGCGGCAGCGTTTTATCCGACCGGGCTGCGCCGATGCGCGGCAATGCGGCCTGGTCTGCCGAACCGACGGGATCAATCAGTTCTTGTTCACTGGTGGGCATGGCTGTGTTTTCCCTGAAGGGTGAAGGCGGAAGGATGAAGGATGAAGGATGAAGGATAAAGGCGGAAGGATCAAGGCAGAAGGATCAAGGCAGAAGGAAAGCGACACTTCCTTGCCTCATCTCTTGTCCTCACTTTTGAAGTTTCCCGCCTTTGTAATCGAAAGCTTCGACGGATCGAAGTGGCGGCGCAGCGCGTCGCGCGTATCGGCGGGTGTCAGCGCCGCGATGCGTTTCTCGAGCTCGACGTCCCAATCGAAGGTGCGTCCCCAGAACAGGTAAAAGCTGAGCCGCAGTGCGAGCGAGCGGTCCTGCGCGCGCTCAAGGCGCCGCGCCTGCAGCAGCCCCTTCTTTGCCGCCTCGACTTCCTCGCGGGTGAATCCCTCGGCGCGCGCGCTCTAGCTCTTCGCGGACCGCCTTCTCGACGCGTTCCTTGTTCTCCGGCGCAAAGGTCGCGGCGATCTCGAAGCTCGCCAGGGAATCGAGCGCCCTGGCGGTGAACCAGGTGTAGATGCTGTAGGAGAGGCCCTCCTTCTCCCGCACCCGCGCCGGGATGCGGGCGATCGAGGAGCCGCCCAGAAGATAGTTGGCAAGCACCAGCGCGGGAAAGTCGCGATGGTCGTCGCGCAGCGCCACGTTCAGTCCGGCGCGCAGGGCCGCGTTCGCCTTTTCGGGCGTGCGAATCTCGCGCACGAGCTGCGGGCGATCGAAGTAGCGATCGCGGATGCGCTGATACGGCCGCGGGCGCTCCCAGTCACCGAACAGCTCTTCCAGCAGCCGGATGACAACCTGCGGGTCGAAATCGCCGACGGCGACGAATTCGGCGCCGGTGGCGCCCAGGAACTCCTGGTAGCAGCGCTTGGCGTCTTCCAGAGTCGTGCGTTTGACGGCCGCGACGCGCTCGTCGAACGACTCGGTATAGCGCCAATGGCCTTCGCGATACGGGCTGAGGTGGCGTGCAAGCTCCTGCGCGGTGATCTCCCACGGTTCCCCCCGCCGCGATTCGATATCCGTGAGCGTCTCGCGCTTCAACTGCTCGAACTCGGCGGGCGGGAACGACGGCTGGCGCAGCATTTCGGCGACGAGCCGCAGCGTGTCCGCAAGCTGCTCGTGCCGCGTCTCGATGGCCGCGCCGTTGCCGTTGACTGCGACGGCCGACTGCAGGCGGTCAAGCGCGTCACGCAGCTCGGCGCGCGAGCGCTTCGTCGTCCCGCGCGCGAGCATCTCGCCCGCAAGCGTGCACGCCGGCTTGCGGTGCATCGTGCTGTCCTCGTCGCCCCAGTACAGGGAGAAATGGGCGATGAGGCTCTGCCCCCGCGTTTTCTTGGGCAAGAGCGCAACACGCATGCCGTTCGCGAGCTCGCGCCGCACGATGCGGTTCTCGATGTTGCGCGGCGAAGGGTCGAACGCTTCGCCGCGCTGGATGCCCTTGCCGCCGCGATAATCGGC
>MERG01000351.1:416-20396 GCA_001771985.1 Betaproteobacteria bacterium RIFCSPLOWO2_12_FULL_62_13 | reverse complement strand
CCCGGTCGGATTGGTCGGTGGGCACGAACAGGCCGAGCACGCGATTGCTGGGCTTCAGGTATGCCTGCGCTACCCGGCGCACGTCGGCCGCGGTCACTTGCGCGAGCCGGTCGCGGTACAGAAAAAACAGCCGCCAATCGCCAACCCCCGCGAACTCCGAAAGCGCATGTATCAGCGAGCTGCTTGCAAGTTCGATCTTGGTGACTTCGGTGAGCAGCGCCCGCTTCGCGTGCTCCACGTCCTTCTCGCTGACCGGGTCCCGCGCGACGCCCTCGATCGTCTGGATGAGCGCGTCGCGCGCCGCTTCGAGCGAAGCGCCTTTGGCGAGCCGCGCATCGAAATAGACATAGCCCGGATCGTGCAGTGCCGGCTGATACCCCGAAACCGCGCTCGCCTTGCCCGCCTGCACCAGCGCCCGGTGCAAGCGCCCGGTCGGGGTGAGGCTCAGGGCATACATCAGCACATCCATCGCCGCATAGTCGGGATGGCTCGCCGCCGGCCCCCGGTATATGGCGGCCGCCATTTGCGTGTCGCCGACGCGGCGCAGCGTCACCGTGCGCTCGCCGTCCTGCGTCGGCTCGACGGTGTAGGTTTTCGGCAGCGCGCGCGCCGGGCGCGGGATCGCCCCGAAATGCCGCGCCACGAGCTCGAGCGCGCGGCGCTCGTTGAAACGCCCGCCGAGGATCAGCACCGCGTTGTCCGGCTGGTACCACGTTTTGTAGAACGCCCGCAGCCGCTCGATCAGCATGCGCTCGATGTCGGAGCGCGCGCCGAGGATCCGGTTGCCGTAGTTGTGCCAGGCGAAGGCGAGGCGCTGCATGCGCTCGAAGAGCACCGACTCGGGGCTGTTCTCGCTCGTCTCCAGCTCGTTGCGCACCACGGTCATCTCGCTGTCGAGGTCCGCCCTCGTGATGAAGGCGTTCACCATGCGGTCGGCCTCGATGCCGAGCACCCAGTCGAGGTTCTCTTGGCTTGCCGACAGCGTCATGAGGTAGAAGGTGCGGTCGTAGGCGGTGCCGCCGTTCCAGTGGTCGCCGCGGCGCGCCGCCTCTTGCCTGAGGTTCGGGTTTCGCTTCGATCCCTTGAACATGAGGTGCTCGAGCAGGTGCGCCATGCCCTTTTCGCCGTAACCCTCGTGGCGGGAGCCCACAAGGTAGGTGATGTGGACGGTGATGGTGTCGATGCCCGGATCCGGGACCGTGAGCACACGCAGGCCGTTTCCCAGCCGGTATTCGGTAATACCTTCGACGGCGGCGACCTTGCGCGGCAATTCGGCCGCGCTGGCCGCGAAGGCAACGAGCAAAGCCGCCAGCCAGAGTAAGGAGAGCCGGACAGTACTTCGGGTCATTGCGGGAAGGAGGGTCCGCAGTTGCCGGGTGAACGCGGGCCTGCGCCGGGGCTACTGGATGCCGCTTTTGACGAAGATGGCCCCGAGCGCGACGCGCCCCAACAGCAGGATCACATCCTCGCTGACGGATTTGGTGGATTGGCTTGCCATTTCAACCTCCTAGCAGCCTGTCGGACCTGACGGTGGGACAGGCTGCTAATAGCAAAACCGCATCAAGATTCAAAACGAGTATGCTTGGTAATGCAAGACCTGATTTCGTCACCCGTCACTAGGCCTTGGTGACCAAAACGTTCTGCTCGCTTTCGAGGATTTTTCGCACCGCGGGGCGCTTCAGCATGCGGTCCTTCCATGCCGTGTAGTAGCCGAGCTCGTTCATGGGAAATCCGGCGCGCACGCCCCAGCCGTAGAAAACGAGCGCATAGCCATCGGCGACCGTGAACTGGTCGCCCATTATCCACTCCTTGCCCCGAAGGAGGGAGTCGATCTCCTGGCAGTTGGCCCAGAACGATTTCCGCCCCGTTTCCTTCACCGTAGCTTGCGCCGCTTCGCCTTCCGCAAAACGCTCGGGCCGCAGGCAGCGCTGGTATGAAGGATGCACGACATTGGAGAACCAGGCCATGGTCGCGATGCAGCGCGCCTCCTCGACCGGATCGGCCGGTATCAGGTTTTTCTCCGGAAAGCGCCTCGCGAGATAGGTCAGTATCGCCGTATTCTCGGTAATGACCTTGCCGTCCACACTTAACGCCGGGACTTTACCGCGCGGGTTGATCTTGAGATACGCCTCGGTCTTCTGCTCACCCTTGGCGAGCAGCGTCGGCTTTTCCTCGTACGGCGCGCCCGTTTCCTCGAGACCGATATGAGAGGCCATGGAACAGGCGCCGGGACTGAAATAGAGCGTCAGCATGCGAAATCCTCACTTGTCGAATTGTTCAGGTCCGTTAAAAAAATTTAGGGCGAAGGTTGAACATGAAAACCGTCATCTTTTTTCGTCACTGTTCTCCGTCACCCCTCTTCGTCACTTTTTCGTGTCGTGTTCTGTTCTAATCAAACCACCTGCGCTTGGAGGTCACCGAGGGGCTGTTGGGGCCGGCTCCCGCTGGTTCAACGTACAGCACCTGGCCCGGGTGCTTCACCGGCACGCCGTTGAAGCGCTCGCGCAGCGAGTCGCAGACGAAGGCGTGAATGTCCGCTTCCCAGACGGAAGTTCGGGCTCGCATCGTAACCGAGCCGTTGTGGTGCTGATCGGCAAGCACCCACAGCTCCGCGGGCGCCTTCATCTGATCGAAGAGACGGTACACCTCCTCGATCGGGGCGCGGGGATCATACTCGCCCGAGACCAGCAGCGTGGAGCAGGTGATTTGGTCCATGCGCCCTTCCATCGACATCTCGCGAACGACTTTGTCCAGCTCTTCCTCGGTGGAAGACTGCGTGAGGTAGGCGAAGAGCTGCTTGTAACGCGGCGACTCCTCGGTCATGAGGTAGTACTTGTCGACGAACGACGCCCAAGGCGCGGCCACGGCACAAATGCGGCGCTCGCTCGCCGCAATTTGCATGCCCCAGAACGACCCGAAGCTCAGCGCGTACACGCCGATCTTTCCGGGATCGATCTCCGGCCGCTCGAGCCTGCGCGCCGACAACCCCATGTGCTTTGCGATCATGTCGTGGCTGCGCACGCTGCGCGGCAGGCGGCCGCGGCCATCCGACTGGAAGTGGAAGACCTTCCCGGTCTCCTTGATCATCCAGTCGAAGAACCACTGCTGGTCGTCGCGCCGCAGGTGCGGCCTGCCCGCCTTCGGACTCCTGGGGTTTGGCATCAGCTTCTCTCCTCTTTGTATCGTGCGCGCCAACAATCCACCGCGTGGGCGAAAGATACCCTCGCGGCTGACGTGCCGCAACCGCGAGCGATGTCCTCTACCGAGCTTTGCATAATAAGGTGTTGCGCTCAGCCCCCACCCCCGTCCCTCCCCCGCGAAGCAAGGGAGGGGAGATTCGCGGCACAAGCAGGCTGTCACCTACTTGTGCAAGGATCAATAGGGGGCGCGTCATACAGATGATGAGAGCAAAGGCGCAGGGACGAGGGATGAGGGCGGAAGGCAGAAGGCGGAAGCCGGAAAGATGGGGGATGAGGGCAGAGAGATGAGATAATTCGTGCCTGCTCTCTTGTCATCTTGGAGGAAATCCATGTCCAAACGCTGGAAAAACCGGCCCGAGGGGTCGAACTGGGGTGAATTCGGGGAAGACGATCAACGCGGCCGGATGAACCTGTTGACCGACGAGCGCCGGCTCCGCGCGCTCAAGGAGGCGAAGACGGGGCGGGTGTTCTGCCTGAGCCATCCGCTCGATCGGCCGGGCGGAAACGTCTTGAATCCCAACCGCCACCCGCCGGTTTTCCATCCGGTCAAGCGCGAGGGTCACGTCTATTTCAACCTCGCGATGGAGACATTTGATCCGCGCTTCACCGACGTCGGTTCCGACGAGGCGATCATGCTCTATTCGCAGTACTCGACGCACTGGGACAGCTTCGCTCATAAAGGATCGCGGTTTGATGCGGACGGCGACGGCGTTGCCGAGAAGGTTTCCTACAACGGGTTCCGGATCGTCGACGGCGCTGGCTGCGGTCTGTACGGCGAGCTCGGCGCAACGGCCCTGTCTGTCGCGGTCATGGCCGAGACCGGCGTGCAGGGGCGCGGGGTGCTGATCGACCTCAGGCACCACTTCGGGGACAAGCGTGTCGATGTGACCTACGACATGCTGGAGCCCATTATGGAAGCTGACGGGGTCGAGGTGGGAAAGGCGGACATCGTCTGCATCCACACGGGCTTGGGGCAGTTGATCCGCGAAGCCGACGGCAAGCTCGATCCGTCGATACGCGCGAAATGCGCCGTGCTGGACGGCTACGACAAGCGGCTGCTCGAATGGATCGCCGACAGCGGGGTTGCGGCGATCGCCTGCGACAACCTCGCCGTGGAAAGGTCATCCACACTCGGCGTAAATCCGCGCATGCCTCACCGCGGGCCGGGGCTGCCGCTGCACGAGCACTGCCTCGTCAAGCTGGGAATACACTTGGGCGAGTTGTGGTACCTGACGGAACTCGCAGCGTGGCTCAGAGAACAACACCGCAGCAGCTTCCTGCTCACCGCGCCGCCGCTGCGCATGCCCGGCGCGGTGGGCTCGCCGGTGACGCCGGTGGCGACGGTTTGAAGGCGGAAGGATGAGGGATGAAGGATGAAGGAGGCGTGGGCCGTGAAATCGGGAGGTCGGGAGCGGAGAAGCCGGGAGGTGGTGAGGTCGGGAGATCGGGAGTTCGGGAAGTCGGAAGTCGAAAAAAATCGCCCTCGCGCTCTTGCGCTCTCCCGCGCTCACGCTTTCCCGCCGTCACGCCGTTTGAGCGCGCTGCACCGCCAGCGCCTTGTTTCTCATGCGCGCGAGGATCACGCTCAAAACGACGCCGATCATGCACAAGGCGCTGATGCCCACAAAGCCCCAGGTGAAAGTGCCCGCCTTGTCCTTTACAACGCCCAGCGCATAGGCGGTGAGCAGGCCGCCCATGTTGGCGAACAGGTTGCTGAATCCGATGGCAATGCCCGCGGTGCGCTGCCCGAGTACCTCGACCGGCACAAAGAACAAGGGGCCGAAGTAAAGCTGCAGGAAGACCGCGTTCAGTGCGATGACCAGCAATAGCACCGGAATCGAGTCCACCACGACCAGCAATGTGGACGTGCAGGCAAGCACCGCCATGGAACCGCCGATGATCAGTGGCGGATTCCTCAGCCGGTCGGACACGTAAGCGCCCAGCGCGTTTGAAGACGCAGTGAGCGCGGCGCTCATCGCGATCACAAGGCCCGCAGCCTGTAATGAGAACTCGCGGTCGGCCACCAGCAGCGACGGCAGCCAGAAGTTGAACCCGGTGACGATGCTGAATCGAATGAACTGGATCGCGCTGCAGATCCACAGGATCTTGTGCTTGAACAAATGCAGGGCATCGCGTATGCCGATATGCCGGCCGGTGCCCTGGCGTGGTCTCTCGCTGGCGAGGGCCCGGTACGCAAGCGCGGCGGCTATCCCCAGCGCGGCAAAGAAGATGAATGTGATGCGCCAGCCCATGTGGTTCACCAGCAGGGGGCCAACGAGAGACAGCAGGATGGTGCCGGAGAACCCGCCCACCATGTAGAGGCTCATCGCAGTCGCCCGGCGCTCCGGCGGGAACCAGGACGAGAGCAGCGAGAGTCCCGGCGCGAATAGCAGCGCGCGGAACGCGCCGGCAACGAGCTGGTTGATCACCGCGGCCCCGAAGGACTGGATCAGGCCCAGGTTCAACGACAGGACCGACCAGCCCACGAGCCCGATGAAGAAGAGGCGTTTTGGACCGAAGCGGTCCGAGAGGTAGCCCGCCGGTATCTGCCCCATCCCATAGCTGAGCGTCGCGGCAGCAGAGAGCATCCCGGCCTGCGCGAAGCTCATCTGCAGGTCTTCGCGGATCAGCGGCAGGAACAGCGCAATACCGCCAAAAGTGAGCGCCTGGAAAACCTGGCAGAGAACGACGAGCGTGACGGTCGTGTTGCGGTCACGTTTCAGGGATCGGGTGACGGCTGCGGCCGTTGTCGAGCTGTTCGTCATTCTTGTTTTCTTGTCACCGCTCAATCATGCCTCACCTCTCATGATGCTCGTTGACCCAAATCAATAGATCGGGAAATCGGGAGGTCGGGAAATCGAAAGACCGGGAGATCGGGAGATCGAAAAACCGGGAGGTCGGGAGATCGCTTGATTCTGCTTCGCGCTCACGCTCTCACGGTCTTATGCTCTCCCGTCCTTACGCCCTTACGCTCTCACGATTTATCGCCCTCCCGCGCTCACGACCTCCCGCTCTCACGCTCTTGCGACGCGCTTTTCGCGTCACTGCGGCGGTATGCCCGCCACCTGCGCGGCTTTCTTGTAGCGCTCGATTTCCCGAATGAGGAGGCCGTCGAGCTGCGCCGGGGCAAGCGGCCACCCCGCGACGCCTTGGGTGTCGAGGAATTTCTTCATGTCAGGGCTCGCTATCACCTTGTTGACCGCTGCGTTGATGACGCCGATGCGTTCCGGCGTAATGCCCGCCGGCGCGAAAAGCCCCCACCACAGCTCGTAGCTGTATCCCGGCAGGCCGGACTGCGCGATCGAAGGCAGGTTGGGAAAGAGAGGAGAGGGCTCAAGGCTGGTCACACCGAGAATCCGCACCCGCCCCGCGTTGATCTGCGGCAGCAGCGCCGAGGAGCTCGAGATCACGATTTCCACTTCGCCGGAGGCGAGCGCCGTGACCGCCGGGGCGATGCCCTTGTACGGTACGTGGACCATCTGCACGCCCGCGGCTGCAGCAAACAGGGAGCCGGAGAAGTGGTTGTTGCCCCCCGCCCCGGACGAGCCATAGTTGAGTTTACCGGGGTTTTTCTTCGCGAGCGCCACGAGTTCCTTCACGTTTTTCACCGGAACTGATGGGTGCACCGCCAGCAGCATTGGCGCCTTCGCGAACATCGCGACCGGGACGATGGCTTTCGCCGGCTCGAACGGCAGCTTCGCGCGCACCGCGGCGGTCGCTGGATACGACGAGGTGGTGGAAAGCAGCGTGTGGCCATCGGGCTCTGCCTTGCTGGCCATTTCGGCCCCGATCATGCCGCTCGCGCCGGGACGGTTCTCCACAATTACGTTCTTGCCCCATATGTCCGAGAGGCGCTGCGCAACCGCGCGTGCGATGACGTCGGTCGAGCCGCCGGGGGAGTACGGCAGGATGATCTGCACGTTTTTCGATGGATAGGCACCCTGCGCTGCGGCGTCCGGCGCCGCGCCTGCCCACACCGCGGCGCACAGCGCCGGAATGATGACGGTTCTACCGAATTGCGAATGCTTCATTGCATTTTCCTCCATTGGATTTCTGGCCGCCTGGTGCGGCATTTTTTCAATTTAAAGAACGACGAGCAGAACGACGAGCGATGTTGCATTCTGTTCATCCTTCCGCCTTCATCCTTCATCCTTGCCTTTTCAGTCCCACGCCGGCGCGCGTCCCTTCGGATTCGCGATCCTGCCGTCGGGCCGCTTGAGCGCGAATATTCTTTTCATTTCTTGGCCGGTCAACTCGAAGTCGAAAACGTTCAGGCTCTCGTCCACCGAGCGCGCGAAGTCGGCGGCGCGCAGGTATTCGTGCGAGACCATGGTGCACGGAAAAAGTTCTTCGCGCGGGACGCCGGAGGCGCGGATGCCTTCGCCCACGCCTTTCTCCGAACCGTATTTCCATGCGGTATCGATATGGCGGTAGCCGAGCTTCAGCGCGGTCGCAACGATTTCGCGGCAATCAGCCAGTTGCGACGTGCCAAAACCGATGGCGGGAATATTCGCGCCGTGCGCGCACAGGTTAGGAATGGAAGGCTGTGTCACTAATACCTCGCAAGAATGTGGACGTGATACACGTTATTGACCGCCGCATGGATTCCCGACTACTCGGGAACGACATTTCTTGTTCTGTCGAAGTGCGGTGCCGAGCCGCAATCTTACGCTGTATTGCGCGCTGTCTGCCAGCGCCGGTGGGCACGCCGCGACTGGTTGACATACTCAAAATAGGCCGAAACTCCCCGCGCGATACAACAGCAGCGCAGCACGGCAAATGATTATAACCACTGTTCTGCTAGACTCCCGCCACGGCCAATCAATAGTTACCGGGAGTGCACACGTGAGGAAACCGACGCCCGTCTCGCCATTGATGCACGAACTGAGCAGCTACATTGCGGGAGCGCTCAAGCGAAAGCTTCCCTCCGAGGTTGCAGAGCGCGCGCCGTTGCACCTGGTTGACGTCTTTGCCTCGATGCTGTCCGGCTCGCGACTCCTGCCCGGCAGGCTCGCGCTAGCGTATGTAAAGCCGCTCGGCGGCTCCCGGGAAGCAGGCGTGATCGGCGCCCGCCTCGTCACCACGACGCTCAACGCGGCCCTTGCCAACGGCATGTTCGGCCATGCCGACGAAACGGACGACACGCACCCGCCCACCCGTTCGCATCCCGGCACCAGCGTCGTCCCGACCGCGCTCGCGCTGGCGGAATGGCAGCAACTGTCAGGCGAGCGCATGCTGCGGGCGATGGTGCTCGGTTACGATCTCTGCGCGCGGACGCTGCTGGCCCTGGATGCCACCAAGTATGCGCGGACCGGCCGCCATGCCGGCGCGATGGGCCAGATATTCGGGGCGACTGCGGCTGCGTGCGCGCTGCTCAAGCTCGATCCGCGCAAGGTGCGCTACGGCCTCTCGTATGCCGCGGAGCACGTGGGCGGCATCGCCACCATGTTCCGCGACACCGAGCACGTCGAGAAAGCGTTCGCCATGGGCGGCATGCCGGCCCACGACGGGTTGTCCGCCGCGCTCATGGCGGCGCGCGGCTTCACGGGTGTCGAAGACATTTTCTCGGGTGAGCCCAATTTTTTCTCGATCTTCATCGGCGAGGCGAACCCCGGCGCGATGGTGAACGGTCTGGGGCGCAACTACGAGATCATGCGTGGCGGGATCAAGCGCTGGACCGTAGGGGGACCGATTCAGGGACCGCTGCACGTCCTCAACGACCTCATCTGCGAGCACCGATTCAAGGCGGACGACGTGGAAAAGCTTGTCGCGCGCGTACCGGAGACCGAGCTCAAGGTCGTGGACAACCGCGACATGCCCGACATATCGCTCCAGCACTTGCTCGCGGTGATGTTGATCGACGGCACCATGACCTTCGCCGCGGCGCACGACTACAAGCGCGTGAATGACCCGAAAGTCCGCAAACTGCGGGAACGGATCGAGGCCATCGCCGACCCCGGCATCCCGGCGCCCGTGCGCGGCTGGCGCTGCGTGATGGAGGTGACGCTCAAGGACGGACGCAAGCTCACGCGCGAGACCATGGCGGCAAAAGGCAGCCCCGATAATCCGCTCGACCGCAACGAGGTGGCGGAGAAGGCGCTCGATCTGATGGCGCCGGTTCTTGGCAAGGCGCGCAGCCAGGCCTTGATCGCGACCCTTTACGACATCGGGCGGGTGAAAGACGTCCGCGCGCTGCGCAAGCTCTATTCCGCGCAGGCTACTGCTTCGCCATACCGAAGGCGCTCAGCAACGAACAAGCCAACCCAATGCTGACGCAGGTCCTCGCGCTGGGCTTCACCCAAACCATTGCGTGGGCCTCATCGACGTATCTTCCTGCCATCCTGGCCCAGCCGATTGCACGGGACCTGGACCTGCCTCCGTCCAGCATATTCGGTGCATTCTCGGTAGCGCTGATCGTCATGGCGCTCGCCGGGCCGCCGGTCGGACGGCTGATCGATCGCCGCGGTGGCCGCGGCGTCCTTGCCGTCTCCAATCTGGTGCTGGCGTTCGGGCTGGTCCTGTTGGGCTTCGCGTCAAATCCGGCGACGCTTTTTGGCGCGTGGTGCGTGCTGGGCGTCGGAATGGCGATGGGACTTTACGACGCCGCCTTCGCGACGCTGGTTCGGGTCCATGCTGACGCAGCGCGCGGGCCGATCACCGGTATTACGCTGATCGCCGGTTTCGCAAGCACCGTCGGCTGGCCGCTGACGAGTGTCATCGCTGAACACTTTGGCTGGCGCGCAAGCTGTTTCGCGTGGGCAGCGATGCACATTTTTCTTGCCCTTCCGATCAACCTGCGTTGCATACCTGCTGCCGCCGGCGGAGAGCGCCCGGACACGTCGGCGTTGGAAGCGAGCCGCGCATCCGCTGAGGCACGGGAAGCGACGCCGCCGAAGCCGTACAGAAGCCCCGCATTTCTGCTGCTTGCGCTATTTGCGGCGATGACCGCTTTTGTGACCTCCGCGATGGCCGCGCACCTCCCCGGCCTTCTGATGGCGGTAGGGACTACCAGTTTCGCGGCACTGGCTGCAGCCACGCTCATGGGCCCAGCGCAAGTGACCGCCCGTCTACTCGAATTCCTCGCTGCCCGGCGCTTTCGCTTTCATCCGCTGCTGACCGCGCGGTTTGCCACGGCTCTTCACCCGGTGGGCGGAATCATGTTGGGCCTTCTTGGCGGCCCGCCTTTGGCTGCATCGTTGTTTGCCGTGCTGCACGGGGCGGGCAACGGCATGATCACCATCGCGAGAGGCACGCTTCCGTTGGCGATATTCGGCCCGGTCGGCTACGGGCTCAACCAGGGCCTGCTCGCCGTGCTCGCCCGCGGCATGCAGGCCGCGGCGCCATTCGCGTTCGGGCTGGTGCTCGAGGGCTACGGCGCCCACGCTGCAATAGCGCTGTCCGTGACGTTTTCGCTGATTGCCCTGGCGGCGCTCATGGCGCTCCGCGCCGGACGATGAATGGAAGCCATCTCAAATATACTCTGGGCACGTTCACCCTTCGAACGGAATGAAGCGAGGGGCTCGGGGCGAACGGCATTGGTGAGATGGCTTGTAATCATGCTTAGGTTCGTTTCATCCCCCGTCACCCGTCACCCTCTCTCGTCACTATTTAATGACCGTCCACGGCTTCGCCGGCGTGAGCGCATACTTCTTCACCGCCTTCTCCTCAAAGTCAAAGCCGAGCCCCGGCGTCTTGTGAAGGATCAGGTTGCCGTCCTTCACCTTGAGCTGGTTGTCGATCAGGCGCCGGAAGTTGAGGACTTGGTCGTCGGGAAAGAATTCGACGTAACGGGCGTTCGGGGTCGCGGCGACGAGCGGCGCGTGCACGTCGTGCAACCAGTGCGGGCACATGGTGACGCCGTAGCCCGCAGCCATCGCCGCGATGCGCTTCCATTCCGTGACGCCGCCGCACACGCAGGCGTCCGTTTGCAGGATTTCCGCGCCGCGCTTGTCGAGCAGTTCCTTGTGATACCAGCGCCCGTAGGCAATTTCCCCCGTCGCCACCACGATCGGCGTTAATTCGGCGAGCTTGGCGTGGCTGTCGATATCGTCCGGGCCGAACGGCTCTTCGATCCAGTACGGGTCATAGGGCTCGAAACGCCGCATGTACGCGAGCGCAGTCGGCACGTCGCTCCACGCGTTGTTGGCGTCGAGCGTGAGAACGATGTCAGGCCCGACCGCGTCACGTGCCGCCTTCACGCGCGCCTCCTCTTCGCGTGGAGAAAGGCGTCCGACCTTCATCTTCACCGCGCGGAAGCCCGCTTTCACGTAGGAGGCCATCTCCTCGCCGAGCTTCTCTGGCGTCTTGCCTGCGAGGTAGTAGCCCCCGCTCGCATAAGCCGGCACGGCATCGTCGACATAGGCGCCGAGATACTGGTGAAGCGGCAGCTTCGCCGTGCGCGCGTTGAGATCCCACAACGCGGTGTCGAGGATGCTGATGCCGCGCATGACGCTCCCCGCTCGGCCTTGCAGCAGCGATTCCTGGTACATCTCCTGCCACAGCCCTTCGACGCGTAGCGACTCCTGGCCGATGAGCTTCCTGGCAAACAGCTCTTCAACGGCGACCTTCGCGATGTTCCCGCCGGCGCTGCCGACGTAACAAAAGCCGATTCCTTCCACACCGTCAGTCGAGCGCACCTTGACCAGGCAGTAATCGCGGGCGCTCACGGTGCGGGTGGCAAACGAGGTTACGGTATCGAGCGGCACGCGCGCGACGCAAACGGAAACGGACTGGATTTTCGGCATTTTCTCACTCTCTTATTGAGGAAAAGTCCTATCATGCCACCCTTTTGGGGACTTAAGAAACTGCCTCAATATGCGCGGCATCGGGTCGTCTCTGGAATCGCGAGAACGTGTGCTAACATGGCCACGACGCATGACGCTGGAACCCTACCAAGCCCGTTACCCCACGCCATTCGCCGTGCTCGGAATTCGCACGGCGGGCGAACTGCTCACGCACATCGAATATCTTCCGCCCAAGGCGGCGCCGCTCGCGCCGCTCAGCTGGCTGGCGGAGGAGGTGTGCCGCCAGGTCGAGCATTATCTGGACAATGCTGAATTTCGTTTTGATCTGCCATTCGAATTCAGCGGGACTCCGTTCCAATGCAGGGTATGGCGCGAGATTCACCGCATCCCGAGCGGCAGGGCGATCACTTATCTCGACATCGCACGCAAACTCAGCACTGCGCCACGGCCGGTGGGCGGAGCGTGCGGCGCGAACCGCATCCCGCTCGTGATCCCGTGTCATCGTGTCGTCGGTCGCCACGGACTGGGCGGATTCATGGGAGCAAGCAGCGGATTCCCGCTCGAAATCAAAAAGTGGCTCCTGAGGCACGAAGGTGTAACCGCAGATGAACGCCGATGAACGCGGATAAGATCAACAGCAAAGCCGGGACGCAAAGGTCGCAAAGGATACGCAAAGGACGCGAAGGAAATGAAGAAAGCAAGTAATGACCTTTCCTCCGGTTTGAATTCGTTTTTCCTTGGCGCTCTTGGCGACCTTGGCGGTGAAAGCTTTCTTGCTTTTGATCGGCGTTAAATTGGGTCTTATCTGCGGGTAAGGTTGCTTTTTGGTTTTGACGTGAACTCTTCCGAGCTCATCGACGAATTCTGCGATGCGCTGTGGCTGGAAGATGGCCTTGCGCGCAATACCCTCGAGAGTTACCGCCGCGACCTGACTCAGTTCGCGACATGGCTGGGAGAACGGCACCGCAAAAACCTGCTCGAATGCAACCTCGCCGATATCCAAACCTATCTCGGTCACCTGTTTAGAAGGAAGCAGCGCGCATCCAGCGCCGCGCGTCTTCTTTCCAGTCTGAAGCGCTTCTATCGCTTCGCGCTGCGCCAGGGCAAGATCGCGGCTGATCCGACGCTCAACATCGATGCCCCGAAGCTGCCGCGGGGGTTGCCCAAGAGCCTCACGGAGCAGGATGTCGAAAACCTCCTCGCCGCGCCGCGCGTGGAAGAGGCGCTCGGGTTGCGCGACAGGACGATGCTGGAGACGCTTTACGCGAGCGGCCTGCGGGTTTCCGAACTCGTGACGTTGAAAACCCAGCAGGTAAGCCAGGATATGGGCGTGGTGCGCGTGATCGGCAAGGGTTCCAAGGAGCGCCTCGTGCCGTTGGGGGAAGAAGCGCTTTCCTGGATCAGGCGCTATGTCAAGGAAGCGCGTCCGGCATTGTTAAGCGGGAAGGCAAGCAACGATCTGTTCGTGACCACACGCGGCGGGGCGATGACGCGACAGGCATTCTGGTATCTCATCAAGCGCTACGCCGTGCAGGCCGGGCTCAACAAGCCGCTCTCGCCGCACACGCTGCGCCATGCATTCGCGACCCATCTGCTGAACCACGGCGCCGACTTGCGCGTAGTGCAACTACTGCTGGGACACTCCGATATTTCGACGACCCAGATTTACACCCACGTCGCGCGCGAGCGGCTGAAGCAGTTGCACGCCAAGCATCATCCCAGGGGATGAGGCGTGAGGAGTGAGGCGGGAGGCGAAACACGAAAGGCACGAGGTGGGAGGCAGGAGGCAAGAGGCAGGACGCGGGAGGTAAGAGGCAACAAGCATGAGTGTTGGAAAATCCGGTCACGAATCACCAGTCACGAATTACCAGTCACGCCTCATGACTTGCGCCCGTGCTCTATCGTGACGCCGACCCGCTTGACGTTAGGAATCGGTGCGAGCTTGTTGACGCTCACCCTGACCCACGGCGCGCCGAATTCCGTGAGTACAAGCTGGGCCACGTGCTCGCACAGACGCTCGAGCAGCAGAAAGTGTTGCTCGCGCAGCGATTGCCCGATGCGTGCGACCACTCGGGAGTAATCAATGGTCTCGGCGATCCTGTCGGTGCGTGGCCCCTTCTTCTCGGGGATCCCGATTTCAAGATCGAGCTGCACGGTTTGCGGGACCTGGCGTTCCCAGTCGTAGATGCCGATCAGGATGTCGAGCCGGAGGTCGCTGATGAAGATGATGTCCATTTTTCCTGGAGAGGCGTGAGGCGTGAGGCGTGAAGTGCAAGCTTCCCAAGATCTCCTTCGTCCTGTTTCGGATAGAATTGCCGCACATTCTATTTGAAATCCGATGCTCACAGTAGCTCTTGCGGCGCTGGCTTATCTGATCGGGTCGATCTCATTCGCGGTGATCGTGAGCCGCGCGTTGCGCTTGCCCGATCCGCGCACTTACGGTTCCGGCAATCCCGGGGCGACCAACGTGCTGCGCAGCGGGCGCAAAGCGGCGGCCGCGCTCACGCTCCTTGGCGACGGCGCCAAAGGCTGGCTCGCCGTATTCATCGCGGGGCGCTTCGCCGAGCCCGCAGCGGTCGAGCTGGGAATGGCGCTCGCCGCAATCGCGGTCGTCGTCGGCCACATGTATCCGTTGTTCTTCCGTTTCCAGGGCGGCAAGGGCGTGTCGACCGCGCTCGGCGTATTCGTCGCGCTGAACTACTACCTTGCCGGCGGTACGGCTGCCACCTGGGTTGTGATCGCGGTGTTTTTCCGGATCTCTTCCCTGGCCGCCCTGGTGTCGGCGCTGTTCGCGCCGTTCTTCACGCTGATTCTGTTCAGCCCCGGAAACCCATATTTCTGGAGCGTAGCGGTTATCGCCGCGCTCCTCATCTGGCGTCACAAGACCAACATCCGGAATCTGCTGGCCGGCAGGGAAGGCCGCTTCGGAAAGCAGGACACGGGAGTGAGGATTCAGGATTCAGAGAAATCAGCCGATGGCTAAGCGGCTGCGGGCGCGACGAGCTGCTCCAGGTCCCAACGCGGACGCACGGTGAAACCCCTCGATCCTCGATCCTCGATCCTCGATCCTGCTTCTTGCAGCCGCATCGCGCCTGCTAAGGCGATCATCGCGCCGTTGTCGGTGCAAAACTCGAGCTCCGGATAGAACACGTCGAAACCTTGCCGGCGCGCGGCTGCGGTGAGCCGTTCGCGCAGCAGGCGGTTGGCGCCTACGCCGCCGGCTACAACCAGACGTTTGAGGGCGGTCCGGCGGAGCGCGGCAACCGATTTTCCGACCAGAACATCGGCGACGGCTGCCTGAAACTCGGCCGCGATGTCGGCGCGCGCTCGCTCGTCGAGCGGGCGCCGGTTGATGACGGTCAGCACCGCGGTCTTGAGCCCGCTGAAGCTGAAGTTGAGGTCGCCGCTCGCAAGCATCGGCCGCGGCAGCGTGAAGAGGCCGGCGACGCCGCTGTCGGCAAGTTCGGCCAACGCCGGGCCGCCGGGATAAGGCAGGCCGAGCAGTTTTGCCGTCTTGTCAAACGCTTCGCCCGCCGCATCGTCCAGAGTGTCGCCGAGCAACTCATACTGGCCGATGCCGTCCACGCGCATCAACTGAGTGTGCCCGCCGGAAACGAGCAGGGCGACAAATGGAAACGCCGGCGCCGGCCTGGACAACAGCGGCGACAATAAATGACCTTCCAGATGATGCAGTCCGACTGCCCGAATCTCCAGCGCATAAGCAAGACCGTGGGCGATGCTGGCGCCGACCAGCAGCGCGCCGGCCAAGCCCGGACCCTCGGTGTAGGCAACGGCGTCGAGGTCGCCGCGCGCGGAGCCCGCCTTGCCGAGGATTTCGCGGACGAGCGGCAGCACGCGCCGGATGTGGTCGCGCGAGGCGAGTTCAGGGACAACCCCGCCGTAGTCGGCGTGGAGCGCGACCTGGGAGTAGAGGGCGTGGCCGAGCAGGCCGCGCTCGGTGTGATAGAGCGCAACGCCCGTCTCGTCGCACGAGGTTTCTATGCCCAGGACCAGCATTGGCAGGCTGCACCGTGAGGATGAACTCGGACTTCAAGAAATACTTGCCGATTGATATAATACACGTTTCCAGAATTCAACGAAGGGTTGACATGCCGACCGTCCGCGTCAAGGAAAACGAGCCATTCGAAGTCGCGCTGCGCCGCTTCAAGCGCACCATCGAGAAAACCGGGCTGCTTACCGAACTTCGCGCCCGCGAGTATTACGAAAAGCCGACCTCTGAACGCAAGCGCAAATTGGCTGCCGCGATCAAGCGTCATCACAAGCGCTTGCGCGCGCAACTCCTGCCGCCCAAACTCTACTGATTCCGTAAGTGCGTGAGTCGTGAGGGTGTGAGGGTAAGTCCTCGCGCCTTTTGCTTTTCCCTCTACCGCTCTCCCACCCTCCCGTGTCTCTAAAGGCAAAGATCAACGACGACGTCAAAACGGCCATGCGCGCGGGCGACGCGCGGCGCCGCGACGCGCTGCGCCTGCTGCTTGCGGCGGTCAAACAGCGTGAGGTCGACGAGCGCAAGGAGCTCGCGGATGTCGACGTGATCGCGGTCCTCGACAAGATGATCAAGCAGCGTCGCGATTCGATTGCGCAGTTTGAGAAGGGGGGCCGCCAGGACCTGGCCGACGCCGAGATGTTCGAGATCGACGTGCTGCAAGGCTACATGCCGCAGGCCCTGTCCGACGCGGAGGTCGAAGCCGCAGTGGCAGCGGCAGTCCAGGATACCGGTGCGAAGGGCATGCCGGACATGGGCAAAGTGATGGCGGCGCTCAAACCAAAACTCGCCGGCAGGGCCGACATGGGTAAGGTGTCGGCTCTCGTCAGGGCGAAGTTAGCCGGCGGCTGATTCCAGGCGGCGCGCGGTTTCTGCTGTTAAGTTGTTGATGCCGCAGAACTTACGGCGGTTTTTCAGACTTGGCCTATAATTAGGTGGGCGCCAAATTGTAACGGACGCTGCGTTCCCGCCGTTCAATTCGGCTTGGTTCGTGATCTGCCTTCACAGGAACCGTTGATGCACCGTTTGCAGGGCGTCAGCCGCGGTCGCGCCGCAGGTTCCGGGCGCCCATGATCCCGCAATCGTTCATCCAGGACTTGCTCAACCGCGTCGATATCATCGACGTCGTGGACCGGCACGTGAAACTGAAGCGCGCCGGAGCCAACTACGTTGCCTGCTGTCCGTTTCACAATGAGAAAACGCCGTCGTTTACGGTGAGCCAGGCCAAGCAGTTCTACCATTGTTTCGGCTGCGGCGCGCACGGCACGGCGGTCGGATTCCTCATGGAGCACAGCGGCCTCGGCTTTGTCGAGGCAGTGAAGGAACTCGCGCAAAGCGTGGGCATGAAAGTGCCGGACCCGCGCTCCGAGCCCGCACAGCGCAAGGCCGAGGCGGGAGACGATCTTTATGCCGTATTGCTCAAGGCGGCGCAGTTTTACCGCGCGCAGCTCAAAGCCGCGCCGCAGGCGATTGACTACCTCAAGAAGCGCGGCCTGTCGGGCGAAATCGCCAAGCGTTTTGGCATCGGCCATGCGCCCGACGGATGGCAAAATCTCGCCGGCGCGTTTCCCGACTACAACGCCACGGCGCTGGTGACAGCCGGTCTCGTCAAGGCGAACGAGGAAAACCGGCGCTACGATGTATTCCGCGACCGCATCATGTTCCCCATCGTCGACGTGCGCGGCAACGTGATCGGCTTTGGCGGCCGCGTGCTCGGTGACGGCGAACCCAAATACCTCAATTCGCCAGAAACCCCGATCTTCGAGAAAGGGCGCGAACTCTACGGCCTGTACCAGGCGCGCCGCGCCATCCGGGATGCCGGGCGCGTCGTGGTGGTGGAAGGTTACATGGATGTCGTCGCGCTGGCGCAGCACGGCATCGAGTATGCGGTGGCCACACTGGGCACCGCGACCACTGCTCTGCATGTGCAGAAACTCCTGCGACAGGCCGACGAAGTCGTGTTCTGTTTCGACGGTGACGATGCCGGCCGCCGCGCGGCATGGCGCGCGCTCGAAAACAGTCTCGCGCAACTCGTCGACGGCAAGCAGGTGCGGTTTCTGTTCCTCCCGCAGGGCGAAGACCCCGATACCTACGTGCGCAAGGCGGGCAAGGCGGGGTTCGAAGCGCTGCTCAAGGATGCGCTTCCGCTCTCTGCTTTCCTGCTTCGGGAACTGGTGTCGCGCGTCGATCTCGAGAGCCACGAAGGGCGCGCAAAATTGCTGCAGGACGCGAAGCCGCTCGTGAAGCAGGTCGCGGCTCCGGTTTTGAGCGTGCTCCTGAGAGGGGAGCTCGCCAGACTGGGCGGGCTTGACCGCGATGAGATCGATCGGCAGTACGGCGTCGAACGGCGCGGGGAGCGTCGCGGGCGCAGTCATTTTGAAAGCCGTCGCGAAATGCTGGTGTCGAACGAGCGCCGGATTCTTCAATGTCTGGTGTTCAAACCGGAATTGCACCGCAAGCTGGATGTCCGGTTTGGCGGTCATCCGAGCACACCGGTTGAATTATTCCTGAATGACCTCATTGCGTTCACGAGGCAGTCGCCGGAGCTGACAAGTTCGGCGGCAGTAATTCAGGAATTCGCGGGCGGCCGCCACGACGCACTGTTACGCGAGGTCGAAGGAACAATTTCAGAGTGGCGCGAAGACTATGACGTGGACCAAGAGCTGGCAGACGCGATCCATAAAGTGGCGATCAGTAGCCAGCAGAACCGGGTGAAAGAGTTGCTTTCGAAGAGAGTCGAGGATTGGACCGCCGAGGAAAGATCCGAGTACCTTTTGTTGTTGCAACAACAACCACTTACAGCGCAACTTTCGAAGTGAAATCGAGTCCAAGTTTAAGGTATAATTCGCAATTTTTTGAGCGAACATTTCCCGGCGTGGATTGACACATGGCAAAACTCAGGAAAGCGGGTAAAGCGCACAAGCTTGCAGCGAGAAGAGAAGTCGCCGCAAAAGGAAAGTTTGCAGCTGCATCGAAGGCCCGCAGCGGATTGGCTGTGAAGAAGAAAGCCCTCCGGCCGGTTGCGAAGGGGAAACTCAAGGCCCGGCTCAAAGCGCGCGCGACGGCGAGAACCAGGTCGATTGCCAAGGCGCGTCCGACGCCGAAGCCGAAGGTTACGCAAAAAGAGAAACGGCTGGCCAAAGTCAAAGCCGCCGTGCGGAAGGTTCTGGCGAAAGCGCACAAGCTCGACAAAGCCGCACTCAATAAGGCGCTGCTCAAACAGCAGTTGGCTCTCAAGGGCAAACCCGAAGGAAGGGGCAGGCCCGGACGGCGCGACAAGCTGACCGCCAAGGAAAAGGCGCTGGTGAAGGAGTTCGAACGCCGCGAACTGTCCCCGGCCGACGCCGAGGCGCGCCGCACGCGCCTGAAGAACCTGATCGTGCTCGGCAAGGAGCGTGGCTACCTTACCTACGCCGAGATCAACGACCATCTGCCGGACGACATGCTGGATGCCGAGCAGATCGAGAACATCATCAGCATGATCAACGACATGGGCATCCAGGTCTACGACGAGGCGCCGGATGCGGAAACCTTGCTCATGTCGGATGCGACGCCGGCGGTGGCTGATGAAGACGCGGCGGAGGAAGCGGAGGCGGCGCTTTCCACGGTCGATTCCGAGTTCGGCCGCACCACCGATCCGGTGCGCATGTACATGCGCGAGATGGGGTCGGTCGAACTGCTCACCCGCGAAGGCGAGATCGAGATCGCCAAGCGCATCGAGGACGGACTGAAGCACATGATCCAGGCGATTTCGGCGTGCCCGAGCACCATCGCCGAAATCCTCGAGCTCGCAGACAGGATCGGGAAGGACGAGATCCGCGTCGATGAAGTGGTGGATGGTCTGGTCGATCCCGACGCCGAGGACCAGGCGCTCGAGGAAATGTCGGAGGATGATGAGCAGGTCGAGGAAGAACTCGAGGCCGCCGAGGAAGAACAGGAGGAGGGCGGCGCGGCGCAGAGCGCCGATATGCTCAGGCTCAAGGAAGAGGCGCTCAGGCGCTTCGCCGTGATCCGGACCTACTACAACAAGATG
>MERG01000351.1:0-408 GCA_001771985.1 Betaproteobacteria bacterium RIFCSPLOWO2_12_FULL_62_13 | reverse complement strand
AACAAGATGATGCGCGCGCTCGCAAAGAACGGGCCGAGAAGCCGCGCGTATCTTCAGGCGCGCGACGCCATTTCCGCGGAACTCATGAATATCCGCTTTTCGGCCAAGCAGGTCGAGGCGCTGTGCGACAGTCTGCGCAAGCTCGTCGACGAGGTGCGCAGGCACGAGCGCCAGATCATGGAGCTGTGCGTCAACAAGGCGAAGATGCCGCGCCAGCACTTCATCAAGGAATTCCCGGGCAAGGAAGGGAACCTCAAGTGGGTGGCGAGCGAAACCGTCGTGTGGCGCCCGTGGAGCGAGGCGCTCGGGCGCTTCGAGCCCGCCATCGTGGAGCAGCAGCAGAAACTGCTCGATCTGCAGGCGCGGGTGGGCATCCCGATCAAGGATCTCAAGGAGATCAACCGCCAG
>MERG01000350.1 GCA_001771985.1 Betaproteobacteria bacterium RIFCSPLOWO2_12_FULL_62_13 | reverse complement strand
ACCGCATCCATTACAACATTTTCAACAGCGTCAACACCACCGACCCCAACCAGCCAAACTTTGTGCCGAGCGTTCTGCCCAGCGTTTTCGCGGGCACGCCATACTTGGTCGGGAACCGCGACTTTTCGACGCCCACCTTCACTCAGGACGTTCGCAACTGTACCAGGTGCCACGACGGCGCCCTCAGCGCGCAGGGCGACAGATGGAAGACACAGCCGAGCATGGAAGCCTGCGGCTCCTGTCACGACAATATTAATTTCGGAGCATTGGCCGATCCGTCCAAGCCGAAGCCTCACTCGGGCGGCGTCGTGACCAGCAACGGCACATGCGTGACATGTCACGGGGCCAGCAGGATCGCGGATGTCGTCGTGGCGCATAACTTCCCGGCGAGGCTCAAGGCGGCGGCGGCCAAATTCAAGTTGAACATCATCAGTGCGACGCCCACCACGCCGGGCAGCTTCCCCGTGATCACCTTCTCGGTCACCGACCCGACCAACGGGGACAGGCCGTACGACATCAAGACCGACGCGCCGTTTACGGCTGGCGGCGCCAGCACGCTGAACGTCAGGCTTGGCTGGAGCGCCTCGGGCATCGCCGACATCGGCAACGACGGCAGCGGCCAGAACTTCGGTCAGCCGGTCAGCATCAATCTCCTCAACAATGCGGCGGTAGTGCCCGGAGCGACCGCAGGCACTTTTACCGTCACTTCGCCGGTGGCCATCCCCGCCGCGCAAACGGGTACGCTGCGGGTGATGATGGACGGGCATCCCGCCGGCGATGTCACCACCTCCGGAACGTTTGCCGATCGGCTCGCCGTAAAGAGCGTCTTCAAGGATTTCGCGATTACGGGGACTGCGGCGGCGCGACGGGTGGTGGTTGACATAGCCAAGTGCGACGTGTGCCATGACGTGCGGAGCGTGCACGGCAACAACCGAACCGATGAACCCGGCGTGTGCGTGGTGTGCCACAATCCGAACGCGACCGATAAGGCCCGGCGTCCCGCCACCGGCGGCGTCGACGGCAAGCCGGAAGAGTCGATTGACTTCAAGACGATGATCCATGGCATCCATGCGGGCGAAGTAAGCAATGGTGGTAAACGCGAGAAGGGGCTCGTGGTCTACGGGTTCGGCGGCAGCGTGCACGATTTCAGTAAAGTCGTCTTCCCGGGCAAACTGAACAACTGCACCGCCTGCCACAGCAGTACGTCGTACCAGTTGACGGGTGTATGGGCGTCACCGACGGCGAACGGGATATTGGGCAGCACAATCAGCACAGGCGCTTCGACGAGTGATCCGTTGGACAACTTGAGAATCACACCCATCGCGGCGGTGTGCTCGTCGTGCCACGATAATGCGGTGGCCAAGGTACATATGCAGGATGCGTTCAACAATGCGAACTTCTCGGCTACGCAGGCGACAATTAACACGGCCCCGCCTGAAGGTTGCTCTTTCTGCCACGGACCCGGCAGTGTTCTCGATGTCAAAGTGGTGCACGGTGTGAGGTAGGTCAGGTTGCCGCATTCGGCGGCTACCTGACGCCAAATGGATGTCGGGGAACGCTGCGCGTACCCCGACCTACGTCTTTGGCGTTTTTGAGACAGGTCCAGCAGGAATTCGCGGCCCAGCGGCAACTCCTTCAATGCGGAGTTGCGCGACCTGCCAAGTGTGGCGGATGATATGCGATAGGAGTTTGTCGGACTTGGCCCTGACAAACTCCTGATGAATGAATAAGAACCATGGCTGACAGGCAGACAACGATGAAGAAGACATTATTTGCCGCGCTGTTCCTGTTGTCGGGCCTTGCGTTCAGTGTTGCCGCATCCGGCCAAGCTGCCGAAAAGCCCGTGCCGCCAGCCAGTGGCCAGGCTGCTGCAGCGTCCCCGCCGCCGGCTGCCGGCCAGGGCACGGAATACACCGAAAAAGGCGCCGACACCTGCCTCATGTGCCACACCGAGGCTTGGCCGTATCCGATCTTTCCCATCTTCAAGACCAAGCATGCCAACCGCGCCGACAAGCGCACGCCCTTCGCAGGATTGCAATGCGAGGCCTGCCACGGCCCGGGCGCCAAGCACGCGGCCACCGCCAGTAAGGACGCGATAAACAGCTTCAAAGACACATCCTTCCTGTCACCCCAGCAGCGAAACCAGGTCTGTCTGGGCTGCCATCGGGGTGATGCCCGCACCGGCTGGATAGCCAGCACGCACGAGAGCAACAATCTCGCGTGTACCAACTGCCACAGGATCCACGCCGAGCGCGACCCGGTGCGCGTGCGGGCCACCCAGCCCGAGGTCTGCTACAGGTGCCACAAAAAGCAGCGCGCGGACTTCAACAAGCCGTCGGCGCATCCGGTACGCTTCGGCCGGATCGCGTGCAGCGAGTGTCATAGCCCGCATGGGTCGAACGCCGTCGCGATGCTGGCGCAGCCGACCGTCAATCAGACCTGCTACACCTGTCACGCGGAAAAGCGCGGGCCGTTCCTGTGGGAGCACGCGCCGGTGGCAGAGGACTGCACCTTGTGTCACACGCCGCACGGGTCGGCTCGCACGTCATTGTTGAAGAGGAATCCTCCGCTGCTCTGCCAGCAATGTCATACGGTGGCCGGCCATCCCTCAGTGGCGTACACGGGCGCCGCGCTGCCGGGAGGCAGCGCGGGCGCGCCCTTCGTGCTCGCCAGAAGCTGCGCCAATTGTCATTCGCAGGTTCACGGGTCGAATCACCCGTCGGGAGTGAAGCTGATGCGATAGGAGTTTGTCGGGCCCCGGATCGGAGTCCGGGGCAAGCTTGGCCTTGACAAACTCCTGACGAGACAAACCGAAGACAGGACAAGAACATGAAAACCTCAAATCAACTGTTGCTGCTCAGCGTGCTCTCGGCGCTGTCCGCCGCCGTGGCGGCGGCAGACAGCGCCACCGGCGCCGGCCAGGCCTCTGTCGATACCTCGAAGTGGCAATGCACGCTTTGCAAGTTCGAGGATGGACTGAGCGGGGCGCTGGACGTGGGGGTCGGTTACGTCTCGGACGACTCGTTCAAATTCGGCGAATACACCGGACTCAACGAGAAAGGCGCATTCTTTATTGGCGACGGTGCGGCGCGCTTTCGCGGCGCGGGTGGGGCTTACTGGAATGTCAATGCGTCGAATCTCGGGTTGGATTCGCGCTCTCTGGATGCGGAAGGAGGGAACCAAGGCAAGTACAAGTTGATTCTCAAGTACGACGAGCTGCCGCACTTTATCTCGGATAGCGCGCGCACGCCTTTCCTCGGCAGCGGTGGCGCGTTCTTGACCTTGCCGGCCGGCTTTCCGGCGGCCGCGACCGGTTTAATGCCGTTGGCAGGCACTCTGCAACCGGTCGGACTTGACACGCAAAGGAAAAGGCTGGGCGTGGGCGGGTCTTGGATTCCGGTGCGCGATTGGGAGTACGCCGTCAATTTTCGCCATGAAACCCGCGAAGGCACGAAACGCACTGCCGGCGCGTTCTTGTTCACTTCAGCCCAGTTGGTCGAGCCGGTTGATTACGTTACCGATCAGGTGGACGCTTCGGCTTCCTACAGGGGCAGCAAATGGCAGGTGAAGATTGCTTATTACGGCTCGAGGTTTCGCAACAGCAACGACGCTTTGACCTGGCAAAACCCGTTTACGCCGGCGCCGGCGTTTCCCGGCGCCGTTGCCGGCCAGCTCGCGCTGCCGCCTGACAACCAATTCCACCAGATCTCCGCCTCGTTGGGATACCAGTTCAGCGCCCGTACGCGCGCTACCGCCGACATCGCTTTTGGCCGCATGACGCAGGATGAAAGCTTTCTCGCGCCAACGCTGAATCCCACTCCGTTTCCTACTCTGGCCGTTCCGGCCCTGCCAAGAAATTCGCTCGACGGACGTGTCGATACCCTCAACGCGAACCTCAAGCTCACCTCCGCCGTCACGAATCAGCTCCGGCTGAACGCGGCGTACACGCGTAACGATCGCGACAACAAGACATCGCAGGCCGCCTACACCTGGGTGACCACAGACAGCTTTGTGAACGCTGTGCCCAGAACGAACCTGCCATACAGCTTCACGCAAGACAGGTTCAAGTTAAGCGCCGATTACAGGGCCTCGGCACGCATGAGGGCCTCCGTCGGCTTTGATCACGATTCGCACAAGCGCACCTTCCAGGAAGCCGACAAGACCCGCGAGGATACGATCTGGGGAAAGGTCGCCTCCCGCGCTCTGGACAACCTCGATATGACGTTCAAGCTCGCGCATGGCGAGCGCAACAATTCGGGCTACCAGGCGGTCCCCGGGATCTTCCCTCCCGAGAATCCGCTGCTGAGAAAATATAATATGGCCGACCGCACGCGCGATAGCGCCGGATTGCGTGCCGACATTGCCCCCGCGGAAAACATAAGTATCGGGCTCGGAGTCGACGGGTCCAAAGACGATTATTCCGATTCGACAATCGGCTTGACCAGCGGCAGCGACCTCAACCTGAATGGCGATGTCTCCGTGATACTCACGGAGCAGACCAGCCTGCACTTTTTCGCGAACCGCGAGGTAATCAAGTCAAAACAATTCGGGAGCCAGACGTTCTCGACGCCGGACTGGTCGGGCGAAAACAAGGACACGATCGATGTCATCGGAATCGGCGTGAAACACGCGGCGATCAAGGACAAACTCGATGTCGGCGCCGATTACACGGTCACGCGCTCGCGGAGCGAAATCAGCGTCAACACGGGCGTGTCGGATCCCGCGTTCCCCAATCTCTCCACGTCGCTCCGTGGCCTGAGACTCTATGCCACCTATCGTCTGAAGGATAACGTATCGCTGAACGGGGGCTACTGGTACGAACGCTACGACACCAGGAACTGGATGCTCGACGGCGTCACGCCCAGCACGATCCCGACCGTCCTGACCTTCGGCGAACAACCGCCCCGTTATCACGTGCACGTAATCAGGGTGGCGGTGAGGTATAAGTTTCGAGTTTCGAGTTTCGAGTTTCGAGTTTCGAGTTTCGGGTTCCGAGTTCAACGCACCAACTGGTTGATCTCGATGATCGGGAGCAGTATGGCGAGCACGATCAGCAGCACGATCCCCCCCATCACCAGGATCATCACCGGCTCGAGCAGGGTCAGGAACACCGCCAGGCGCCGCTCGAGCGCTTGAGTCTCGAGCTGAGCGGCGCGCTGGAGCATCTGCTCGAGCCTGCCGCTCAGTTCCCCGCTCGCCACCAGATGGATCATGAGCGGCGGAAACGCGCGCGTAGCGGCCAGCGCCCGTGCCAGGCTCTGGCCTTCGCGCACGCGCTCGACCGCGCCCTCGATGGCTTCCCGCATCACCATATTGGTCATCACGCGTGCGCCGGAGTTAAGCGCGGAGAGCAGCGGCACGCCGCCGCCGACCAGAATGGCGAGCGTGCTCGCAAAACGCGAAGTGTTGACGCCGCGAACGAGCGGCCCCAGCCACGGCGTGCGCAGCAACAGGGCGTGCCAACTGCGTCTGGGCGCAGCCCGGCGCAGTGCCAGGCGCGCGGCGGCCACGCCGCCGATGACGGCGACCGCGAGATAAGGCCAGGCTGCCTGCAGGAAGCCGGAGAGCCCGATGAGCCCGCGCGTGAGCATCGGCAGGCTTTGCCGCGACTGCTGAAATACCTGCACGATCTGCGGCACGACAAACACCAGGAGGCCGGCGACGATGCTGATCGCGACCACCGTTACCAGAATCGGGTAAAGCAACGCCAGACTGGTTTTCTGCTTCAGTGCCTGGCGCGCATCGAGATAATCGGCAAGATGCTGCAACACCGTCGGCAGCGCGCCGGATTCCTCGCCGCCGTGCACCAGCGCCCGATAGAAATCGGGAAAACTCTTGTCATAGGCGCCGAGAGCGCCGGCAAGGGAGAGCCCGGCTGTAATCTCGGATTTGACGCCGCCCAGCACCTCCCTAGTCATCGGCGTGGAGGTCTCCTCGATCAGCGCGCCGAGCGTCTGCTCCATCGTCAGGCCGGATGCGAGCAAAGTCGCCATCTGCCTGGTCACCAGGCTCAGCTCATTCGAAGAGATGCCGCGTACCCACGGTTGCCGCGCCCGTTCGCGCGCGCGTACCGCATCGACTGCCGAGGGGTGCAGGCCCTGGGCGCGCAACTGTGTCCGCGCCTGGCGCGGCGTATCGGCTTGCACTACCCCGGACACCGTACGCCCGGCCGCGTCCAGCGCCTCGTAGCGGAACGCCTCCATGACGCTATTCGCGCGTCACGCGCACCACCTCTTCAAGGCTGATCGCGCCCTGTGCGGCCCAGCGCATGCCGTCGTCGCGCAATGAGCGCATGCCTTGCGCAACGGCATGCTCGCGCAGCCCTTGCTCGGACGCGCGGTCATGGATCAGCCGGCGCAGGCCATCGTCGATGGTCAGCAATTCGTAAATGCCGGTACGGCCCCGGTAACCCGAGTGGTTGCAGGCGGAGCAGCCTTGCGCGGTATAGAAGGTTCCCTGCGTCGGCGCGAATCCAAGCGCTTTCAGTTGCGCCCGTTTGGCCGCAAAGGGCTTGCGGCATTCCAGGCAAAGGCGGCGCACCAGGCGCTGGGCGGCCACCCCGATCAGGCTGGAGGCAAGCAGAAAGGGCTCGACGCCCATGTCGACGAGCCGGGTGACGGCGCTCACCGCATCGTTGGTGTGCAGCGTGGCGAATACCAGATGGCCGGTGAGGCTCGCCTGCACCGCGATCTGCGCGGTCTCGATATCCCGGATTTCGCCGATCATGACGACGTCGGGGTCCTGTCGCAGAATGGTGCGCAGGGCGCGCGCGAAACTCATCTCGATTCGGGTGTTGATCGGGGTCTGACTGATGCCGTCGAGATCGTACTCGATCGGGTCCTCGACGGTCATGATGTTGAGCGCCTTCGGATCCAGCCTTGAGAGCGCGGCGTAGAGCGTCGTGGTCTTGCCCGACCCGGTCGGGCCGGTGACGAGCACAATGCCGTGCGGCGCGCGGATGAGTCTGTCCATGTGCGCGAGCGTCGCGTCATCCATTCCGAGCCGCGACAGGTCGAGCCGCCCGGCCTGCTTGTCGAGCAGGCGCAGCACCACGCGCTCGCCGTGCCCCGTTGGAATCGTCGACACCCGGACGTCGATCGGCTTGCCCGCCACCCGCAGCGTAATCCGCCCATCCTGCGGCAGGCGCTTCTCGGCGATGTCGAGCTGCGCCATGATCTTGACGCGAGAAACGATCGCACCGTGCAACGCGCGCGCCGGCTCGATCAGGTCGTGCAGCGTGCCGTCGATCCGCAGCCGCACCACCGAGCGCGTTTCGAAGGGCTCGATGTGGATGTCGGAGGCGCCGTCCCGCAGCGCCTGCGTAAACAGGGCATTGATCAGCCGGATGAGCGGCGCGTCATTCTGACTTTCGAGCAGGTCCTCGACCCTGGGGATCTCCTGCAGCAGTCTGGACAGATCCAGGTCCTGCGCGAGGTCGTCGGCAAGGGCGGCTGCGCTGGCGCCGTTGTACAAGGCGGAGACAAGCTCATCGAACTCCTCGGCACTGATGCGCCGCGCCTGCAGCGGCATGCCCAGCGCGCGGCGCACTTCGGCGAGCGCGCCCACATTGGCGCCGTTGCGCACGGCCACGTGCGCCAGGCCGTTGCCCACGGCGGTGACCACGACGCCGTGGGCCTTGGAAAATGCGTAGGGAACGGCAGGCTTAATCATTGCTCGTGCCTTCCGGAAACGGGGACTCCCTATTGTCCGCCGCCGACTCGCCGGTGTCTGGGGTGGGCTTGTTGATCTCGGGCGGCATCGCGCCCTGGCGCGGCGGCAGGCTGGGCGATCCTAAATCGGGAAGCACGCTGGGCGCGGGCTGGGCCTTGAGCTGCTCGCCCAGGATATAGTCGTAGCGGTCGCGGGTGATCGATTCGGCGCTCTGGGCGCTGCGGAGCACCGTCGGCCGCAGGAACACCATGAGGTTAGTCTTGCTGCGCGAGCGCGTGTTGAACTTGAACAGGTTGCCGATCAAGGGAAGGTCTCCGAGCCCAGGAACTTTTTCGACACCATCCCTGACCGTGTCCTGAATCAGCCCCCCGATTACGACAATCTGGCCGTCATTGACCAGGACCGACGATTCGACCGAGCGTTTATTTGTGATCAGGCCGGAGACGTTGGTGCTGTCCGTCACGCTGGACACTTCCTGGTAGATCTGCAGGCGGATCGCGCCGCCTTCGGAGATCTGCGGCCTGATCCGCAGGGTCAGACCAACGTCTTTGCGTTCGATCGTCTGAAACGGCGTCGGCGTGGTCGCCGCCGCCGAAACGGCGTACTGCCCGGTGATGAACGGGACGTTCTGGCCGATCACGATCCTCGCTTCCTCGTTATCGAGGGTGAGCAGCGTCGGTGTCGACAGGATGTTCGCGTTGGCGTCCGTTTCCAATGCGCGCACCAGGAGACCAAGGTTCAGAATCTCGGCGCCTATGCCCGGAATCGTGATCGTTCCTCTCACCACGCCGACATTCAAACCGCGTCCGATCAGACCTGGATTCTGCGAAATGTCGAGAATGTTCTGGCTGGGGTTGCCAAAATTGGTACCGCCGAATCCTTGCGTATTGGTCTTGCCCAGTCCGCTCAGGTTCTGCCACTGGATCCCGAACTCCGCAGCCTTGTCAGCGGTGACCTCGGCAATCAACGCTTCGACATACACCTGCGCCCGGCGAACGTCCAGTTTTTCCAGCGCGGCGCGCAGATTGTTGTAGATCGCGTCGGGCGCGGTGATGATGATCGAGTTGGTGGCTGCATCCGCCTG
>MERG01000349.1 GCA_001771985.1 Betaproteobacteria bacterium RIFCSPLOWO2_12_FULL_62_13 | reverse complement strand
CGCCAGACAGACTTCGGCGATGTACTCAACCTGGCGCGGGAAGGGCGGGTCGCCGGGCCAGACGGGCTGCGTTTCGGTCCGTTTCCGACGCCCGGCGGGGTCATCGTGAACTGCCCTATCATCAGCGCGGAGAACATCGGCAGCCGCTGAATGCAGCAATAGACCGTAGCTCGGACGCAATGCAATGAATTTCGGTGCCACCGCAGGTTCGACCCCGGAATCCGCGGCGCTGCTTCCGGGCTACTTCTTCTTGGCTAAGCCCAATTTTTCGATGAACGGGGCCACCCTGCTGTCCAACTCCAACATGTAGCGGGCGGCCTCCTCCGGCCCCATGTTGCGCCGGGTGAGGCCAAGGTTTTGCAGCCGCGCTGTGTAGCCGGGGCCCGCGGCCGCTTTTTCGAAGAGGGCGCGCAGCCACGCGATGTGCGCGACGGGCGCATCGGGGTAGGTCAGGAGTCCCCGCGTGGTGGGCACGGCGAAAAGCCCCAGGGCCTGCGTTGTCGGTGCGTCCGGGAACACTGGCGATCCCGCGCCCCACTGGAGCAGAATTCTCACTTTCCCGGCCTTGACATGGGGCAAAGAGGGGCCGATATTGGCCGTGACCGCCTCCGCTCCCCCACCGAGCATGGTCGCGAGCGCCAGGGCCGTGCCTTTGTGAGGCAGCGCGACGAATTTGAACCCTTTGGCCTCGGCCAGCATCTCGGCGTTCAGGTGCACGGAACTGCCGATCGCGGACGTTGCGATCCGCAGCTTGCCTGGGTTGGCCTTGGCCCACTTGATCATTCCGTCGAGATCCTTCCAGGGAGCGTTAGACATCGAGGCCAGAGGCAGCGACTCTTCCTCGGTTATCAGGACCGTCCCCTTCACGGTCTGTTTCAGTGTCCAATCAACGCCCCCGACCGCGCGCAGCCGGATCGGGA
Source organism: Betaproteobacteria bacterium RIFCSPLOWO2_12_FULL_62_13 (assembly GCA_001771985.1). Taxonomy (GTDB): domain Bacteria; phylum Pseudomonadota; class Gammaproteobacteria; order Burkholderiales; family SG8-41; genus DSOT01. The sequence goes on along the minus strand of MERG01000349.1, from coordinate 7,411 downwards.
CGGCGGCAAAGACCGCGACCTCGACATGATGCCCGTCTACGCCGTTGGGAAGAGTCTTCCAGTAATCGAGCACCTCCCACCACAACCGCGGTCCCGCCGACTTGCTCTGGACGACCAGGGGTACGGGGGAGAAACGCTCAGCGTCTTTGGCCATCACTCGCGCGTAGACATCGTCGGGATGCCCCGGCGGAAATGCGTTCCAGATCGTGATAGGGCCGGACGGAAAACCGTCGGGTAACCGGAGGAGCTTGTTGTCAGGTCCCCACGCCGGCTGGGCTTTCGGGGGAGTGGCGGCGGCCAGGACCGTGGACGCGACCGCGAGCAGCAGGAACGCCATCAGGGCCACCGCCGGGCGAAAGATCCTATGCGGTGCGTTCGCGATCGACCGTCCCGCTGTTGAGCGTCTCCTCACGCGCGATGACGACGCCTCGCGCATCAAATTGGCGATGCCCTTGGCCGTTTTCGGGACACCTCGTAAATCCCGATAACATACTCGCTCGTTGCCGGCACACGTGATGATGAGTTCGTCCACGTTTTCCTCCTATTGGTTATGCTTCATACGATACTATCGCAGTTACGCTCTCGCCGAAACCTTCCGTCGCCTGCCTGGTGCATGCCGCGAGAGGGAGAACACGCCCTCGCCGTTCTGGATGGAGAAGCGCGTGCGGACCTCGGCACAGAGTGCGCGCATCTCGCGGAATGTCGCCTCCGCCTCCGCTCGGGGCAGGATGCGGGCCTCTCCCATGCGGGTGCCTTCGGCCGGCAAGAACGACAGGTGACGGATGCGCTTGTCGGCGATGGCGCACTTCACGACCAGCGCCTCCATGGACATCGGCGCGCCCCGGTCCATCACGAAATTGCCGAGGCTGTAGCAGATGGGCTTCCCGCGATAGAGCTCGATGCCCTGTAGCACGTGGGCGTGGTGTCCCAGCACAAGATCGGCACCCGCATCGATAGCGAGATGGCCGAGGTACGGTTGGTGAACGGCGAGCTGGCTGGTCATCGATTGTCCCCAGTGCCACGACACGATCACGACGTCTGCCTGCTTTCTCGCATCACGAATGTCCGTCTGCATCTGGCTCACCTCCTCGCGAAACACATGAGGAGGCGCAAGGTAGGCGCCGATGCGTACCATCGCCTGGCCCGGCGATACCTCGGAGGCGACGGCGCCGTACTGGTCGTAGGTGTGGTAGGCGAGAAAGGCGATGCGTGTGCCCTTGAGGTCGAAGACGGCAGGCGTGCGCGCCTCCGCGATCGTGCGCCCCGCTCCGACCCACCGGATGCCGTGGCGGTCCAGTGCTTGCATCGTCTGCAGCAGGCCGGCAGGACCATAGTCCATGGTATGGGTGTTCGCCAGGGAGACGAGGTCGATACCGGCATCGACCAGTGCATGCACCACCTCCGGGTCTGATCGAAGGTGCACGACTCGCAGGAACGGGGTGGGGGGCGTGTCGGGGCTGCACAAGGTCGATTCCAGGTTGCAGAAGACGATGTCGGCCTGATGGAACAGGTCTCTGACCTGACGAAAGGCATTCTGGGGCTCAGGACGCTGCAGGCAGACATCCCCGAATGCCAGCAAGGTGATCTCCTGGGGTTTCATCGTTGTTTCCTCCGTATGCCGTGGTCCGCCGAGACATCGATTGACTCATGGGGCGCCGCGGGCGCAGTGGTCCTCCGTCGTTTGCGCAGGTAGAAGGTGACTGCAGGCTGTAGGAGGACAACACCCGACAAGGCCAAGATGACGACAACGGCGGGACGGGTGAAGAAGACCGTGAAGCTGCCGAACGTCATTACGAGGCCGCGCCGCAGGTTTTCCTCGATGAGGCCTCCCAGGATGAGAGCGAGCGCTGTCGGCGCCACCGGATACCCGTAGCGCCGCATGAAGTACCCCATCGTTCCCGCGATAAGGCTCACGTACACGTCGAAGGAGCTCGAGCGCAACGAATAAATGCCGATGAGGGAAATCACGAGCGCGCCCACATACACTGCCGGGCGTGACACCGAAAACAAGTAGACGGCGGGGCGGATGGATAGATAGCCGAACACGAACATCGCCACGGTGCCGACGAGCAGGCCGCCGACGGTCGCCTCCAGCACGCCGGGAGCCGACTGGAGGAGCCCCGGGCCAGGCGTGATCCCATGGATGAGCAGCACGACCAGGACGAGCACCATGCCCGGCCCCCCGGGGATCCCCAAGCCGAGCGTCGGGATTAATTCCCCGCCCGAACTGGCGTTGTTCGCGGCATCGCCCGCGACGAACCCCTCCATGGATCCTTTGCCGAAGCGCTCGGGATGACGGGAGAACAGCTTGGCCTGACCGTAGGCGACGAAATGGGCGACGCTCGCCCCCGCCCCCGGCAGGGCGCCGATGAAAAACCCAATCACCGTGCCGAGGCCCATGGGCCCCGAAGCCTTCTTCAGCTCTGAGAGCGTGGGCAGGATGCGCCCCGTGGCCCGCTGTCCTGCCGGCCAGTTGAATGACTGACGCGCGGCGTGAATCAGCTCACTGACGACCAGGATGCCAACGATCATGCTCACGATGTCGAGTCCGACTTCCAGTTGGAGATAGCCGAAACTGAACCGCGGCCGACTCGTCACCGGATCGGGACCGATGGTCGTCAGGGCAATGCCGAAGGCGGCGGCGACGATGCCCTTTACCGGATTCCGCCCGGCGAGCGTGGCCGCCGTCGTGAGCCCCAGAACCGACAAGGCGAAAATCTCCGGGAAGAGGAACTGGACGGAGAAATCGGCGAGGGGGATCACCAGGAGCACGAAGCCGATCCCGCTCAGCAACTGTCCGACCGTCGACGACACCAGCGAGAGCCCGAGCGCCTTGCCCCCCTCCCCACGCTTCTGAAACTCGTACCCCTCGACCGCGGACATGATGGAGGCGGGGGTTCCTGGCGTGCCGATGAGAACCGCGGGCAGGCTGTTGCCGAACTGGCCGCCAACGATGATGCCCATGAAAAAGAACACGGCATTCGTGGGCACCATGCCGAAAGTGATGGGTGTCAGGACGGCCATCGCGGTGAGGGCCGAGAGCCCGGGCAGCGCTCCCACGATAATGCCGATGATGACGCCCAGCGAGATCAAGGCCAGCGGGAGGGGGTGGATTGCCGCGAGAACCCCGTTGACCGCGACGCCGATAAGGCTGTCCACCTATCACCTCGCGGAGAATGGAGTCAGAACGCCGGCCACAGGGGAAGGCGCACTTCCAGGAAACCGGCAAACAGCCCGTAGATCGCCGCCGTAAGGCCGACGGCGACGGACAGGAGGATGCGCCACTCGCGCACTCCCCACAGGCGCATCCCCGCCATGACGGCTAACGGCGTGCTCACGACGATGCCGATCGCCGGGAGCATCACGACGTAGCCCACGGCGACGCCGACCATCAGGAGTGGACGTATGGGTGAAACGGGAAAATTCGGGTCGTCGTCTTGCTCGACCTCGCTCGGGACCCAGTGATCCCACTCGCGCCGCCAAGCGGAGAGACGTCGGAAAATGACCCAGCCACTCCCCAAGGCCATGATAACGGCGAGGGCCCGGGGCAGGCTGCCTTCGCCCAGCGGCTCCCGGCTTGTATCTCCATAACTCGTGGCAGCCAGGAAATACAGCACGCTGAACACCAGAATGACAACGGCGACGAATAAGTCGGCGCGCCTATCCATGGAACAAGGCTCTCGCGTCCGCTCCCTGAACCTTATGGCTTCAGTCGACTCACTGTTTGCGCAATGGCAGACCAATGATGCGCCGCGCCTCGTCCGGCGTCGCTACCTCCCGACCGAGGTCGGCGGCGATCCGAGCGATGCGGGCCACCTGTTGGGCGTTGCTCTGCGCGGGGACGCCGTCCGTGTAATAGGGGTTATCTTCGATCCCCAAGCGGACATGGCCGCCGAGCATGATGGCCAGCGTGAGCAGCGACGTCTGTACGCTGCACGTGGCCGTGCCCCTCGGCCCGCCCCACACCGCCACTTGCCAGATCGATTCTTTGGGGAGGTTCCTGACGCGGTGCAGGACTTCCTCCACCGTCGGGGGCGTCCACACGCCGCCGCGGACGCCGATGAACAGCGTCAGCCAGTAGGGCGGATCGACGAGTCCCTTTTCAATCAGCCACTCCACGTTCCAGATCGCGCCGAGGTGGAATACCTCGAACTCCGGCTTGACGCCATATTGCCGGCACGCCTTCGCGTACTCCACAATCTCGTCCCGCACGTGGTTGATGTAATAGTCGCGGCCATCGCGATGATAGTCGTGGCCCGTCAGGCAGACCGAGATCATCTCGGGCTTCTCGGCGCCGAGTTGCATCTTCTTCACCCGTTGCTCGAAGGGCGCGGCGGCGACGCCATGCTGGATGATGAGCGGCGTCTGGTCCATGACCATGCGCGTCTCTATCCGCCAGTCTTCCGCGTCCAGAAACGGGGCCATCTGCTTCCCCATAAGGCCGCCGTGCGGCCCATGCAGGTGAGCCACTGCCGCTCCCTCCTCGTACGCCGCACGCATCGATTCGGCGATGCCCTCGGCGCCTTTCGGAACACCGGGCAAATCCTGATAGTAAACGCGCTCGTTGCCGGCGCACGTGATGATGAGCTTATCCACGCATTCCTCCCCTCTCGTTTCGTGAGCAACAAAGTTGCTCCGGAGTCAGATGTTAGTCCACTGTCCCTTCCATGACAACAGGCCGACCCCGACAACACCACAACTCCGCTCTAACCCGACTTCCACAGTTCGAGGGGCAGAATCTCGGAAGATAGCCATTTTCGTCAAGCAGGAAATCGCGAAATTCGCTAGACTGACCCAGGAACTTGCGCAGCTCCATTTATGCCGAACGCATATGACTACCTGATTGTCGGCGCCGGCGCGGCCGGCTGCGTGCTTGCCGCGCGGCTGTCCGAACGCCCGGACACTTCGGTGCTGCTGCTCGAAGCCGGGCCGGACATGCCGCCCGGCGCGGAGCCGGCCGATGTGCTCGACACCTTTCCGGGCTCCTACTTCAACAAGGCGTACTTCTGGCCCGGCCTCAAGGCGTGGTGGCGCAATGCATCGAATTCGTCGCCGAGCGGCTTTTCCCAGGCGCGCATCATGGGCGGCGGCGGCTCGGTCTCGGGCATGATGGCGCTGCGCGGCACGCCGGCGGATTACGCGGAGTGGGAGCGGCTCGGCGCGCGCGGCTGGAGCTGGGCCGACGTCCTGCCATATTTCCGCAAACCCGAGAACGACGCGGATTTTCGCGGGGACATGCACGGCGACAGTGGCCCGTTGCCGATACGCCGTGTCGCGCGCGAAGACTGGCCGCCGCTCACGCGCGCGGTCGCCGGCTTCGTTGCAGCGGGCGGGGGCGAGTGTATCGCCGACATGAACGCGGACTTTCGCGATGGCTTGGGCGCCGTGCCCATGAGCAACACGCGCGAGCGCCGCGCCTCGAGCGGATCATGCTATCTGGACGCGGCGACCCGCGCCCGCGCCAACCTGTCGATCGTGGCCGGCGCGCACGTGCAGCGCATCGTGTTCGACGGCCGCCGCGCCGCCGGTGTCGATGCCGTCGTCGGCAACGAAGTGAAGCGCTTTTCCGCGCGCGAGGTCATCGTGTGCGCCGGGGCAATATTCTCGCCCGCGCTGCTGCAGCGCTCCGGCGTGGGCCACGCACCCTCGCTGCGCGCGCTCGGCATAGACGTGGTTGCGGATCTGCCCGGAGTCGGCGCCAACCTGCAGAACCATCCGAAGCTGTTCATCGGCTTTCACCTGATGGCGCACGGCCGCCAGCAGCCGGCGCTGCGCACGAATGCGACCGCTGCATGGCGGTACTCGTCGGGGCTGCCCGGCTGCCCGCCGGCGGACCTGTTGGTCAACGTGCAGAGCAAGAGTTCGTGGAACGCGCTCGGCGAACGCATCGGCAATCTGACAGCGATGATACTGCGGCCGATGTCGCGCGGCACGGTGGCGCTGGACCCGGCCGCGCCGGAGGCCCCGCCGCGGGTCGAGTTCAATTGTCTCGAAGACGAGCGCGACCTCGAGCGCATGATCATGGCGTTCACGCGCGCCGTGGCGATCGCCAACGACCCGAAGCTGCGCGCGCTCGTGCGCACCGTGTTCCCGGTGCGCTTCAACGACCGGCTGCGCCAGCTCAACGAGCGCACTCGCGCCAACACGCTCAAGACCGCCGCGCTCGCCGGGCTGCTTGACCTGCTGCCCGGCTTGAGCGGGTTCGCACTGGGCCGACTGACCGACTGCCGAGTCGATCTGAGGCAGCTCGTCGCCGATCGCGGCGCGCTGATCGCGCACCTGCGCGAAAACGTCGCCGGATCGTTTCATCCGGCCGGCAGTTGCCGCATGGGCGCCGCCGGCGATCGCCTCGCCGTCGTCGATACGAGTGGGCGCGTTCACGGCGTTGCGGGGCTGCGCGTCGCCGATGCATCTGTCATGCCGTGCCTGCCGGCGGCCACCACGTATCTGCCGACTATGATGATCGCGGAGAAAATCGCGGCGGCGATCGTGTCGGGAAAATAGGTCGCAGTCGGCGCAATCGCACGGTAGAGAGATACGCGCGCATCGAGCCGTCGTTGCCGCGGGGGCAAGGCCGTCTGTCAGAGTGGAGTTAGGGGTTGATCCGCGCCGTTACCGCAAAACGCGCATTCGTGATATTCTTGCGATGCTCGCCGAAAACAAATAGCTTCGCCGCCAACGACGCTGAGGCCGCCTGGCAGCAATCAAAAGGTAAACGCAAGAAACTTGTCTACAGTGTGGCCACAGCCCGCTGGCCCGACGCGAACCTATGGCAGGTAGTGCGCATGAAGCTCGTGAGCTACGAAGTGCAGACCCGGCTTGGCCGATTCGAGCGCATCGGGGCGCTCGCTCACGGCACCATCGTGGATTTGACCTCCGCCGCCTGCGCCTTCCTCGCGGAATCGCAAGACGCGAACGGCGCGCGAAAACACGCCGAGGCGCTCGTGCCGCCCGACATGATCGGGTTTCTTGAGGGCGGCTCGTCCGCGCGGGGACTTGCCGATCAGGCCGTGGCTTACGTCGGCGCGCGCCTCGGCTCGGAGCGGCGGCCACTCGGACCCCATGGCGAGCAACTCACGTTCGCGGAGTCCGAGATCCGCTGGCTCGCGCCGGTCCCAAGACCACCGATGGTCCGCGACGGGATCCTGATCCTCGAACACTACCGGCTCGGCATGGGGCAGCTCCTCAAATCCGAAGGGGGCTACCTGCCCGAGGCGGCCAAGACCACTCCGATCTACTGGAAGCCGAGCCGGGCGGCGGTCGGGGGCCACAAGGCGCCGATCCAATGGCCGAAGTACAGCAAGCAGCTCGACTACGAGTTCGAGATCGGCATGTACATCGGCAAGCGCGGCAAGAACATCCCGGTCGAGCGGGCCTGGGACCATGTTGCCGGCTATACGATCTTCCAGGA
>MERG01000348.1 GCA_001771985.1 Betaproteobacteria bacterium RIFCSPLOWO2_12_FULL_62_13 | reverse complement strand
AGTGTATGCTGCCGACCGGCGGGATGCGCTGCGCTTTCCCGCCCTACGGCCCTTGCCCGGAATGACGGTTTTGTTCTACGAATTAACAATTCAGGACACTTGAGGGGAACATATGAGACTCGTTGGACACCATCCGCTTTTGTTATTGATTGGCGCCGCTCTATTGAGCTGGGCATTAATGGGACACGGGCAGAGTTATCCAACACGGACGGTTCGCTTGGTGGTCCCGTCGTCTCCGGGAGGCGGCGCGGATTTCACGGCGCGAGTGATCGCCCCCAAGCTGGGCGAATATCTCCGCCAGCAGGTTGTCGTGGAGAATCGTGCCGGTGCCGGAACGATGATAGGCGGAGAAGTCGTCGCCCGCTCTGCTCCCGACGGCTACACCTTATTACTGGCTACCGCCCCTCTCGCCATCAATCCGGCGATGTACAGGAAAGTGCCCTACGACGCGCTTCGCGACCTCGTTCATATCACGCAGGTCGTGTCGCTGCCCAACGTGCTCATCTCACATCCGTCGCTGCCGGTCAAAACAGTGAGGGAACTGATCGTGTTTACGAAAGCCCGGCCGGGCGAGCTTGCCTTCGCGTCGGCCGGCGTCGGCACGGCTCCTCATCTTTTTTTTGAACTGTTCCTCGACATGACCGGGCTGAAAATGGTCCACGTGCCATACAAGGGAGCAGGCCCAGGTGTGATCGATGTGATCGCGGGACATGTGCCGCTCATGACCCCGACTATCCTCGCCGCGCTCAGTCATGTGCGGGGCGGCAGGCTGCGTGCCCTGGGCGTCACCAGCGCGAAACGGGCCCTGGGAGCCCCGGACATCCCGACCATTGCCGAGGCCGGCGTGCCGGGCTACGAGGCGAGCAATTGGTTCGGGGTAAGCGCCCCGGCCGGCGTGCCTCGCGAAATCGTGGACCTGATCTACTCCAATATTGCCCGTGCTTTGCAACAGCCGGAGATCAAGGCGCGTTTTTCGGGCAATGGTGCCGAACCGGTGGGAAGCACTCCGGACGAGTTTGCTGCGTACGTTCGCTCGGAGACCGCAAAGTGGGGAAAAGTCGTAAGGAACGCGGGGATGCAGCCCGAATAGCAAATTCGCAATTTTTTGGCGTTAGTCAGGAACCCGTCGTTCATGAACCGGGAATAAGCATAAACGCCCACGGCTGACGTTCCGGTCCTCCTGGTCGAGGATGACCCGCTTCCCCGCATGTCGCATCGGGGCCGCGCTTGAATGGACTGCGCGATTTCAACGATCTCATCGCCGGCCTGTCACGGGCGCTGGCATCATGATAGGCGCGATTGTTGCGTGAGCCGCGCTGCTTTGGTTTTTCATGTGCGGGTCGGCAGCGGCGGCGCGACGCCGGCCGGCAGCCCATGATCATGCGCGTTGAGCGCCATCGCCACCATCGCATAGTGGCCGATCAGCGCGGTGAGCTCGACCACTCCGACGGTGCCGAACCGATCGAGCACCCGCTGATAAGCATGAGCGCTCACAAAATGCGTCTCATGCAGTTCGCGGCAAAAATCATGGATCGCTTCCTCGTCCGGGTCGTTGAAAGCGGGACGCTTTCCGCTCCTGATGGCATCGATAACGCCGGCCGGCAGCCCCCCTTTGATCGCGTGCGGCTCGTGCGCATGCCATTCGTACTGACAATCCCAGTGCCGGGCGGTGACGAGGATCGCGAGTTCGCTCAGCCGCGGCGGCAGGCTGTTGCGATACCGCAGCAAAGCGCCGATCTGTTGCCATTTCTCGAGGAACTCCGGGCAGTGCAGCGCCAGTTGATACGGCGCGCCCACCCGGTCATCGCGGCTGCTGGCCTTGATCGCGTCATACACGCGCCGTTGTTCCGGTGTCAGACTTTCCACCGGGAGCAGGGGAATGCGAGGCATGCGATTTCTCCTCTTTTTGCGGGCGTGTTTGGTCGCCGTGATTCCGCGGCAGGCGCGCGTCAGTATAGCCTCGACCGCAACGTGTATAAAGCGCCCTGAGCCGAACATGCAAACTGGCTCACTGCGTTAGAGTTATTTGCGTTCACCGGTGGTAATCTTCGTTTACTTCTGTTTCATTGACTTGTAAGGACCGTTTGCCATGCGTTACGAACTTTACTACTGGCCGGGTATCCAGGGGCGCGGCGAGTTTGTTCGCCTCGCTCTGGAAGAGGCCGCGGCCGATTACGTGGACGTTGCGCGCATGCCGGAGCGCGAGGGGATGGGTGTGGCGGCGCTGATGCGTCTTCTGGAAGACACCAGGGCCGCGCGACCGCCGTTTGCCCCGCCGATACTCAGAGCGGGCAAGCTGGTGATCGCGCAGACCGCCAACATCCTGCTTTTCCTGGGACCGCGTCTGGGTCTCGTGCCGAAAGCCGAAGCGGCCCGCCTCTGGGCGCACCAGCTTCAGCTCACGATCGCCGACCTGGTGGCCGAGGCTCACGACGCCCATCACCCGATTTCAGGCGGGCTTTACTACCACGAGCAAAAACGCGAAGCGAAGCGGCGCGCTGAGGATTTCAGGACGAAACGCGTGCCGAAGTTCCTCGATTACTTCGAGGGCGTGCTCGAGCGCGGCCCGGGCGGCGGGCGCCACATGGTCGGCAAGGCGTTGTCCTACGTCGATCTTTCGATGTTCCAGGTGATCGCCGGGCTCGGGTACGCTTTTCCGCGAGCGATGGCGCGCGTGAAACGCAAGATTTCGCGATTAACGGCCCTGCACCAAAGGGTGATGGAGCGTCCGCGCATGGCCGCGTATCTTGCGTCTGCCCGCCGTCTTCCGTTCAGCACTGAAGACGTCTTCCGCCACTATCCCGAACTCGATGGGTGATGGGTGACGAGCGTCGCCTGCTGAATCCACTGCGCGCCGGTGCCGAGGGCTGTTCCACCCCACGGCCAGCAGAAATCGCGATCGCGGAGGGCTGTGAAACTCGACGCGAGGCGAGGCAGCGGCAGCAAAGGCTACGCAGGCTTAAGCAACTGAATGACGCGTGTCTCGCGCTTGCCTGCCGTGAGCAGGTCCCAGACAAGGACGATGAACCCGATCAGCAGGACGAAGCCGAAGACCTGCCGCCACCATATCGCCTGCTGGAACCAGGGATGGGACTGTGCCTCGAAATATGCCGACCAGCTCGATCCGCCAATGGCGCGTTCAAGCTGGGATTGAACGTATCCCGCAATGAGCAGCGCGACCGTCATGCCGAGTATCCCGATATTGAGCAATGAAAACGACCACTTCCACTTCCGGCCCTGGTCGGGCAATTCCGCGCTCATCCACACGTCGCCCCTCAGCTTCTGCACGGCGAGGTAGAAGAAAGCGATGTTGATAGTTGCGAAAGCGCCGAAAAACGCCAGATGGCCGTGCGACGCCGTCCACTGGGTGCCATGCGTGAACAGATTGATTTGCGGCAGCGTGTGCATGAATCCCCAGACACCGGCGCCCAGGAAGTTGCCGAAAGCGTTGGCAATCATCCACGCGAACGCCGGATGATTATTGTTTTCCATCTTGTGGGTGCCCGAGTCGTACACCGCGTGTACGACCATGGCGACCAGCGGAATCGGCTCCAACGCAGAGAAGAATCCACCGATGCTCAGCCAGTATTCAGGCGTTCCGATCCAGAAGTAGTGATGTCCCAGGCCCAGGATGCCCGAGCCGAACATCAACGCAACTTCGATGTAGAGCCACGTTTCCACTATTTCGCGGCGCACGCCAAGCGTTTTGATCAGGGCATAGGCCAGGACGGCGCCGACGAGCACTTCCCAGGTCGCCTCGACCCACAAATGGATGACCCACCACCACCAGAACTGGTCGAGCGAAATATTGGTGGTGTAGAACATGCCTGCCAGATACAGACCGAACAGCGCGATCAGGTCAATGACGAGGACGCCGCCGATCCCTGTGAACCTTCCTTTCGAAAAGGTGCCCGCAACGTTGTAGAAAAACACCAGCACCGAAACCACGATGGCAATGTCTGCCCACCGGGGCGCCTCGATATACTCTCTGCCCTCGGTGATGAGCCAGATTGTCGAGATTTCTCCACGGCCCGTTTGCACGAGCAGGTAAACGATCACAACGAGGGCCACAACCGACGTGAACGCCCAGAACACGAGGTTGCCCAGCTTCAAGCCGACAACCGGATGCTGCGCCTCGTCTTCAAGCAGCCAATAGATTGATCCCAGGAATGCGCAAAGCATCCATACCACCAATGCATTGACGTGCACCATGCGGTTGATGGAAAAGTCCAGCACTCCGAACAGGAAGCCGGGCACCAGGTACTGAATGCCCGCCAACAGCCCGAAGAGAATCTGGGCTCCAAACAGCACGATGGCCAGGGAAAAGTACTTGATTGCCAGCTTTTGTCCACCGTTCAGGTTGGACAAGGCAATTTCGCCCAGAGCAGCCATATCAGTTCTCCTGCTTCATGGTAGTGAAGTTATAGGGGAAGCCATTGGTGTCGATCGCGGACATCCACTTGAGGAATGCCACGACGGCTTTCGCTTCATCCAGCGTGAGATGGAGATTGGGCATGCGGCGCCCCAGCCCGTTATGGAGTTTTTCCGACGGATCCAGCAGAAAATCGACCATCAGTTTTTCCCGTACGTCCGGGGCACCCCAATAAGGATCGAGCCACGCCTTGGTGAGGTCGGGAGCGAAGTAGGCGCCGTTGCCCAGAAGGGTATGGCACTCCATGCAGTTATTGGCCTGGATCGTGAGCTTCCCGTGCCGGACGAGCGCTTCCGCCCGCTCCGCGGTGAGCGCCTGGCCAAAAAGCGGCTCTTGCGGTCCGATCCGTGGCTGCTGGACGCGGCGATCGTCATTGAAAACATAGTCGATGCGGTGGTTGATCGCGGTAAAGGCCGGGACGCGCTTGCTGCCGACGCTGATCTTTCCCAAACTGTCCATGGTCAAGAAGACCAGGACAACCAATGACACGCCGGTCACCCAGATGGCCGCCTTGCGCCAAAAGGATCCGGATGCCCACCAGGCAGGTTGGTCCATGACTTCCCCCTTTCCTAAAGGTCAGTGTTATCCTGAAAACCGCAATTCAGCCACCGAGGGCACAGAGAACACAGAGCGATATTCAAGGACTTGAATCATCCATCGCCCCTACCCGATTGGCGAACCAAAGCAAGGACCTGCATCCTTGATTTTCCTCTGAGAACTCTGTGATCTCTGTGGCTAATAGTTTTATCCAGTGTTATTCCAGGAGCGTCAGCTCCGCGTATGCTGCTGCGCGTGCGTTGCCCTGCACAGACGAAATGCAGCATGGGGCGCGAGTAGATAGCCGATCAGCATCACCACGATGAGCGCGATCCAGATGCCGTCGCTGTAGAGATTCGCGGTATAACCAAGCACGAAAACGGAAATGCACAGGCCTGCATACGCCAGGTATGCGAAGGGCATCAGCCGCGGAAGATTCTTGAGGCGAGCAAGGGCGAACATGAACGCGTAAACCGCGCCAAGCAATATCACGCATGCGGCCGAAAAGAAAAGCAAGAAGAAATTGCCCAGCTTCACAGGTTCGACCATGTCTCCCCTTTGACCAAGACGGTCCGGAACTGGCGCGAATAGCGTATCGTGCGAGATACAGTTCTTAGACGCACGGACTTTACACCCGGAATCAGGGGCCGGTGTTGATCTAGATCAACGGGTCCGCCTCCGGAAGAGCCGGGAACCGCAAGAGCGTGTTCGCGACCATGCCCGCACGGTTCGCCCGCGCCGGGACGGGGTTGATTGATTTTCCCATCGCCTCTATGCGGGCAAGAAGCTTGCGCCCGGGGCGCTATCTACGTAGCATTCCTTTACCACGAACCAAAAGCCACGACCCACAGAGTTGTGCTTTTCACGAACTGAGCGTTAGACTTTGGCAGTGTTTCAAGAGGATTAGACCCATGGGGGAAGTCCTGACCATAGCGCAGATCGAGGCCCAATTTCAGTCCGAGTGGGTCCTCGTGGAAGAGCCGCAAACCAACGAAGCCCTGGAAGTGCAGAGTGGCAACGTACGCTGGCACAGCAAGGATCGTGAGGAGGTCTATCGGAAGGCTTTGGAGATACACCCAAAACGATTCGCCATTTTGTACACCGGGAAAATGCCTGAAAACACGGCAATCGTACTGTGAGCGTCCCCTTCGACTCACAGCAGGGTCTGATGGTCGTTCGCGCAGAGTTGTTCGGACCCGACGGGAGCGCTGTACTGCGACTTGCTCTCGACACGGGGGCGACCAGCACTGTCGTAAGCGTGGGCATGCTCGTTGCCATTGGCTATGATCCCGCATTGGTGTCGGACCGTGTGCAAGTTACGACAGGAAGCGGCATCGAGTTTGCGCCGCGCGTTATTCTGGACAGGGTGGTCGCGCTTGGGCAAGAGCGCTCAGGCTTTCCGGTGCTTGGCCACACCCTGCCGCCCAGCGCAGGCGTTGATGGTCTCTTGGGTCTCGACTTCCTTCGCGGGCAGATGTTAACGGTCGACTTTCGTGCCGGGCATGTGATGCTGGCCTGAAGAGGCACTCCCTTCGGCCGACCCACGAACCGAACCACGAACCACGTCATCGTCCCGCGTGGCCGTCGCGCCCATGCTGTTGTCCTGAGTCGTTAATCCGCAGTCCTATTCCGTCATTCCGGGCAGAGGCCGCAGAGCCGCCTGCGACCCGGAATCCAGAGTGACTTCAACACACTGGATGCCGGCCCCCGGCTTAATACATGCCGGGGCAGGCTTCGCCGGCAAGACGATCCTGATTTCTGCTACGAATTTACGATTCATGACAGTAGATTCACCCCTGTCCGTGGGCGCGGTATCGAGCCGTGCCACAGTACACGTGAGGGCGGCGTCCGGCCAGGAGCCGACACTGGCCAGATTCATATCAATCGACCGCTTGAGGTGTTCGAGCCCCGCTTGGCTCCCCGACCGGGGCTCGAACTAAGGACCCTGATTAACAGTCAGCGGGATGGCGCTCCGGGTCGTTTCCGGATATTGGCTTCGGACGCTTTTCGCCCGATCAAGTGAGAACTGCTGCATGCGACGAATTCCCGATGTCGCGGCCTTGTGGGTTACGCCTTCAAACCGAATTACAGGGGACGGTTCGTCCATTGTGTTCATCCTACGGTTTCGCCAGCATCCCGACCTCGGTGAGCATCGCGCGCTCCAGCTCGTAATCCCTGATCAGCAGCTAGCGTGCCGGCCGCGATTTCCTGAAATCCCACTCCAGCGCAACCGGTTCGATCATGCGCTTCCAATCCGGATGGTTGACAGTGCGCTCGAGGAGGCTTTCCCAGTATGCGACCTGCGCCGGGCCGAGTCCTTTCGCCCCATGACCGCTGCCCAGTTGCCCATGACGATGTCGTGGCCCTGGTCCCTGAACGTGGGCACATCCGCCACAAGCGCAGCGGACGAAGCCACCGCTCGCCGAAAAAAATCTTTCCCCCATGTTTCCGGTGAGTTTCCCTCAGGCGGGCTCCAGGCCCTTGGCTTTGAAGACGCGTGCGGCGGCCGGTGTCGAGAGAAACTCGAGCAGCGCCTGCGCCGCTTGCGGCTGACTGGCATCGGTGAAGACGCTAGCCGTTGCTGTCGTGATGACCTGAAGCTCCTGCGGCAGCGGGCCCACCAGCTCAGTGCCGGGCACGGCCATGAGTTCGGGAATTTGTTGCACGGCGATCTCGGCTTCGCCGCTCACGACAAGTTCGCCGACAAGGCCGCCGGGGCGCTTCACGGCCTTGGGTCTCACCTGCTCGGCGATTCCCAGGCGCTCGATCAGGCCGGCGAAATGGATGCCGCTCGCGCCGCTCGATGTGTGGGCAATCGACCTTGCGTTGAGCAGCGCACGCTTGAGCGCTTCGACCGAACCGATGTCGGGCTTGGGCGCGCCCGCGCGCACCGCGATGCCGACGCCGCAGCGGGCAAGTTCGCGGCGGCTGCCGGCCACGATCTTGCCTTGTTTCGTCAGCTCGTCAATTGCGGGTGCGCTGAGGATGACGAGGTCCGCGGATTCGCCGCCCATGATGCGCTCGAGCATGATCTTGGCCGGATCGTAGCTGACCGCGACCTTGTGCCCGCTCGCGCGTTCGAACTGCGGGACGAGTTCATCCATCACCGCGCGCACGCTGTTGGAGCAGAACACCTTCAATTCGGCGGCCTTGGCAGAGGTTTCCTGTGTCGTCATGATTGCTACTCCAGTTGGCGAAGAAAATCGGAAGTGAGTAAGCCGTTCCGGTATTTAGATGGCGAAGTTTACAATATGCGACACGATTACCACTCGTCCCTTGATGAGGATCGTGTTGCTGAGGGATGCGAACCTCCCATTTTGGTCGAGTCCAAGAGATCGATGAGGTATTCAAGGTTCGCGGCTACCTGTCTCACGACTGCAGCACCTCCAGAAACCGCTTCGCTACAGGAATTTCGCCGTTGGAACCGTCCTGATCAGTTGGGCCCGATCGGTCTCCTGGCCGTCGACCCACCGTCGGATAAGCACTGGGGGAATGTGAGGCGCGAAGAGCGAGAGAAACGCATACGTATGCCGGCTCACATACGCGCCCCTGCGGAAGACGAGGACGATAAGCCCCGGCCGAAACAGGTGATCGGCGTTCAGAGCGATGAGGTTACGGTCCTGTTCGGGATCGTAGGCGATGCTCGCCAGCACGGCAATTCCCAGACCCAGCGCTATATAAGTCTTGCTGACATCGGCGTCGATCGCGCTCATTGCGATTCTCGGGCGGAGCCCCGCTTCGGCAAATGCCGAATCAAACACCCACCGCCCGCCGGGCGGACGCGAGTAGGCGATGATGGGGTACTGAGCGATTTTTTGCAGCGTCAGCTTCTCGCGCGTGACAGGGTGTGTGCGAGGCGCCAGAACACACCGCGAGAGCTTGAAGGCAGGAATGGCCACGCTTTCGCGAGGCAGGCGCTCGATGTCTGTTGTGATCCCAACGTCGGCCTCGCCATCTGCAACGAGCTGGCAGCACTGGAGCGGGTCGCCGCCTTGGCGAAGGTTGAGCAGCACCTTTGGCGACTGTTCGTTGAAGCGCTTGATCACCTTGGGCAATGAATAGCGCGCGTGAGTATGCGTTGTTGCGATGCGAAGTTCGGGATTTCCTTCCGCCGCGCCGGACACGACGTGCCGCAACTGCTCCACTTCGCGCGCGATACGCTGCCCGATCGTATAGACCTCACCACCTTCTGGCGTAAGCCCCACGATCTTGTTCCGGGTCCGCGAGAACACCCGGACGCCGAGGTCCTTCTCGAGTTGCGCGATCTGGCGGCTGAGCGCGGGTTGCGACCGGTTCAACGCCAAGGCCGCCTCCGACATGTTGAAGCGCTGTTTGACGATTTCGCACACGGATTCGATCTGGTGAAAGTTCATCACGGCTCTCCTTTGTATGCATATTTATCATACCAGTATGCGCAGGTATGTGTTGCATAAATAGCTGATCGCCCGTAGGATGCAAAATGCGTGCAGTGCCGTCAGGAATGACGGTGACGGGGTGGAATTAAGAGAAAGACGAGGCGGTCTTTCGCGTTCTTCCCGGCACGCAAGCATTTCACCATTGCAGAGACCTGTCTGGGAACCGCTCCACCGCTCTATGCGCAGGCAAGTACGCCCACGTAGAGAGCAAGTGTCGAGCCGATAGAACATAAACGGAAGTACATCGATTGAGCATTGATCCCATCACCCGAGAAGTGATCAGTTCGTCCTTGCTGGCATGCGCCGACGAGATGACGAACAATTTCTGGCGCACCTCCTACAGCTACATGAATTACGAGATGCGCGACTATGCCGTAGGCTTGGTGGACGGCGCGGGCCACATCGTTACCCAGTCGCGGTTTACGCACCCGGCGTTTACCGCCGATCTGGGTTTCGTCGTGCAGGCAGCGCTGGAAGAGTTGGCGGAAGAGGGCGTCGAAGAGGGTGACGTAATTTTGTCGAACGATCCCGTTGCCCAGGGGCAGCATCTGAACAACGTGGTCGTGTTTACCCCCTATATGCTCGACGGCAAGCCGTTCATGTTTTCGTGCGTGAGGGCACACTGGCAGGACATTGGAGGAGGCGCCATCGGCTCCGGCGCGACCAACTCGACCGAGATCTTTCAGGAAGGCATACAGCTCAACGCGGTCAAGGTCCATAGAAGAAACGTCCCCGACAGGAACCTGATCCGCGTCATCAAGCACAACACCCGGTTCCCGGACCTCGTGCTGGGGGATCTCAACGCGCAAATCGCCGCTTGCAAGATCGGGCTGCGCCGGATCGGGGAGCTGCTGAAGAAATACAGCCGGAAGCAGATCGAGCAGGCCATCGAGGAAACGTGGGACATGTGTGAACAGGCGGCCCGAAACGCCCTGAAAACCATACCGCCCGGCGACTACCGGGCCGAATCCTTTCTCGATGACGACGGCGTCGAGCGCGGGAAGCCGATCCCGATCAAAGTGCGCGTCAACGTGACCGCCGACAGGATGACCGTCGACTTTTCCGAGGTGAGCGACCAGGTCAAAGGGTCGCTTAACAGCGGCTTCTTCGGCGGCGCGATGAACGTTGCGCGCATTGCCTTCAAGTGTCTCACCACCCCGCATCTACCCTCCAACGAGGGCTGTTTTCGCCCGCTCGAGGTCGTTTGCCCGCCCGGCAAGCTGTTGAGCGCTGTGCCACCTGCCGCCTTGGGCGATTGGGCAGTGCCTTTCCCAACAGTCCTCGATACCATTTTCCGCTCGCTTGCCGGCGCGATTCCCGACCGCATCCCCGCAGCCACTCGTGGCGACGCGCGCGGCATCATGCTCGTTGGACTGGATGGCATCAAGAGAAGGTTTTTCGCATTGCATTTCCCTCATATCGGCGGACACGGGGCGCGTCCCACGCGGGATGCGCCGGCGCCCCGCTGCGCGATCCAGCAAGGGGACATGTACTCGGTGCCGGTGGAAGTCAACGAGAGCAAATCGCCGGTCATTTTCGAAAAGTACGAACTGCGACCGGACTCAGGCGGGCCGGGCAAGTATCGCGGCGGCCTGGGCACCGAGACTATCGGCTATCTGCTTGTCGAAGGGGAGGTGCAGAACAAGATGATCCGGTCCCGCTGCCTGCCTTGGGGCTTGCACGGCGGCGGCGCCGGCGCGGGCAACGAGGCGCGCGTCATCAAGTCGGACGGTTCCGAAGATCCCGTGCCGAGAACCGACAAATATCCGCTGCTCACGGGATACCGGGTCCGCATGCTGACCGGCGGAGGGGGCGGCTACGGCCCAGCTTTCGAGCGCGACCCGGGGTTGGTGCTGGCGGACTACTTCAACGGCTATGTGACGCTGGAGGGCGCCCGGCGTGATTATGGGGTCGCGATCGATCCGGCGACCGCGCAGATCAACCAGAACGAGACGGCCCGGCTCCGTTCCAGCGAGCAGCCTCGGAAGGAATTGAAAATTGCTTAGGGTCGCGACAGACGTTGGCGGGACCTTCACCGATTATGTAGCTTTCGACGAAGGCTCCGGTGAACTGCTGGCAGCGAAAGCGTCGACGACACCCGACATCATCGAAGGCATCGTCGATTGCTTTCGGAAGTCGCATACCCCGGTGCCGGAAGTCGGCCACTTCGTCCACGGCAGCACCGTGGCGATCAACACGGTAGTCGAGCGCAAAGGCGCCCGGACCGGGCTCCTCGCTACGGAGGGTTTCAGGAACGTGCTCGATCTGGGCCGCGGGAATATCCCGAACTCGTTTGACCTCATGTTCATGACGCCGGATCCGCTCGTGCCGCCGTTTCTGCGGCGAGGAGTAGTGGAACGTATGCTGAGCGACGGGCGTGCTCTCACTGCTCTTGAGCCAACACCAGCAGCCAAGGCGATCGAGGAGCTAGTGCAAAACAAAGTCGACTCCATTGCCATCTGCCTGCTGCATTCCTACGCGAATCCCGAGCACGAGGCCGCGCTGAAAAAGTTGATAGAAAAGCGCTATGCGGGCCTCTACGTGACGGCATCCTCCGACATCATCCGGCAGTACCGGGAATACGAGCGCACCTCTACCACGGTCCTGAACGCGTACATCGGGCCGAGAGTGGGAACCTATTTGCAGGAACTGGCCGGCTTCCTCGACGGGGAAGGATTTCACGGCACCGCAATGATCATGCAATCCAACGGCGGTACGATGACCATCGACGCGGCGCGGACCCAACCGGTCCGGATGATGGAGTCGGGTCCCGTCGGCGGCACGATGGCTGCAGCGTATATCGGCAAGAAGCTCGGTTACGAGAACGTCGTCGCCTTCGACATGGGCGGCACTACCGCCAAGGTCAGCATCGTCAAGCGCGGCGCGATGGAGGTAGCTGAAGGCTATTTCATCGGCGGCATGGAAGTGGGTTATCCGCTGCAGTTGCCGGTGGTAGACATCATCGAGATCGGCGCCGGTGGCGGAAGCATCGCACACCTGGACGAAACGGGCGCTCTGAAAGTCGGGCCGATCAGCGCGGGCGCGGTTCCGGGACCGGCGTGCTATGGGCGCGGTGGAACGCGGCCCACGGTGGCGGACGCCGATCTCGTGCTGGGCAGACTCAATCCGCAATACTTCTTGGGAGGCGAGATCGTTCTCAACCGCGAGAACGCGCTCGCGGCGATCGAAGCGCATGTGGGCAAGCCGCTGGGACTCGAATCCATCGCTTCGGCCTGCGGCATTATCAAGATCGCCGACATCAGCATGGCGCATGCGGTGCAGACGATGACGGTGCAGCGGGGCCACGACCCGCGCGAATCCGTGATGATCGCGTACGGCGGCGCAGGGCCGCTGCATGCGGTTTCAGTCGCGCGCGAACTGGGCATCCGGACCGTCGTCGTTCCACCTTACTGCGGGATATTTTCGGCCCTCGGCATGCTTCTGGCCGACGCGAAGAACGAGTATGTGACGAGCCACATCAAGCCGCTGAAGAACGCGGTCGCGGGGGAAATCGAGGCGCTCTTTGCGAAGATGGAAGCGGAGGCCATCCCGGTCATGATGGAGGCAGGGTTCAGGCGCGATCAGATCGCCGTCAAGCGAGCGCTCGAGATGCGCTACGTCGGCCAGGAATTCGCCTTGATCGTCGACTGTCCTGCCGCCGAGCTGTCGGACGCGTCGATGGCTGATATGCGGAAGCGCTTCAACACGGTCTACGAAGTGCGCTACGGCCACGCGTTTCCCGACATCCTTCCCGAGATCGTCAGCGTGCGGCTGCAGGTTGTTGGCGTGTTCAACAAGCCGGAACCCCGGTTCGCGCCGCTTGCCAAGACCGAGCCGAAAGCAATATCACTCGAACGTCGCCCGGTGTATTTCGACGGCGTCGGGTTTGTGGATTGCGCCGTCTATAAAAGAGCGGGACTTCCGGCCGGCGCTCAATTGAAAGGACCGTTAGTCGTGGAAGAAGCATCGTCGACCACGGTTATCGGACCGAGCGACAGTCTCAATGTTGATAGCGATGGCAACCTCATTATCTCCGTTGCAGCATAAGACGATTGATTCCAAGGCCCGCCGCGGCGGGCTCCTCTACCCTCCAAGGGAGAAACTACGTTGCGCAGAATAGGTATCCTCGCCATCAGCCACGCGGAGTCGATCGATGTGCTTCTCGCTGCGCTCGCACGCCTGGGTTGGGTGGCCGGCAAGACCATTGAAATCGTATTTCCCTCCCCCAGCGGTGACGATGCGAAGCTTGCTTGCAATATGCGGGAGATCCTTGCCGCCAAGGTAGATCTCATTGTCGCACAAACCAGGCCCGCAGTATTCGCGGCGAGGGAAGCGACCAGTCGCGTGCCCGTCGTCATGGGCGCATTCAATGGAGACCCCGTTAAAGAGGGCATCGCGAAGAGCGTCCAGCATCCCGGCGGAAACGTCACGGGAACTTACTACGACGGGAATGCCGCTGCCAGGCAGCGGGTCACGCTGGTGCGCGAACTTCTTCCGAATACCCAACACCTGGGCATCCTGATGAACCCTCTGAGCAAGGTCTCCATGGGACTCGCCGAGGACTTGGCGGAAACGGCTCGCGGGATGGGGCTGAGTGCGAGGCTCATCGGCGCGGGCCGTGCCGAGGAGGTGGACGAAGCGTTTGCTTCCGCCGCGGCTTTAGGACTGCAGGCCGTAGCGACTGTCTCTGGGGCGGATATGTATTCGTTTCGCAAGAACGTCGTGAGCGCGGCAGACAAGTACCGCCTTCCGACAATAATGGGCTCAATCGGTTTTCCCGAACTCGGCGGACTTGCGAAAATAGGACCCGATATCCCTATCCTTTGGAGAAAGATGGCCACGGCCCATGTTGACAAGATCCTGAAGGGCGCAACGCCCGCAGAGTTGCCTCTCGTTGGCCTCGACGAGTTGGAATTAGTAATCAATATGCGGACGGCGGAACGTTTTGGAATTTCCGTCCCGGAGGGGATGCGGCGCCGGGCGGTAAAGCTTGTCGAGTGAAGACTATGCGAGTAATCGGCCACTGCCGATTCGTAGATAAAGTGTACCGATCGATGGCACGGAGGCGGACATGAGAGGATCCGGCGTTCAATTATCGATGAGTGGTTTGATGTTGTGCGCGGCTGTTGCTCTGATTCCTGATTGTTCGACAGCCCAGACGCCGGCGTATCCCGTCCGCCCGGTGCGCTTCATCGTGCCCAGCACCCCGGCCGGGCCGAATGATGTGCTGACGCGACTGATTGCGGAGCGTCTGACACCGGTGCTGGGCCAGCAGATCATCGTGGACAATCGGGCTGGCGCAGGCGGCAGAATCGCGCTGGAGATAGCTTCGAAGGCGGCACCAGACGGTTACACCTTTTTCCTTGGCTCACAAGCGCACCTCACCGTGCATCCCGTTCTTTACCGGCTGCCTTACGACATCGCACAGGACTTCGCTCCTGTCGTGCTGGTGGGTCGAGTGAGATACCTGCTGCTCGCGCATCCCAGTGTGCCCGCCGGGACGCTCAAAGACTTGTTGAATCTGTTGAGGTCCAGGCCTGGTAAACTCAATTACGCTTCCGTGGGCGCCGGGACCACGAGTCATATCGTCGGCGAGCTCTTCAAGAAAGTGGCACGCGTGGATATCGTGCATGTGCCCTACAAGGGAGCGGGCCCCGCTTACACCGACCTCATTAGCGGACAGGTCCAGCTCATGTTCGCGTCGCCGCTGGCCGTGTCGCAGTACATCAGGACCGGTCAGCTCAAGGCAATCGCGATTGCTGCGCCGCGTCGCTCGGGGCTTTTCCCGGAGATTCGCACTTTCGAGGAAGCAGGGTTGCCTGACTTCGAAGGCTCCGCCTGGTGGGCGGTAATGACGCGCGCGGGCGTTCCATCACAGATCGTTACGCGCTTGAATGGCGAAATAAACCGCATACTCCGGTCGCCGCAACTTAAGGAACGTCTGGCAGTACTTGATGTAGAACCAGTGGGCGGCTCCCCGGGCGAGTTGGCGACGTATCTGAATTCAGAGCGGGCAAAATGGGCCAAAGTCATCAAAGACGCCGGCATTGTGGTGGAATAGAGGGGGACGTGAAGCGGCTCGAACTAGTTTCCTTGGTAAACGCATTGTTTGCTTAAATAGAAAGGCGGTCAAAACCCATGATTATCGATTGGCATACCCACGTGCACGACCCGAAGGACACCGTGCAGCCCTATTGGCAGGGACGCTGTCCGATGACGATCGAAACCGTCATCGCAGGCAATGATCGGGCCGCTGTCGATATGAGTGTCATCAGCAGCGCGGTGCACTATATCAGGCACCTGTCCGAAAAGGAAACGGTCGGCGCTATACGGAGCTCCAACGAGCACTTGGCCAGGTGCCGCGACCGTTACCCCGACAAAGTGGTGGCGCTCGCCACGAGCATCCCGGGGGGCGGAGACGAGCACCTCATGGAGCTCGAGCGCGCGGTGAAGCAAGACGATCTCCGAGGCGTTCTCATCAACTCCAGCCACAAGGGTGCATATCCGGACGACGATGCGGCAAAACCGTTCTTCAAGCTGGTTACCGGCCTGAATATCCCGGTATTCATCCATCCGGGCGATCACGGGTATGGGCTGGAGCGCATGAAGGACTACCGCCTCACCTCAAGCATCGGGCGCCCGGCGGACAATTGTCTCGCGTTGGCGCGCCTTATTGTGCGTGGCATCTTTGAAGAGTTTCCTACACTAAAACTTGCCGGCAGCCACCTCGGCGGAGGTATCTGCGAAGTCATTGGCCGCATGAATTATGCTTACGAGTACCTGGACCAAGCTTTCTTCCTTGGGCCATACGAGCCCATGCTGATCAAGCATCCGCCCATTCATTACCTGAAGATGATGTATCTCGATTCGGCCTGCTATCACGCGCCCGCCGCGCAAATGGCGTTGGAGACGGTGGGGGCCGACCATTTCCTTTTTGGAACCGATTCGCCGCCGATGACGCCGCTGAAGCAGCGCGGGGTTGAAATGATGGCTGAATTACGCATGTCGGAGAAAGACCGTGAAAAGGTAATGGGTGGCAATGCAGCGCGGCTGCTCAAGATCCATTATTGAGTTTTGCATAAATTGACGAGGAGGAGAAATGGAAATCCGTGCGCTATTCATGGCGTTGGGCTTGGCCGCAGCTTTCGCCGCAGCGGGGCTGGAAGCGTCGCCACGACAGTACCCGGAGCGTCCCATCCGTGTGATCGTGCCGTTCACAGCCGGCGGAGGCGCGGACACGCTGGCCCGCACCATCGGGCAGAGACTTTCAGAAGCGTTTGATCAGCAGCTTGTCGTTGATAACCGCGTCGGCGCCGCCGGAAACATCGGGACGGAAATTGCCGCACGCGCGTTGCCCAATGGATACACAATCCTGCTGGGTTACGTCGGTAATCTGGCGATTGGTCCCGCGCTGTATCGCAAGCTGCCATTCGACCCGGTGCGGGATTTCGTGGCAATCACGCAGCTCGCCTCGGCGCCCAACATCCTCGTTGTGCACCCCTCTCTTCCGGTTAAGAGCCTCCAGGAGTTCATAACATACGTGCGGTCCAATCCCAGGAAGGTGAACTTCGCTTCGGCTGTCACCGGCAGTCCGGGACATCTTGCGGGTGAATTCCTCAAGCGGACGGCCGGCATCGAAATGGTGCATGTACCGTACAAGGGGGCCGCCCAGGCAGTGGTGGATGTCATTGGCGGACAAGTGCAAGCGATGTTCGGTGTCAGTACCGTGATGCCACACGTCAAAACCGGGAAGTTACGCGTGCTGGCGACCACGGGTCTCAAGCGCTTTTCCTTGCTGCCGCAAGTGCCGACCATCGCGGAGTCGGGCTTTCCCGGGTTCGAGGCGACAGCGTGGTACGGGTTGCTTGCTCCGTCCGGTACACCGAAGGCCGTGGTTGCCCGCCTTCACGATGAAACTGTGCGGGCGCTGAGAATGTCCTCCGTCAAGGACCGGCTTGAACCACTTGGTTTTGACATTGTAGGCAGTAAGCCAGAAGCATTTGCGGCTTACATGAAGACCGAAATCAAGAAGTGGGCGGAGATAGTTGAAGCTTCCGGCATCAAAGCGGAGTAACGATCGACAAGTAGGCCGAAGTGGTCCGAATTTGAGGGCGCGGATCGATTAGGGAGCGGACGATGGAACGCAGACAATTCGGCGTGGCTGTGGTGGGCTCGGGTCGCATCGGGACTTTGTGCGCGACCCTGGCGGCCGCCCATCCGGCGGTACGCTTCCTCGCGGTATCGGACCGGAAGCCGGAGCGCGTGCGCAAGCTCGCCGAGAAAGTCGGCGCGCAAGCGTGGTCGGCGAACAACCTCGAAGCCATGTCGCGTCCCGAGGTCGATGCCGTCATCGTTTCGACCATCGAAGTGGAGCACTCCGAACCGGTGCTTCAGGCGCTCGAGCTGCGCAAGCCGGTGCTCGTTGAGAAGCCGATCGCGCTCGCCACGCCGAAAGATGCCCGCCGCGCGCTGGAGATTTCGGTCGCGAACAACGCTCGCTGCAAACTGGCGAAGTGGTCAAACTCCCGCTCGCGGATTATTGAGTCTTGCATAAATTCGGGAGCAGGAAGAAGAGGACCGACGACTGGAGCAACTGCAACTTTGGCGATAGAGCCGGCCACCGATAAGGTGGCCCTTGAGACTGGGGTCGCGTTAGCGACCCCTCAAGCCGCTTTGAGCGGCTCACACACTAAAGCCTCCGGCTATGCCGGAGGATACTTACGGGAGTACCGCAGCCGCTAGGCTAAGACGTGCAGGCAATGGCGTGATAAGCGCACGGTCGCGCTCATCAAAATCGCTGGTCACCTGATCGGGGACGCGTTCCGGTTGGTAGTGTTCCTGTTCCGCTCGACCGAGTCTGTCCAAGCCGAGAATCTCTTCCTCCGCCGCCAGCTGGCATTGTTCATCGAGTGCGGTGTTCGGCCGCCTCTGATGGATGTCGGAACCCGAGTCAGCTTGCCGGGGCTGGCGAAGCTGTTCGAGTGGCGCGGCGCTCTGGTCCTCGTGCAGCCTGCGACCATGATCCATTGGCATCGCGCGGGCTGGAAGCTGCTGTGGCGCTTCAAGTCGCGCCGGCGGTGCCCGCCGAATCCTATGGGACTCCGGGCGCTGATCCGCATGATGGCCGCGGAGAATCCGCTGTGGGGCGAAGAGCGGATCGCCAACGAACTCCTGCTCAAGTTGAGTATTCGGATCTCGCCACGGACGGGGGGCAAGTACCTGCCGAAGCGACCGCCAGGGCGGCTGCGCGGCGATCAGCGCTGGTCAAGGTTCTTGAAGAATCATGCGAAGGGCATTCTCGCCTGCGACCTCTTCGTTGCCGTCACTGCGACGTTCCGGATGCTGTACGTATGCGTTGTCATCGAGCACGGTGCGCGCTGTTTGGCCCACGTGAGCGTGACCGCGCATCCAAATGCGCGGTGGACGCTACAGCAGTTAAGGGCGGTGGTCGGAGACGATGACGGCCATATGTTTCTGATCCTTGGTCGGGATCGGGTCTTCGCCAAGCACCTTGACGAGTCAATCTGTGCCTTGGGCTTCGAAGGATTGCGCCTGCTGGTCGCGAGCCCGAAGGCGACTTCGATCTGCGAGCACCTAATCGGAACGATCCGGCGGGAATGTCTGGATTGGTTGATCCCAATGTCCGAGCCGCATTTGCGATCTATTCTGAAAGAGTGGACGACGCATTACAATACCCGCAGGCCACATACCCGCAGGCCACATTCGAGCCTTGACGGGATGACGCCCGATCAGTTCTACTTCAATTCGCTGCCTCAAGCGAAGGCAGCTTAACCGTGCAGAAATTCCACTTATGTAACGGGTTTGGCTGTTCAAACGATTGGGGCCATTTCTGGTTCCAGTTGGCGGTTCCAGGAAGCTATCGATTTTGCTAAAGTGCCGAGAATCCTCGGCTGCGTCAGATTGCGCGTGGACGAGGCAGCCCAACTCAAATACTGCCGCGGGCATTTGCCACGGGCAACACGGTGATGATCGATGCTGTGAGCGACGAGCAGACTCTGGCCCGGAAAGCCTGCGTATACTACAAGGAGGTTCGGATGGACATTGACCTGGTTGCGCCCGAGCTGGAGCGCATCGTCGACAAGAATCCCCCGCTCGACCGGATCGCGTATGGAATGATCTTCGCCGAAGGGCCGGTGTGGGATCGGCGCGACAAGCAGTTGTTCTGGGTCGACATCAAAGGTAATCGGATCTGGAAGTGGAAGCCTGGCGTCGGCCGTGAGATCGTGCTCGAGCCAACGGGCCACGCCAATGGCCTGACCTTCGATAAAGAGGGCCGGCTTGTCGTGGCGGGCTGGTGTGCGCGCACGATCTGGCGCATGGAGCAAGACGGTTCGATCGTGACGCTCGTTTCCCACTATGAGGGAAAGAAGCTAAACACCCCGAATGACATCGTGGTGCGCTCGGACGGCTCGATCTACTGGACCGACTCGGTGACCGGGTTAATCATTCCCGGCATGGTGGCCGAGGACACCCAGCAATATCTCGACTTCCACGGCGTGTTCCGGCTTTCCCCGGACGGTAAGCAGGTTAGCCTGCTGATCGATGACGACGTGTATCCAAATGGTCTCGCGTTTTCACCCGATGAGTCTTTGCTCTATGTGAACAACAGCATACACCGGCAGCACATCCGGGTATTCGACGTGCGTGCCGACGGCACCGTGGGGCCGGGCCGCCTGTTCCACAAAATGACGGGCAGCGAGCCCGGCGGTTGCGACGGCATGAAGGTCGACGTCGAGGGCAACGTCTACTGCACTGGATCGGGCGGAGTGCACGTGATTGACCCGAGTGGCAGGTTGCTCGGTCGCCTGAGAATTCCAGAGCACTGCACGAACATGGCTTGGGGTAACGATGACTGGCGGTCGCTCTACATCACAACGTACCATTCGGTCTACCGCACCCGGGTAAAAATTCCTGGTGTGGCCGTCTGGTAAGGCTGGGAGGCGCGATGAGTTGGAACTTCGAACTGGTTGCCGGTCCATTTCAGGGGCCGGGGGGCGGGCTTGCGTGGGATGGCAGTGCGATGCTTTTCAGCATGATTGATGAAGGTCGCATATTACGGTTCGATCCAACGAGCGGTGCCGTCAGCGAATTCCGGCGCTACACCAATCGCACCAACGGCATAGCGTTTGGCCCGGACGGTGCATTGTATGGCTGTCAGGAAGCCGGCCGGCGTATCATCAGGTTCCTCCCGGACGGCTCGGCACCGCCGACGGCTAATCAGCTCGCGGGACGCTTTCACAATCATCCGAGCGACCTCGCCATTGACCGTTTAGGACGGGTGTGGTTTTCTGATCCGTACCATGCGAAGCCTGCCGCTGGCCCGCGGATTCCGCTCCTCGATCACGCCTCGGTGCTGCGGCTGGAACGCGATGAGAAACGCGCGTGGACGATCACGCGAGTGACTTACGATACGGCAGCACCCCGTGCCGTGCTGTTATCGGCCGATGAAACGACATTGTATGTTGCAGACGGCGAAGTGGGGCGAAGTTGTTCGCGCGAGTTGCGCTCCTATCCAATCCGCGACGACGGCACTGTCGGACCACATACGGTGCTGCACACGTTCGGCGCCGACTATCGAGGCGAGCACCGCGGTATTGAAGGCATGTGTCTTGACAGTGAGGGAAACATCGTCGCCTGTGCCGGGTGGAAGCGCAGCGGCCCTGGCCCGCTTTTCTACGTGTTTTCGTCGTCCGGCGCGGTGTTGGAAACCCATCCTGTCCCGGCCGATCTCCCGATGCGATGTGCTTTTGGCGATGCCGATCTTGGCAGCTTGTACTTGACGACTATGCACGGACACCTCTATCGCGCAAAAGCTACGGGGCGCCACGGCATCCGCTCCATATGGGTTTCATCATAACTACCGCACGTCGGACGTTTTCACGCGGCCACAGCTCAACCAGTGAGGAGAGAGAAATGTCAAAATCGCATAGTGGACTAATCTCGTTGATCGCCCTTTTGACGATCACCGCCCCTCCTGCACTCGCCCAACTCTCCGCCGTCACGGCGAAAGATTACCCCTCGAAACCCATTCGTTTAGTCATTCCTTTCGCTGTCGGCGGCGGAACGGATATTACTGCGCGCATGTTCGCTCAAAGGCTCATCCCAGGCCTGAGGCAAAACATCGTGTTCGATAATCGGGGTGGAGCGGGCGGCATGATTGGCGTTGACGTTGTCGCGAAGTCCGCGCCTGACGGTTACACGCTGCTATTCATGTCGTCGGCCTACACAACCCTTCCGTATTTCTACAAGAACCTCCCCTACGATCCCGTGCGGGATCTGAGGCCCATTACGCTGGTGGGCAAGAACTTCGGCCAAGTACTTGCCGTGAACCCGAGTCTTCCGGTACGTTCAGTCAGGGAGTTCGTTGCGCTGGCGAAGGCAAATCCGGGAAAGCTTGACTATGGAGCGGCTGGAATGACGCATCTTGCTACCGAGCATTTCAGTATGTTGGCGGGCATCAAAATGAATCATGTGCCGTATAAGGGCGGGGGGCCAGCAATAATCGATGTAATCAGCGGACAAATCCAGGTAATCCTGCCGGCTGCACAAAGCGTCGTGACCCACATCCGGTCGGGTCGCCTGCGCGCGCTCGCGATCACCGGCGAGGAACGGTGGAGTCAACTACCCAACGTTCCGACGCTCGAGGAATCCGGCATCAAGGGCTATAAGTTAGTCCCTTGGTATGGCTTGTGGTTTCCGGCCGGCACGCGGGTCGAGTATGTAGACCGCATCCAGAGTGAGGTAGCCAAGGCGCTCAAAGACCGGGAGGCGAAGCGGCTATTCGAAGAACAAGGCCTGAAGGGCGTCGGCTCGAGCGCAGAAGATTTGGAAGAGGCGATTCAGGAAGAATTCACGCTGGTTAGGAAGCTTACAACTATGACAGGCATCGTGCCGCAGTGATCAAGACAACGCCTAAGGGAAGCTCTGGTTAATGTATTTTGCCCCACGACGTCGCAAGGACGGGTGCGTCGCGAGGGGTAAGAGGGGCCCCTCTGGGGATCTGACTCCGGAGACGCGCGAAGGGCCGGAACACGACGCGCCTATGGCCGGTTTCACGATCGCATCCCCGTGAACGGGCGCGTCGCAGGGCGGAAGAGGGACCCTCTGGGATCCGACCCCGGAGACGCGCATAGGATCGGCGCCACCACGACGCGCTCATGCTCGGCTCCACGGTCGCATCCCCGTAAACGGGGCCCCTGCTCCGCGTTGCGCCGATCCCTGCAACGCGTTGAGTTGCATCGCCCTCGCTCGCCCGAACTGCGCCCGCTCGCGACAGAACCCGCGGTTTTTCAGAGCATCGCTAAGTCGCGCGGTTTCGGGGACGCGCACATCAAAACGGCTTACTCGCCGCCGTCTAAAGGCGGTATACGCGACCGCCTTCGACGCGAACTCTGTCGCCGGTGCGCAAGTCGATGATGTCGTCCTGCGTCACGGTCTGATAAGCGCCGTTGTCGAGGCGCACGGTTACGCGGAAAGTCTCGTTAGCGCCGCGCGACCGCCGTTCGATCTCGTGCCCCGCGACCGCGCCGCCGGCGGCGCCGAGTATGGTTGCGGCTGTCTGGCCTCGGCCACCGCCGACCTGGTGGCCGATAAGACCGCCGACGATGCCGCCGATCACGGTCCCGGCGACATTGCCGCCGCCGCCTTTCTGGATGACCTCGATCCTGTCGACAAAACCGACGCTGTATCTTGCAGGTGGCGGCGACGAGTAGGCCTGAGGCGGGTTGCGCTGCGGCTCAGGGCCCGCGCAGCCGGCCAGTACAAGGGCGGTGGCGATCGTCACCGTGCGAATCAAGTGGATGTTCCTCATTTGACCTCCTTACTGCCCAGGCAGCGCGCCGCGCGCTGCGTCTCCGGCTCGAATTTTGGGAAAACCCGGTGTTGCGTCCCAATGTGCAGCAACGATCGTGCCAAACGACGATAGCCGTTCAATGCCAAAGGCTTAGCTCGGGAAGCGGATTGAGGAGCACCTTGACCTTGTCGCCAGCGTGCGACACCGATCACGCCCCAGGCTGCGAAGCGTTGATTTGCGTAATATCTCGATGTCGCCGCGCGGCGACGTAGCCAATCGGGGCGCGCTTACGCGGTAAACGCGTGGCGAGCGTCCTGCGCGGTGACCACCAACGCTCCGTTCCGCGCAGTCAGCGAATGCGCTGTTCCCGCCGGCACGTGCAGCATGCAACGCTCGCCCACACGCATGCGTTCGCCCGCGAGTTCCCCTTCCAGTTCACCTTCGACGACGAGCGTGAACTGCTCGTTGGGATGGGTGTGCGCTTTGGCACCCGAGCCCTGCGCTTGCCTGCCGAGCGTCACGATGATGTGGCTGCCGGCGAGCACCACGCCGACGGTGGATGACTTGCCGGTCTGTAGCGTCTCACCGGATAACAGGCGCTTCGCCGACACCGTCGCGCTGGTTGGTCCGTCCGGGACGCGGTCGAGCGTGGCGAAATCGTAAACATGCTGAACTCGCATTTGCTGAACGACCAACGTGAAGATCATGCTCCCGAATCACCAGTTCTTTTTGAGTCTACTATAGGCGAACTGATCGCCCGACCCGTGTGGGATAGTCATCATTGCAAGAACCGGCTAATCAATCAATGTCGTCCTCGCGTACGCGGGGACCCATACTGCGCTTTCACGCGCCATGATGCATGACACGGATCACATTGTGGGCCGTGCCGCGTTCATGGAGAAATGCAAACCCAAATACAAGGGACGACAGTCGAGGCGGAATAGCAAAAGCAGAAAACCAGCCGTCACGAGGTGCTCTTTGTTTTCTGAGGCCGGTGGGAAATTCGAACTTCCGACCAACGGATTAAAAGTCCGTTCGTCGCGCTTGGAGGAAGGCGCGTCCGGGACGGTACCTAATCTACTACTCGATCCTGATCCCGGCCTGCGCGACCACTTTCCGCCACCGTTCGATTTCCTTCCTGATCTGCTCGAACACCTGTTCGAGTGCGCCGCCGGTGGGTGCAACGCGGTCGGTGCGCGATCTTTCGTGCATTTCTTTCAGTGAGCGCGCGTCTCGCATCAATGCGCTTTCACGCCAGCGGCCTTCACCACTTTCGCCCACTTCTGCATTTCGGATTCGATGAAGCGCGCGAATGCTTCCGGCGTGCTGGTGCGGATTTCCACACCGGATGCGAAGAACCGCTTCTTGACGTCCGCATCGTCAAGCGCGGCGAGCGCCGTCTTATGGAGCGTTGCCACGGCTTGCCGCGGCACGCCGGCGGGGCCGACCATGCCGGACCACGCAGCCGCGGCGTAGCCCGGCAGTCCCGCCGCTTCGGCCACTGTCGGCAGTTCGGGAATCGATGGGGAGCGCTGTGCGCCGGTTACGGCGAATGCCTTGAGCCTGCCCGCCTTGATGAGCGGAATGGACGAGGAAAGGCTCGCGAACATCAGATCGGTTTGCCCCCCGAGCAGCGCGCCGAGCGCCTCGGCAGCGCCCTTGAACGGGACATGGACCATCTTGATCCCGGTCATCACGCTGAAGAGTTCGGCCGAAAGATGCACGGTCGTACCGGAACCCGAGGAGCCGTAGTTGAGTCCGCCGAGTTTCGACTTCGCGAGCGCGATCAGGTCCTGGATCGAGTTGGCGGGCACCCGCGGATGGATCACGAGCGCGTTGGGACTTTCACCGACCAGCCCCATCGGTGTGAAGTCGCGGATCGGGTGAAAACTCAGCTTCGAATAAAGGCTGTGGTTGATGGCATGCGTCCCGATGGTGGCCATCATGACGGTGTGGTCGTCGGGCGCCGCCTTCGCGCACAGTTCCGCGGCGATATTGCCGCCCGCGCCGCCACGGTTGTCGATGACGAACGGCTGCCCGAGCTTTTCGCGCATCGCGGGCTCCATCGCGCGCGCGATGATGTCAGCCGCACTGCCGGCGGTGAAAGGGATGAGAACGCGAACCGGACGCGCCGGATATTGCTGGGCAAGCGTCGAGCATGAAACCGGGGCGAGTGCGAGCAGGACAAGATGGCGCAGCGGCCGCATGACATCCTTCCTGTTATATGGCCTCAGCGTAGCACAAGGCGCTCCTTCCCTGTTAGTGCGGGAAGTGGCGATGGGTGTGAGTGTCAATGATATGCGGAGAAAAGATTTCACCCCCACCTTAATCCTCCCCCGTCAAGGGGGAGGAGGGGCTTTCTTGGGCTGCGAGCCGGCGAACATCCGTATCTCGCCTTGCCGGCTCGGCTACAATAACGCCGCATGTGCGGCCGCTACGCCCTTTATGGGCCTGTTTCAAGGAAGAATCGGGAAACGTTCGAGTTCCGGGAGAGGGAAATCGATTTCGGTGCGCGCTATAACGCAGCGCCGACACAGAACCTCCCTGTTTATCGCGTTCACCCGGAGAGAGGCCGCGAGCTCACCCTGCTGCGCTGGGGCCTCGTTCCAGCGTGGGCCAAGGATCCGTCAATCGGGGCGCGAATGATCAATGCGCGCGCGGAAACCGTGGCTGAAAAGTCCGCGTTCCGCTCGGCTTTCAGGCGCCGGCGCTGCCTCGTGCCGATGTCAGGATTCTACGAATGGGAAAAAGTGGGCGGCCGTAAGGTGCCCCATTTCATCCATCTGCTGAATACGGACGTATTCGCTGCCGCAGGGCTCTATGAATATTGGCCCGGCAAGGATGGTGTGGAACCCATCGAGAGTTACACGATCCTCACCACCGAGGCCAACGAATTGATACGAACGCTGCACGACCGGATGCCGGCGCTGCTTGCGGAGAACGATTACGAGGCGTGGCTTGATCCCGGGAATGAGAAGGCGCAGGCGCTCGAGCAGATGCTCAAGCCCTTTCCGGCGGAGGAAATGCGCGCCTATCCGATCAGCCTGCGGGTGAACAATGTCAAGAACGACGGTCCGGAACTCCTTGAGCCCGCCCCCGCCTGAGGCGACCGTGCGCTCGACGCCGGGGACGATAAGCTGGGGCTACATCGACGCGCGCCTGCCGCCGGTGCTGCGGGTGAAATCCGGACAGACTGTCCGCATCGAAACGGTGACGCATCAGGGAATCAACACCACGCAGGATCCCGTCGCGTATTTCGGAGCGGCCGGCATCGCGCCGGGCGACGTGCTGCAGGACGCGGTGGACATCTTCCGGAAGGTGAAGCGCGCGGAAGGCGCAGGGCCGCATATCATTACCGGGCCGGTTTACGTCGAGGGCGCGGAGCCGGGCGACACGCTGGAAGTGCGCATCCTCGACGTGGAATTCCGCGTGCCCTACGGCGTCAACGCGACCGGTCCGGACAGGGGCGCGGTGCCGGATCTCCTCGAGAAACCGGAGCAGAAGGTTATCAAGCTCGATCTCGAGCGCCGGGTTGCGCGGTTTTCCCGGGACGTCGAGGTGCCGCTCGCGCCGTTCATGGGTATCGTCGCGGTCGCCCCGCCGCCGGAGCATTCACCGGCGAGCACCAAACCGCCCGGACCGTGGGGCGGCAATATCGACTTCAGACACCTGACGGCGGGGTCCACGCTTTACTTACCGGTATTCAACGAAGGTGCGCTCTTCTACACAGGCGACGGGCACGCGTGCCAGGGTGATGGCGAAGTAGACGGCACTGCGATCGAGATATCGCTCACGCCCACGGTGGAGCTCATCGTGCGCAAGGGCGCAGGCAAGGACATGCGCTGGCCGCGGGCGGAGGACGCGGCGCATTACTACTCGATGGGCATGGCCCCGGACCTGGGAGAGGCGCTGAGGAATGCAATCAGGGAAGCGGTGGATTTCCTGCAACGGAAAGCGAAGCTGTCGCCTGCGGAAGCTTACGCGCTGTGCAGCCTCGCAGTGGATTTCAGGATCGGCGAAGCGGTGAACAACGTCCTGATGGTCTACGGCGCGATCCCGAAGAGGCTATTCAAGGGCGGCCCGGAATACTGGCATGGGAAGCAAGACGGAATTCAGGATCGAGGATCGAGGGT
Organism: Betaproteobacteria bacterium RIFCSPLOWO2_12_FULL_62_13; assembly: GCA_001771985.1. Classification (GTDB taxonomy): domain Bacteria; phylum Pseudomonadota; class Gammaproteobacteria; order Burkholderiales; family SG8-41; genus DSOT01. Next base: position 4,245 of record MERG01000348.1, on the reverse strand, counting down.
CGAGCAAGGATTGAGGATTCAGCGACAGCGTTGCGTATAAGCCATCTCAAAAATGCCGTTCGCCCCGAGCGCAGCCCCATTCGTCTCTCGACTTCCTTTTCGGCAAGCCTGTCCTGAGCCATGTCCAAGCGGCTCGAAGTACGCTCGAGACGAACGGGCACGAAGTCGAGGGGTGAACGTGCTCCAAGGATTTTTGAGATGGCTTCTGGCAGAGATTTCGGGATACGGTTTTTTGAACGGAGGCATCTGATGAAGATTGTGTCGAATGGGGTGTTGCATGGCCGTTAAACCAGCCAGGCGTCCGCGCAAGGTGAAAGCCGCCCGTCAGGCCGTGGGATCGCCGGTGATGCAGGGCGGGATGGCGCGCGCGCTCGGGGTGCGCGTAATTTCGGTGAACAAGAAGAAGGTGATTGCGGAGATGCCCATCAACGCCATGCACATGAACCGATCCGGGCGCGTGAACGGCGGCGCGATCATGGCGTTTGCGGACGTGGTGGGGGCTGCCGGAGCGTTCGCCAATCTGCCGTCGGGATACCGTACCGGGACGATCGAATCGAAGACCAATTTCTTCGCGGCGGGAACAGGCCCGGTGCTGAAGGCGGTATCGATCCGGCTGCACATCGGCCGCACCACGACGGTGTGGCAGACGACAGTGAAGAACCCCGACGGGCGCATTGCTGCGATTGTGACCCAGACCCAGATCGTGATTCCGGGGAGGTCGGGCGATTCAATCGACGCCTAGCAGGTGGTCGCTGCGCTTATTCGGTAGAATGATCAAACGATGCCGGCCCGGCGGCCGGCGATTCCAGAGGAGCAGGTAATGAAGATCTGGTGGCAGAGCAGTACCCCGATTCACCGCTTGCACGATTATCGCACCACGCTCACCGAGCATTTGAACAGCGTCAAGCGGCCGGAAACGGAGATCCATGTCAACGGTGTCGATGATGGTTCCATGGATCTGCATTACAACGCCGTGGTGGCGATCAACAGCTACGGTCCCGGCGGCGTCCTCAACAAGATCATCCAGGCGGCCGATCAGGGCTACGATGCGGTGGCAATCGGCTGTTTCCTCGATCCGGCCATGCAGGAAGCGCGCGAGGTGGTACCGATTCCGGTCCTGGGTCTGGGCGAAACCTGCATGCTGATGGCCTGCATGTACGGGTACAAGTTTTCGGGCGTGGCCTTTCATTCCAAGCAGGCGCAATACTACGATCGCAAGGCTTTCGAATACGGCCTCGCTTCCCGGCACGTCCCGTTCGGCGACCTGGGTATCGACTTCAACGAGGTGCAAAAGGCCTTCGCGAGCCCCGGTCAGATGACCGAGAACTTCATCAAGGAAGCGCGCCGCCTCGCTGCACAGGGAGCCGAAGTGATACTCGCTGCGTGCGCCACGGTCAACGCCGTCATCCGCAGGGAGAAGATCTACGAGGTCGATGGCACATTGGTCCTCGACTGCAACGCGGTGCTGCTCAAGACGGCGGAGGGCATGGCGGAACTGTCGCGCAGCATCGGCCTGCGGGCGAGCCAGCGGCTGCTCTATCAACGGCCGAATCGTCCAGCGCTGAACGACTGGATGCAGACCTATGGTTTCCGCTCAGGCCCGCAACTGAAGCCGTGAAGACCCGGTGAACGGTGAATAGCAAATGGTAAATGGCGAATGGCGAATACTGAACTTTGCATGATTGCTGACGGTTGCAGCACGAGTTGTCATTCCCGTGAAAACGGGAATCTATAGGATGCATCAACGCGAGTGGAAGCGCAGTATGGGTCCCCGCCTGCGCGAGGACGACAGTATTAAGGAGATTAAGTGAGACCAGTACGAGTTGCGTTGTTTGCACCCGGAAGCAAGGAACGGGTGATGACCAAGGCGCTGGAGAGCGGCGCCGATGCGGTGCTGCTCGATCTGGAGGATTCGGTGCCGATCGCCGCCAAGGCGGAAGCCCGTTCATTGGTGGCCAAGGTGATCGATGGCGTGTCGGCTCTGGGATCAACGCGCGCCGGGCCGGCCGTCTTCGTGCGGGTGAACGCTGCGGCGAGCGGGCTGCTGGAGGACGATCTCGCGGCGGTCGTGCGCCCGGGCCTGGAGGCGATCTTCCTGCCGAAGGTGGAAAGCGTATCGGAGGTGCAGGATACGGCGTTCGGCCTGGAGCGGCTGGAAGCCGCGAAAGGCATGACAGGCGGCGCGGTGGAGATCGTGCTCATGATCGAGAGCGCGCTCGGCGTCTACCGCTGCTTCGATCTCATCAACGCCTCGCCGCGGGTCGCAACGACCTGTATCGGGGTGGCGAGGGACGGGGACTTGCAGACCGATCTCGGGTGCGGCTGGTCGATCGAGGGCACGGAGCTCTTGTATGCGCGCTCCAAAGTGCTGCTTGACACGCGCGCGGCCGGCAAGGCCTGGCCCCTGGATGGTGTCTTCAGCGATCTCGGCGATGAGGAAGGCCTCGTGAAGGACTCGAAGCTTTCCGCGCGTCTCGGCTATGTCGGGCGCACGGTGATCCATCCCAAGCAGATCGGGCCGGTGCGGCAGGCCTACGCGGTGCCTGAAGCGGAGGTGGCCTACTACCAGCAGGTGGTCACTGAATTCGAGGCGGTTGAAAAGACCGGCGCCGCCGCCGCGATCACGGTGAACGGCAGGCTGGTGGACTATGCCATGTACCAGCGGGCGAAGCGCGTGCTGGAGTTGGCGAAATTGGATCGGTGAGAGGGATAAGACCGCCGGTGAACGATAAGACGAGTGATTTAGTGATTCAGTGACTAAGTGATTGGTTGGTGAACGATCCTGCGCCTTGCCTAATCACTCAATCACTTAATCACTTAATTACATGAGCCACATCGCATCGGCGTTCATCTGCGGCTGATTTTGGATTGGATTATGGACTTTTCATTCACTTCCGAACAGGAAACCCTGCGCGCTCACCTCCAGGAACTACTGGACGAGGTCTGTACGCCGGAGTATGCCGAGCGTTGTGACAGCGAGGCGCGTCCGCCGCGCGAGGCCTATGAAGCCCTGGCGAAGCATGGCTGGTTCGGCCTGATCCTTCCGGCGGAGTATGGCGGGACCGGCGGCTCGCCGATCGACCTCGCCATCATGTTGGAGGAAATCGGCAGGCATTTCGAAGAGCTCGGCATGTGGGTTTTCCGCACGCTCACCTATGGCGGCTATGCCGTGATGCTGCACGGGAGCCGGGAACAGAAGGAAAACCTGCTTCCCAAGGTCGTGCATGGGGAACTCTCCTTCTGCTTTGGCCTGACGGAACCGCAGGCGGGTTCCGATGCCGCGGCCTTGACCACCAAGGCCGCAGCCGTTGACGGCGGCTTTGTGATCAACGGGCAGAAGGTCTTCACTTCCGGCATGGATATCAGCGACTACTGCCTGCTGGTGACACGCACATCGACAGGAGAGAAGAAGCAGCAGGGCATCACCAACTTCCTGGTCGATACCAGGTTGCCGGGGATCGAGATCCGCAAGATCCAGACACTGGGCCACCGCGCCATTGGAACCACGCAGGTCTACTACACCGATGTGAAGGTGCCGGCTTCCGCGGTCCTCGGTCAGGTGGACCACGGGTGGGAAGCAGTCGATTCGTACCTCTGGTATGAGCGGTTGTGTCTTTCGGCAGCCCGCACCGGAGCCGCTTGCGCTGCTTTTGAATACGCTGTGGGGTACGCCAAGACGCGCAAGCAGTTCGGACGGCCGATCGGGCAGTTTCAGGCGATATCGCACAAGCTCGCCGACATGAAGGTGATGCTGGATGTCTCGCGCATGCTGGTCTACCGCTTTGCCTGGCTAATGTCGCAGGGCAAGGCGACCCGCCATGATGCGGCGGTCGTGAAGCTCTATACCGGTGAGACGTACAAAGCGGTTTCCGACATGGGGCTTCAGATTCTGGGCGGCTACGGTTACTGCATGGAGTATCCGATGCAGCGTTTCTTCCGCGACGCGCGGCTCGCCGTCATCGGCGCCGGTACATCCGAAATTCAGCGCAACATCATCGCCCGAGGATTGGGTCTCTGAGAGCCCCAATCCTTATTTGGAAAATTCGCGGGATCCGTCGTCATTCATCATTCATCGTTCATCATTACCATGACCCACCCTCTCGAAGGCGTGCGCATTCTGGAACTGGGCCAGATCATCGCCGGCACCTACGGCTGCCAGATGCTCTCCGACCTGGGCGCGGAGGTGATCAAGATCGAGGCGCCGGAGGGCGATCTCGGCCGCATCCCGTCGGTGGCGCCGTATAA
>MERG01000347.1 GCA_001771985.1 Betaproteobacteria bacterium RIFCSPLOWO2_12_FULL_62_13 | reverse complement strand
GTCGCCCGCCAGCAAGCGCGCTACGACCATGGGGGGATCACGGCGACGCACAATCTGGCGGGCGGCTCTGGAATCGGATACAGCGACGGTATCCGCTCACTGCTTCGGTTTGGATCGCCCGCAGGTAGACTGCGCGCTGTTGATCGATCAATCTCAATAATCGGGCGTAAGCGAGGGCGTCGATGCGGGGCGCAGCACCAGGCCTGGGCGTAACGGCTAATCGTTCTTGTCCCCAGCGTGACCGCCGCCAATCCAAATTGAGTTGAAAACTTGAACACGGAGATCGCCCTTTTTCTGGTCCAGGACGGCCTGACCAATGGCGCGATCTATGCGCTGCTGGCTCTGGCTCTGGTACTCGTGTTTGCAGTGACGCGGGTGATCTTTATCCCGCAGGGTGAGTTTGTTGCCTACGGCGCGCTCACCCTCGCCAGTCTGCAATTGGGCAAGTTACCGGGTACGGCCTGGTTGCTGTTGGGCGTCGGTTTGGCGGTTGCGGCGGTAGAACTGGTGCAGGCGCTGCGCCTGGGCGCTGTGGCGCGTATTCCGGTCATCGCCTTCAAATTCATCGTCCTCCCTGCCGCCCTGCTGTGGCTCGTCTGGTGGGCCGCACCACAGAAGCCAGTGCTCACACTGCAAATCTTGTTGGCGCTGGCCCTGGTAGTGCCGCTAGGTCCCATGGTTTATCGCCTGGCTTACCAGCCACTTGCCAACGCTTCGGTGCTGGTGCTGCTGATTATTTCGGTCGCGGTGCACTTCACCATGACCGGCCTCGGGCTAGTGTTTTTCGGCGCCGAGGGCTCGCGCACGCCGCCTTTCTCCGACGCCCAATGGAAGCTGGGGGTGCTCACCATCTCCGGCCAGAGCCTGTGGGTGATGGGCGCGAGCCTGGCGTTGATTGTGGGCCTGTTGTTGTTCTTCGAACACACCATTTACGGCAAGGCGCTACGCGCCACGGCCATCAACCGCGTCGGCGCGCGGCTGGTGGGTGTGTCCCCGGCGATGGCGGGGAAATTGAGTTTCACCCTCGCGGCGCTGATCGGCGCGCTTTCCGGGATACTGATCGCGCCCATTACCACCATCTACTACGACTCGGGTTTTCTGGTGGGGCTGAAGGGCTTCGTCGGCGCCATCATGGGCGGTCTGGTGAGTTATCCCATCGCGGCCGCGGGGGCGCTGTTGGTCGGTTTACTCGAAGCCTACGCCTCGTTTTGGGCCAGCGCCTACAAGGAAGTCATAGTCTTCACCTTGATTATTCCGGTGCTGGTTTGGCGCTCGCTTACCACGCACCATATCGAGGAGGGCGAGGAATGAGTCGGACGCGCGTGGTCCTCGGCGTGTTCCTCGCTTTCATCTTGGTCGCGCCTCTGGTGTTGCCGGCGTTCCATGTCACCCTGCTCAATTACATCGGTCTGTATGGTATCGTGGCTCTGGGCCTGGTATTGCTGACCGGCGTAGGCGGGCTGACCTCCTTCGGCCAGGCCGCGTTCGTTGGCATGGGTGCCTATACCACCGCTTATCTGACTACGGTCTATGGCGTGTCACCATGGCTAACTTTGCTAGCGGGGTTAGCGCTCACTTTCGCTGTTTCCTTTTTCCTTGGCTTTATTAGCCTACGGCTTTCGGGCCATTATCTGCCGCTGGGAACCATAGCCTGGGGTATCAGCCTGTATTATTTGTTCGGCAATATGGAGTTTCTAGGCGGCCATAACGGTATTTCCAGTATCCCCGCGATTAATTTTTTCGGTTTGGCACTGGATTCGGCTCGCAAGTTCGATTACCTGATCTGGACGCTGACTTTGCTGGCACTGCTGTCGATACATAATTTGCTCGATTCGCGTTCTGGCCGCGCCATCCGCGCTCTGAAAGGAGGAGGGCAGATGGCCGAGAGCTTCGGCGTCGATACGGCGCGTATGAAAATTATCATTTTCGTCTATGCCGCCTTGCTCGCCAGCATGTCCGGCTGGCTCTATGCGCACCTGCTCCGATTCGTCAATCCGACGCCGTTTTCGATCAATGCCGGTATTGAGTACCTGTTCATGGCGGTGGTCGGAGGTGCCGCCTCGGTCTGGGGCGCAGTGGTGGGTGCAGGGATACTGACCATCTTGAAGCAATGGTTGCAGGACTTGCTGCCCAAGCTACTCGGGCAAAGCGGCAATTTCGAAATGATCGTCTTCGGCGTGCTGCTGGTGCTGCTGCTGCAGCGCGCGCGCGAGGGCGTGATGCCGCTAGTCTTGCGCTATTTTCGCGCGCCGCGCAGGCCACTGCCGGCAGCGGCACAGGTGTTGCCGCAGCGAACACGACCGGCCGCGGGGGAAACCCTGTTGGAGTTAAGAGGAACGCGCAAGGCCTTCGGCGGTCTGGTGGCAGTGAACGACCTGTCTTTTGCCATGAGCAGTGGCGAAATCCTGGGTTTGATTGGCCCCAATGGAGCCGGCAAGAGCACGGTGTTCGATCTGGTCACCGGCATGCTGGCGCTTACTGGCGGCGAGGTGCATTTTCGCGGCGAGCGCATCGACATCCTATCCGCACGCGCCATTGTGCCGCGTGGCCTGGCGCGCACTTTCCAGCACGTGCACCTACTGCCTGCGATGAGCGTGTTGGAAAATGTCGCCATCGGTGCGCACCTGCGGGGCAGCAAAGGCGTGATCAGCGCAGCGCTGCGTCTGGAGCGCACAGAAGAGGCGATGCTGCTTGCGGAGGCCGCGCGCCAGCTCGAGCGTGTCGGGTTGGCGGCCAGCATGCATGAACAGGCGGGCAGCCTGGCCTTGGGCCAACAGCGCATACTTGAAATCGCGCGTGCGCTTTGCGCGGATCCGGTATTGCTGCTGCTCGACGAGCCGGCGGCCGGGCTGCGCTATCGGGAAAAGCGCGCGCTCGCCGAGCTTCTGCGCAAGCTCAAGTCCGAGGGCATGAGCATCCTGCTGGTGGAGCACGATATGGATTTCGTGATGAAGCTGGTGGACCGGCTGGTGGTGATGGACTTCGGCGAAAAGCTGGCCGAGGGCATGCCGCAGGCGATTCAGGCAAACCCGGTGGTGCTGGAAGCTTATCTCGGGGGCGTCAAATGAGCATGCTCCTGGAAGTGAGGGATTTGCGCGTGGCTTACGGCAAAGTCGAAGCCGTGCACCGGGTCGCGTTGGCAGTGGAAGAGGGCAGAATCGTCACCGTTATCGGCCCCAACGGCGCGGGCAAGACCACCCTCTTGGCGGCACTCATGGGCATGCTGCCAGCCCGCGGCAGCATCAGGTATGCTGGTAAGGAAATTACGCGCGTGGAAGCGGAACAGCGCGTGAGCCGAGGCCTGTGTCTGGTGCCGGAGCGGCGCGAGCTGTTTGCCGCGATGACGGTTGAGGACAATCTGGTGCTAGGCGCTTTTCACCGCTATCGTAGGCGCGACAGAACTGTGGCAGCTGATTTCGAACAGGTATACCAGTTGTTTCCGCGTCTGCGTGAACGCCAGCGGCAGCTCGCCGGCACGCTCTCAGGCGGTGAGCGGCAGATGCTCGCATTGGGCCGCGCCCTGATGAGCCGCCCGCGCCTGCTGATGCTGGACGAACCTAGCTTGGGCCTGGCGCCGCTGATCGTGCGCGATATTTTTCGCGTCATTGCCGGCTTGCGCGAGACCGGTGTCTCGATCTTGCTGGTGGAACAAAATGCCCGCGCTGCGCTGCAGGTATCCGATTACGGCTACGTGCTTGAGACAGGTGAAATTGCTGTCGAAGGGCCAAGCGCCGATCTGGCCTCGGACCCACGCGTGATCGAGAGTTATCTGGGTTTTGCTACAGGTAACGGCGGATAGGCTGGCTAGTTGTAGGGTGGACCTGACCCGGCTCTGACTGCGTCCGGCACAGCAAGAAGAAATCGCACCGGCTCTCGGTTTCACGTGGAACATCAACGTCTGCTCCCTGTGCCGCCGATTTGGCGCGAGCGAGCTATTCTTAGCTGCCGCGCTGCGCTTACCATCTCCTCGTTCCACGTGGAACATGCGCTTACGGATTGCGGGAAATAAGCGTAAAATCGCGCCTCTTTGGCACCGCAGCTAGCGTATGCATTTTCCTACCGAGTTTGACGTGATAGTAGTTGGCGGCGGGCACGCCGGGACCGAGGCTGCGCTGGCCGCGGCCCGGGCTGGCTGTAGCACGCTGCTGCTCACGCATAATATCGAGACCCTGGGGCAGATGTCCTGCAACCCTTCAATCGGCGGCATCGGCAAGGGTCACCTGGTCAAGGAAATCGATGCGCTGGGGGGCGCGATGGCGATCGCCACGGATGAGGCCGGTATCCAGTTCCGCACGCTCAATTTGAGTAAGGGCGCGGCGGTGCGCGCCACCCGCGCCCAAGCCGACCGACTGCTATACAAGCAAGCAATCCGCGCGCGCCTGGAGAACCAGCCGAACTTGACTTTGTTCCAGCAGGCGGCAGACGACCTCATGCTAGATGGGGACCGGGTGAGCGGCGTGGTAACGCAGCTGGGCATCCGTTTCACCGGTCGTGCCGTGGTTCTGAGCACAGGCACCTTTCTTTCCGGATTGATACACATCGGTATGGTCAATTATCAGGCGGGGAGGGCGGGAGACCCGCCCTCGCTCAGCTTGGCTGCGCGGTTGCGCGAATTGAAGCTTCCGCTGGGCCGCCTGAAAACGGGCACGCCGCCGCGCATCGATGGCCGCTCTATCGATTTTTTGGCGATGCAGGAGCAGGCGGGAGACGAACCGGCGCCGGTGTTTTCCTATATGGGCAGCCGCGCGATGCATCCGCCGCAGTTGCCTTGCTGGATTACCCACACCAACGCGCGTACGCACGAAATCATACGCGATGGTCTTGACCGCTCGCCCATGTATGCCGGCGTGATCGAAGGTGTGGGTCCGCGCTACTGCCCTTCGATAGAGGACAAGATTCACCGTTTTGCGGGCAAGGCGAGTCATCAGATTTTTCTGGAGCCCGAAGGCCTTACTACCAACGAGTTCTATCCCAACGGTATTTCCACCAGCCTGCCTTTCGATGTGCAGCTTCAATTAGTACGATCGATCAAGGGCTTGGAGCAAGCGCACATTCTGCGTCCCGGCTATGCCATCGAATATGATTACTTTGATCCGCGCGGCTTGAGGACTACGCTGGAAACGAAAGCGATATCCGGGCTGTTTTTTGCCGGCCAAATCAACGGTACCACCGGCTATGAAGAGGCCGCTGCACAGGGTTTGCTCGCGGGCATCAACGCGGCGCTACAGGTACAAGGGCGTGAGGCGTGGTGCCCGCGCCGTGACCAAGCTTATATAGGCGTAATGGTGGACGATCTCGTTACTCGAGGCGTAACCGAGCCCTACCGCATGTTCACCAGCCGCGCTGAGTACCGTTTGATGCTGCGTGAGGACAATGCGGACATGCGCCTGACCGAGTTGGGACGAAGCCTGGGGCTGGTTGACGATATTCGCTGGGAAGTTTTCGGGCGCAAGCGCGAGGCCGTCGCATGGGAGCTTGAGCGCCTCAAATCGACCTGGATCAACCCCAGGCTATTTCTGCAAGCCGACGCGGAGAGGGTTCTAGGGAAAGGAATAGATCGAGAGTATGTGCTTACTGATCTACTGCGCCGCCCGGATGTGAGCTATGCCAGCCTGATGTCCCTGCCGGGCGCCGGCGAGCCCGTCGTCGACCCGGCAGTGGCCGAGCAGGTCGAGATCCAGATCAAGTATGACGGCTACATTTTCCGCCAGCAAGACGAAGTCCTGAGGCGCGCGCAATACGAGGCGACCGAACTACCGCGCGATCTCGATTACGGTACCGTGCGCGGCCTGTCCAAGGAAGCGCAGGAAAAACTTAACCGGCACAAGCCCGAAACCATAGGCCAGGCTTCGCGCATCTCGGGCCTAACGCCGGCTGCAATTTCCCTACTGCTGGTACACCTTAAACGCGGCTTCGGGGAAACGAGAAAACGGGGTGAGCCCCCCCTGGAATCGCTAGCGTTGAAAGATCATCCGAAGCTCGACGACGAACATCTGTCGCAGGACAGCCACGTACAGCGGCCCGCGGCATGAGCACGGCGGATCAACTGAAGCGTGGGCTTATCGCCTTGGGTTTGGTGTTGGATAACGAAACCCAGCAGCGTTTGCTCGACTATATTGCGCTAATCGAAAAATGGAACCGGGTGTATAACCTGACTGCAATCCGCGAGCCCGAAAAAATAGTAAGCCACCACCTGCTCGACAGCCTGGCAGTGGCGCCGCATCTGCACGCCAAGTGTCTGCTCGATGTGGGCAGTGGTGCGGGACTGCCCGGCATTCCGCTCGCGCTCGCCAACCCGGAGATGCAGGTGACCCTGCTTGACAGCAATCACAAGAAGATCGCGTTTCTGAACCAGGCGGTGATGGAACTAAAGCTCAAGAACGCGAAAGTCAGCGCAGAGCGCGTGGAGTCCTGGCAGACGCAGAACAGGTTCGACGTGATCATTTCGCGTGCATTTTCCGAGATGAGCGAGTTCGTGCGCATCACGCGACACCTGCTTGCGCCGGGCGGGATGTTCGCGGCGATGAAAGGTCTGCATCCTTATGAGGAAATCGACAAGCTGCCCTCAGATTGCAAGGTGCGGCAGGTATTGCCGCTTGCGATTCCCGGCCTTGAGGGCGCGCGGCATCTGGCGTTGATCGGACTAGACTGGCAGGCGGGGTAATGCAAAGCCGGTATAGGGAGAATTGCGCGGCACTGTTGACTGACGCGCGTCGTATTGCATTTGCCTCCAGTTCGGTGGACGTTCGAATGAACCTTGTCCTACCGAAACCCATTCGATAATGCTGCGCATCCTCGCTGTGGCCAACCAGAAGGGTGGGGTGGGCAAGACCACGACCAGCGTCAATCTTTCCGCCGGACTTGCCGGCGCCGGCAAGAGTGTGCTCCTCGTCGATCTCGACCCGCAGGGAAACGCTACCATGGGGAGTGGAATCGACAAGCGCAATCTGGAGCGCTCCGTATATCAGGTGCTGCTGGGGTTGACGACAGTGCAGTCGGTGCGCCAGAAATCCGAAAGCGGCGGCTATGA
>MERG01000346.1:19585-20910 GCA_001771985.1 Betaproteobacteria bacterium RIFCSPLOWO2_12_FULL_62_13 | reverse complement strand
GGAAAGGCGTGACTGAAAGGGCGTAACTGTTAGAGCGTGACTGGAAAGGCGCGCTACGCCCGCGCGGGTTGATTCTTGAATGAGTTACGCAAGGCGTTTACTAACCTGCCAACGCGGCGAACTTGCGAGAGCGCCTCGGCATTCCCCGGAAGATAGTTAAGGCGGATGGCAAGCTCGACTTGTGTCTCCAGTTCGGCTAACGACCCTGCAGCGATCCCGGAAAACTGATAGAACTCACGCGGCGAATTTCTGGCTGCGCCCTCGGCAATGTTTGATGGTACCGAAATCGCGGCGCGCCGCATCTGAGCTGTCAGGCCAAACGTTTCTTGCTTAGGGAAGCTGGCCGTTTGTCGATAAACGGTCTCCACGAGTTTCATGGCTTCCTGCCATGCAACCAAGTCGCGATGCGTGCTTACACCCATCCTGTGAACAACGCTCAACTAGATGCGTGGGTTTACAGGCAATCACGCCTTTTCAGTCACGCCTCACCAGTCACGCCTCACCAGTCACGCCTCACCAGTCACGTTTCGCCAGTCACTCAGCTCAAAGGCGCCGCGCAGTGTTCCTGGAATGCCGGGCGCGCGAGGATGCGCTGATACCACGCTTCCAGGTTCTTGAACGGCGGGCGTTCGAGCGGCAGGTTGAACCAGCGGAATGCGGCCACGCCCATCGGAATGTCGCCCATCGTAAACTGCTTGCCGCCCAGGTAATGGTTTTTCGCAAGATGCGCGTCCACAATCTGCATGTTGGCGGTGAGTTTCTTGATACTCTCGTTGAGCGCCGCCATGTCGCGCTTCTCCGGCGGAATGCGCACCAAGTTCCAGAAAACCGGGCGGAGATTCAGCCACAGCGTCGTGCTGTACCATTCCATCCAGCGGTCGGCTTCCGCGAACTCGCGCGGCGTTCCCGGCCACAGCGTGCCGAGCCCGTGGACGCCGCACAGATAGCGAACGATCGCGTGGGACTCCCACAGTATGAAGCCGTCGTAGTCGATGGTCGGCACGAGGCCGTTCGGGTTCATCGCCAGGTACTCGGGCGTGTTGTTGACGCCGAACTGCATGCCCGCGTCGATGCGTTCGTACTTGAGCCCCAGTTCGCCGCAGCACCAGAGCACTTTCTGCACGTTGATCGAATTCTTGCGGCCCCAGATTGTCAGCATTGCGCCTCCTCCCGGTTTGTCCTGAAAAAAACCAAAAGATCTTTCACCGCTAAGGACGCCAAGAGCGCCAAGAAAAGGCAAGATCAAACCAGAACCCAGAGGGTGGCTTGCCTTATTTTCTTTGCGTCCTTCGCGTATCCTTTGCGTCCTTTGCGTTCCGGCTTTT
>MERG01000346.1:0-19530 GCA_001771985.1 Betaproteobacteria bacterium RIFCSPLOWO2_12_FULL_62_13 | reverse complement strand
CTGATTGAATGCGGTGAAGAACTGTTCCGCGAGCTTCTTTGCCACGCCGTCGACGAGGCGCGCGCCCACCTGCGCGAGCTTGCCGCCGACCATCGCCTTTACCGCATAGCCGAGCCGTGTGCCGTCGCTGTCCGGGACGAGTTGAACGTTCGCCTGACCTTTGGCAAAGCCGGCGACCCCACCCTGGCCTTCAAACACCAGCGTATACGCCCTGGGCTCATCGACTTCGGACAGCGTCATCTTGCCCTTGAACTTCGCGCTTACGGGTCCGACCTTGGCGGTCATCACCAACTGATATTCGTGGTCCGATACCCGCTCTATCATTTCGCAGCCGGGAATGCACTCCTTGAGAATGGCGGTATCGTTCAGCGCACGCCAGGTCGCTTCCTGGGGCAGGGGGACCAACTGTTCTCCGGTCATTTCCATGCTTGTTTTCCTGTTGTTGTGTCGGGGCGGAGTTTACCATCCTCGCGCGGCGAAATTCGAACGATCAAAAGCTCGTAGCCACAGAGAACACAGAGGACACAGAGAAAGAGTTAAAAAAAACATCAATGCAAAGCACGCGGAGAGCTCGCGACACAAATCGGCAAGTATTCTGGTGCTTGTGTTTCCTGGCGCCTTGGCGGTTAAAGTTCTTATCTCTGTATTCTCTGTGACCTCTGTGGCTAATGCATTCACTTTCCGGCGAGGGCGGATTCGACCGCGCGCTGGGCGATCACCGTGATGAGGTGCGAGCGATACTCGGCGCCCGCGTGGATGTCGGAGTTGAGCTGGTCCGCCGGCACGCGCACATTGGCGATTGCTTCGGCAGCGAATTTCTCCGTGAGTTTCGTCTCCATTTCCGTGACGCGGAACACGCAATTTGCGGCGCCGGTCACCGCGAGGCGCACGCTGCCGCCGCCTTCGCTCACGAACACCCCGGCGATCGCGTAGCGTGAGGCCGGATTCCTGAACTTCACGTAGGCCGCGCGCTTGGGCAGCGGGAAGCTGACACGGGTGATGATCTCGCCCGCTTTCAGCGCGGTCTCGTAAAGCCCGGTGAAAAACCTGTCGGCGGGAATTTTGCGCTTATTGGTGTGAACGGAAGCACCGAGGCCCAGCACCGCCGCCGGATAGTCGGCCGCGGGATCATTGTTGGCGAGCGAGCCGCCCAACGTGCCCATGTTGCGCACCTGGCGGTCGCCGATGTCGGCCGCGAGCCGCGCCAGCGCCGGTATCCCGATTGCCACGTCCTTTGATGCTGCAACCTCGTTGTGGCGCGTCATGGCGCCGATGCTGAGCACCGCGGCTTCGAGCTTGATGCCGTGCAATTCCTCGATGCCGCCCAGGTCGACCAGGGCAGGCGGGCTGGCAAGCCGGAGCTTCAGCGCGGGGATCAAACTCTGTCCACCTGAGAGTGCCCGTGCATTCACGTTCTTGCGCAGCAGCGAGGCCGCTTGCTTGAGCGTGGCGGGACGATGATATTCGAATGCATACATGTTGTGCCTCCTGTTCCGACCTCATTCTGGCCCGAGACTGTAGGGTGCGCCGTGCGCACCATTCGAGCGGCGCGTGGAACGCACCCTACGGCTAAAAACCCAGGCGGAACCGCCGATGCACGCCGATTGTTCAGATCTGCCCAGACGCCTGGAAGAAGATTTCATCTGCGTTTCGGCGTTTATCTGCGGCTAATTGTCCTTGGTCTGTTTCGCGGCTTGGATCGTGCGCCACACACGCTCGGCTGTCGCCGGCATCTCGACATCGCGCACGCCGAGCGGCGCCAGGGCATCGACGATGGCGTTGATCACCGCCGACGGCGCGCCGATGGCGCCGGCCTCGCCGCAGCCCTTGACGCCGAGCGGGTTGTGCGTGCACGGCGTTTCCTTCGTGTCCACCTTGAAGCTCGGCAAATCGTCCGCGCGCGGCAGCGCGTAATCCATGTAAGTGCCGGTCAGCAGTTGCCCGCTCTCGGGGTCGTAAACGCATCCTTCCAAAAGCGCCTGGCCGATTCCTTGGGCGAGCCCGCCGTGCACTTGGCCTTCGACGATCATCGGATTGATCACCTTGCCGAAGTCGTCGACCGCGGTGAAATTGACCACCTTCGTCGCGCCGGTCTCAGGATCGATCTCGACCTCGCAGATGTGGCTCCCGGCGGGAAACGTGAAATTGGTCGGGTCGTAGAATGCCGACTCGTTCAACCCCGGTTCGAGCTTGTCGAGCGGGTAGTTGTGCGGCACATAGGCCGCGAGCGCCACTTCGGCAAACGTCTTCTTGCGGTCGGTGCCTCCGGCCTGGAATGCGCCGTCCTTGAACTCAATATTTTCTTCACCGGCCTCGAGCAGATGCGCTGCGATTTTCTTGGCCTTGGCGATGATCTTGTCGAGCGCCTTCATGATGGCGGTGCCGCCCACCGCGATCGAGCGCGAGCCGTAGGTGCCCATGCCGAAAAGAATGCGTCCGGTGTCGCCGTGCACGATGTCGACGTTCTCGACCGGGATGCCGAGGCGATCGGCGACAACCTGCGCAAAGGTGGTCTCATGCCCCTGACCGTGACTGTGCGAGCCGGTGAACACCGTCACCGAACCGGTGGGGTGCACGCGGACTTCGCCCGCCTCGTACAAGCCGGCGCGCGCGCCGAGCGAGCCCGCGATGTTGGAGGGCGCCAGCCCGCACGCCTCGATATAAGTGGAGTAGCCCAGCCCGCGCAGCTTGCCGCGTTGCCCGGCCTCCTTGCGCCGCGCCTCGAATCCGGTGACATCAGCAAGCTTGAGCGCTGCGGTGAGCGTGGCATCATAATTGCCGGTGTCGTAACAGAGTGCGACCGGTGTCTGATACGGGAACTGGGTAATGAAATTACGGCGCCGGATTTCAGCGCGGTCGATTCCCAGTTCGCGCGCCGCGGTGTCGACCAGCCGCTCCACGACGTAGGTCGCCTCCGGCCGGCCCGCGCCGCGATAGGCGTCAACCGGCGCGGTGTTGGTGAAGACCGCGGTGACTTTGCAATAGATTGCCTGAGTCGTGTATTGGCCTGCGAGCAGCGTGGCGTAGAGAATGGTCGGGATGCATGATGCGAAGGTCGAGAGGTAAGCGCCCATGTTGGCGGTCGTCGCCACGCGCAGCGCGAGGAACCTGCCGTTATTATCGAGCGCGAGTTCGGCCTTGGTCAGGTGATCACGGCCGTGCGCGTCCGCCATGAACGACTCCGAGCGCTCGGCGGTCCATTTGATCGGGCGGTTAACCTGCTTCGAAGCCCAGGTGATCACCGTCTCCTCGGCGTAGAGGTAGATCTTGGAGCCGAAGCCGCCGCCGACGTCGGGCGCGATCACGCGCACTTTGTGCTCGGGCAGCCCCAGAACGAACGCCGTCAGCAGGAGGCGTTCCACGTGCGGGTTCTGGGTCGTCACGTAGAGGGTGTAGGAGTCATCTGCACGCGAGTAGTTCGCTAGCGCCGCGCGCGGCTCGATCGCATTGGGGATGAGCCGGTTGTTGATGAACTCGAGCGCGGTCACGTGCGCGGCCTGCGCGAATGCCTTGTCCGTCGCCGCCTTGTCGCCCAATGCCCACACGTAGCAGGTGTTGTCGGGCGCAATGTCGTGTACCACCGGCGCACCGGATTTGCGCGCATCGGCGACTTTCACTACAGCCGGCAGCGCCTCGTAGTCGACCTCGATCAGCTCCGCGGCGTCCTTTGCCTGGTTGAGCGTTTCGGCAACCACGACCGCGACGTGATCGCCGAGGTAGCGCACCTTGCCGATCGCGAGCGGCGGATGGGGCGGTTCTTTCATCGGCTGAGCATTCACGTCGGTGATGAGCCAGCCGCAGGGCAGCCCCCCGACCTTGGCCTTGGCGAGATCGTCTCCGGTGAAGACGGCGACGACACCCGGCGCCGAGCGCGCCTTATTCGTGTCGATGCTGCGAATGCGGGCGTGCGCATGCGGCGAACGCAGGAAGCAGGCGTAAGCTTGTCCCGGCAGCATCACGTCGTCGGTGAAAGTGCCGCTGCCGGTGAGGAAGCGCCGGTCTTCCTTGCGCTTGATCGATTGGCCGATTACGGGTGCGTTCATGGTGGCTCCTTTGGCGATTGGCGTTGAGCGTCAAGCGATTAGGGTTGACCGATAAGCGTTAAGTTGCAATCTCGGAAGGAGGTTTTACCTTACCGCCAGCTTTTTCTCCTCAATGGCAACTCTGAACGCTGATCGCTTAACGCTGGACGTTCATCGCCGCGGCGCCCGCCTGGACCGCTTTCACGATGTTGTGGTAACCGGTGCAGCGGCAGAGATTGCCGTCGAGCCCGGCCCGTATGATTTCCTCGGACGGGTTCGGATGCGTTTGCACGAACTCGATCGCATTCATGACGATCCCGGGTGTGCAGAAACCGCATTGCAGACCGTGATGATCGCGGAACGCGGCCTGCATCGGGTGGAACTCGCCGTTGACGCCGCACACGCCTTCAATGGTGACGATCGCGGCGCCCTGCGCCTGAGCGGCGAGGATGTTGCATGCCTTTACCGCCCGGCCGTTCAGGTGCACGGTGCAGGCCCCGCACTGGCCGGTATCGCAGCCGACATGCGTGCCGGTCAGCCGCAGATTCTCACGCAGGAACTGCACCAGCAGCGTGCGCGGATCGAGATCGGCGCTGACCGCCTTACCATTTACGCTCATTGAGACGTTGATGCCCATCACGTTGGCCCTCCGGAGGCTGGCGAATCGGACGACGCGCGTCGAGGCGACCGTCGACGCGGAAAACAGCGCTCTTTGAAAGGATGCTAGCTCATGAGTTTGCGCCACGCAACCGGAATCCGGCGGGAAAACCCGCACTCGCGGCAGCTTGACCCGCGGCACCCCCATGCACTACCCTACGTGCATCCGATTCATTATCTTATATCCCGGTTTTTTCGAGGGATTTATTGTGGACAGCGTCGATCTCCAGGTACTGAGAAGCGCACGCGAGTGGGTCAAGGCCGGCCGGCGTGTAGTCATGGCGACGGTGGTTCATACATGGGGCTCGTCGCCGCGCCCCATCGGCGCGCTCACGGCGATCCGTGACGACGGTATAGTCGCAGGTTCGGTGTCCGGCGGCTGCATCGAGGACGACATGATCCTCCAGGTGCGCGAGGGCAAGCTCGTCGGGGACAAACCCGCGACGACCAAGTACGGCGTGACCGCCGAGGAAGCGAAACGCTTCGGGCTGCCGTGCGGCGGCACGCTCGAACTGGTGCTGGAGCCGCTGACCCGGGCGAGCGGTCTTGATGAGCTGCTTGCGCGCATAGAGCGCCGCGAGCTTGTGATGCGCACCCTTGACATGGAATCGGGGCGTGTGACGATCGGACCCGCGAACTGGCCGGATCAGCTCTCCTTCGACGGAAAAACGCTCGTCACCGTGCACGGGCCGCGCTGGCGGCTGCTGATCATCGGCGCCGGACAGCTCTCGAAGTATCTCGCCCAGATGGCCCAGGCGCTCGACTATCAGGTCACGGTGTGCGATCCGCGTGAGGAGTACGCCGATACCTGGGATGTCACCGGAACGGAACTCAGGCGCGGCATGCCCGACGACATCGTTACCGAGATGAATCTCGATGGCCACAGCGCGGTGGTGACGCTCACCCACGATCCGAAGCTCGACGACCTGGCGCTGCTGGAGGCGCTCAAGTCACCGGCGTTTTACGTCGGGGCGATCGGTTCCAGGAAAAACAACGACGCGCGCCGCAAACGGCTCGCCGAATTCGATGTGTCGCAGGAGGAAATCGCCCGGCTGCACGGGCCGGTGGGTCTTAAGCTCGGGAGCAAGACGCCGCCGGAGATCGCCGTCGCCATACTGGCCGAAATGACGGCGATCCGCAACGGCGTGAGTCTTCCCGAATTCGCCGAGAAGGAGAAGGCGACGGTCGCCGGGTGCGGTGTGGCCTGAGGAATTCGTCGCCCTAACCGGGCGACGAATTCCTAACCAATGGAGCAGAGGCTCGAACAAGGCGCATTCCGGCCTCTTTGGGTTCCGGGCCCATTTTTTCTTGTAATCCCTCATCGCTTTACACCGCTCGATCCGTTCGTCCGGGTAAGGCTGAAAGTAGAGATGTTTGATCCACGCCGGTCCCTTTGACGCATTCTGTCGGCATCCCCGTTTCAATTCGGCCGCAATGATCGCCTTACGCCGCGCCATATTGATCGTGATCACGGTGGTGGCCGGAGGCGGTGCCGCCTCGGCGGCCGAAATGCCGGCGAGCGGGATCTTCCTCGTCGCCACCAGCCAAATCCGCGACCCGAATTTCAGGGAAACGGTGGTGCTGGTGACGCAACCACAACGCGGCGGCCCGTTCGGCGTCATCGTCAACCGGCCGCTCAACCGCCGCCTCGAGGAGGCGTTGCCCCAGTATGAAACGCTGAAAGGCAAGAAGGACGTCGTCTATTTCGGCGGACCTGTGGCGCGCCAGGCACTGGTGTTTGTCGTGCGCTCGGCGCAGCCGCCGCCGCGCGCGATCCGCGTTCTGAAGGACGTCTACATCACGGTGGATCGCGAAGAAATCGAGGGCTTGCTGAAACGGCCCGACCCGACAAAGGCACTGCGCGTCTACGCGGGTCACTCGGGGTGGGCGCCCGGACAACTGCAGAACGAGATCAGGCGCGGCGGCTGGCACATCGTGCCGGCGGATGCCGAGACCGTGTTCGAAAAGGATGCCGCGACGATCTGGCACGACCTCAGCAAGCGCGCGGCGCTGCGCCGGGCCCGCATTACCGGCGACGTGTCCGGCGCTTGGTATTGAAGTGCGTGGCGGCTGCGTGCCGCGAAGAATCGGATCGCGCGATCTCAGGCCAGATCGCCGCGTTCGACCTGACAGCAACGGAAGAATCGGGCCAACTCTTGTAAAATGGAGAATCCTTCCGGTTACGGGAGACGGTCATGCGGGTCGGCATCATAGGCGGCGGCACCATCGCCCGTTTGTTTCTGGAACACATCCGGCGCGGCGATCTGGGCGAGGCCATGGCGGTCGCCATTGTGGGGCGCAGCGTGGCTTCGCGCGGTCATGCGCTGGCGCAGGAATACGGTGTGGCGTTCGTCACCGGCCTTGACGGGCTCATCGCGCAGCATCCGGACGTGGTGGTTGAAACGGCGTCGCACGATGCCGTGCGCGAATACGCCGAGGCGCTGCTTGCGCGAGGCATTGCCGTCATTGTGCTTTCAGGCGGTGCACTGTGCGACGATGCGCTGCGCGAAAGGCTCGAGCGCGCGGCGGTGAAAAGCGGCGCGCTGCTCTACGTTCCATCGGGCGGCATCGGTGGGCTCGATGCGCTGAAAGCCGCGTGCATTGCGGGCGTGGATGAAGTCACGATCGCCGTGACCAAGCCACCTGCTGCGTGGAAGGGCATTGCCTATGTCGAGAAGCTCGATGTCGATCTCCACAACCTGCACGGGCCATGCGTGTTGTTTGACGGTTCGGCGCGCGAAGGCGTGCCGTATTTTCCGGCAAACGTGAATATCGCCGCCGTGCTGTCGATGGCGGGAATCGGCTTTGACAGGACACGGCTCACGGTCGTCGCCGATCCTGCGCTCAACTACAACACGCATGTCATCGAGATCAAAGGCAAAACCGGCAACATCAGCATCAGGCTCGAAAACGTGCCGGCGCCGGAAAATCCCAGGACCGCGTGGCTCGCGTGCTACAGTGCGCTGGCGGCGCTCAAGCTTGCGAAGTCGCCGGTGCGCTACGGCACATGAAAGCGGCAAATGGTAAATGGAAAAAGGTGAATAGTAGATAATAATGGTCGAGATCACTCCCGTTCCCGCTGCCACCGTCACGCTCATTCGCGACTCGGATGATGGGGTCGAAGTGCTGATGCTGCAGAGAAACTTCCAGTCCGGGTTCATGCCCGGCATCTATGTCTTTCCCGGCGGAGCGCTGGACGAAGCCGATTATTCCCTGGAGGCTTGCACGCGGTGTATCGGGCTCGATGACACGACGGCGAGTGGCATACTCAAGGTGGAGCGTGGCGGGCTCGCCTACTGGATTGCCGCGATCCGCGAGTCCTTTGAAGAGGCGGGGATACTGCTGGCGTGCGATACGCGCGGCAACATGGTGGCCCTGAGCGAATCCGCAGCGATCGAGCGCTTCCGCGCCTACCGCGACGCGCTCAATGCCGGTGAACGGGAATTCAGCGGCTTGCTCGCCGCAGAAAAGCTGCGCCTTGCGGCCGACCGGCTTGTCTACTTCAGCCACTGGATCACGCCGCTCGGTGCGCCGCGCCGTTACGACACCCGCTTCTTTGTCGCCTGCGCGCCCGAGGCGCAGGATGCGCTGCACGACAATCTCGAGACTATCGGTCATCGGTGGGTGCGGCCGGGCGCCGCGCTTGCCGCCCATGCGCGGGGTGAATTCAACCTGCGCACGCCGACGCTGAGGACGCTCGAGCTCTTTGCGCAGTTTGCGGCGGCCGACGAGCTGATCGCAGCGATGCGCGCGCGGATCGACGTACCGACAGTGCTGCCGCGCATCGCAAAGGACGGGCGCCGGCTGCTGCCGGGCGATCCGGGTTACGAGGAGGCAGCAACGGCAGAGGGGCGGGGCGAATGGCAGAAATAATTCCCGGCATCATCGCCCGGTTGAACGACCTCGTCGTGCGGGTTACCGCACCCAATCCCGGAGTGATGACCGGGCCGGGCACCAACAGCTACATCATCGGGCGCGATGAGCTGGCGCTGATCGACCCGGGCCCGGAGAGCGTGTCGCACCTCGCGGTGCTGCTTGAGGCGGTGGGCGATCGCTTGAAGTGGATACTCTGCACCCACACGCACCGCGACCACTCTCCCGGCGCTTTGGCACTGCGGGGGGCTACCGGAGCGGAAGTGTTCGGATTTCCCATGTCGCCGGATGACGGGCGGCAGGACCTCACATTCGCGCCGGACCAGGTGATCGGCGACGGCGATGTGATCGATTGCGGCATTTTCAGACTGCGTGTGGTGCACACTCCAGGCCACACATCGAATCATCTGTGCTATCTGCTGGAAGAGCACAGGATGCTGTTCACCGGCGATCACATCATGGAGGGCTCGACCGTCGTGATCTCGCCGCCCGACGGGGACATGACGGCGTATCTGGATTCTCTGGAGCGCCTGCTTTCGCTCGAACTCGCGTCGCTCGCGCCCGGCCACGGGCACCTCATCGAAGCCCCGTACGAGGAAGCGTGCCGCCTGATCGCGCACCGGCTCAGACGCGAGCAGAAGGCGCTCGACGCCTTCAAGAGGAAGAATCCCGCAACCCTCGACGAACTGCTGCCGATCGTCTACGCCGACACCTCGCCGCGGCTGCATCCCGTTGCGCGGCGCTCGCTCCACGCGCACCTGATCAAGCTCAAACGAGACGGACAGGTGGAGGAAACCGGGGACCTGTGGGAAGCGCGACGGTAGCCCCGATGGAATGAAATGACATCCGGGGATTGTCGATCGCATATCCCGGATTACGCTTCGCTTCATCCGGGCTACAGTCCCTTGATCTTCCGCCGCAAGAGGGAGGAAATGAGACGGCGTCAGGGACTGGTTTTCGATGCCCCGACCAGGCCCATGCTGGCAGGCCTGTTCATGAAGACGTCGAAGAGCACAAACAGGCTCGGAAGTTCCTCCTGGGTCAACTCGGCGATGATGGACATGCGAGCTTCCTGCCGCACGCGGAAGCGCAAGTGCCACGCGTAGAAGATGACGTCCGCAAATGCGATGTCACGGAACGGTCCCCATTCGTCCTCGCCTTCCTGGATATTGCGCTCGCGCACCATTCTGTCGGTGGACCACATGCACACCATGTGAGAATCGTGCTGGTAATCTTCCATCCCGTTCGCAGCCGCGTAGAAGCTCCGCAGATCCGCGGGAAGCGGAACGCCGAGAAATCTCTCCAGGGACTCCAATTGCAGCGTGTTCGCGCCCGGATTCAGGGGCACGCGCTCCGCGCGCCATCGCGCCAGCATCTGGTCAATTGAAGTCATCGGGGCGCTCCTTCGTCGGTGTAATGACAGGTCGTTATCCTGATCCGTTTCTTTTTGACAATGTGGTCCGCGTTGCTGCGAGTCGGTGGGCATGATTGCCCATCCTCCCGCAGGCGCCTGTCAACTGCCGATCTTCACGTTGGCGTCCTTGATGACTTTCGCCCATTTCGCGACTTCGCGCTTCAGATGAGCGCGGAATTCCTCTGGCGTGCTGCCCACGGCTTCCAGTCCCTCGGTCGCGAGCCGGCGTCTCATGTCCGCCGACTTGAGGATCTTGGCGAGCTCGGCGTGCCAGCGGCTGGAAACTTCTTTCGGCAGACCTTTGGGTCCCCAGACGCCGTACCACAACGTGACTTCGTAGCCGGGCAGCCCCGATTCGTTTACGGTCGGGAGTTCAGGCGCCGCGTCCGAACGCTTGAGACCGGTCACGGCAATGCCTTTCAGCTTTCCGGATTTTACATGCGGCAGAGTTGCAAGAATGCTGCCGAAGATCATGTGGACCTGTCCGCCGATCAGATCGTTGAGCGCCGGGCCGGTGCCCTTGTACGGGATGTGCACGATATTCACGTTCGCCATCAGCCGGAACAACTCGGTCGCCATGTGCGTAATGCCTCCGGTTCCGGTGGAAGCGTAATTGATCGATCCCGGCTTGGCCTTGGCGAGCGCGATCAGTTCCCTCACGTCCTTGACGGGCACCGACGGATGAAGCGCGACGACGAACGGACTGGTGCCCACCAGCGACGCGGTGTCGATTCCGTTGAGCGGGTCGTACGGCAGCTTGTAGAGGCCGGCATTGACCGCGTAGCTGCCTGAAACCATGATCATGGTGTAGCCGTCCGGCGTTGCTTTGGCGGCTATCTCGGCGCCGATGGTGCCGCCGGCGCCGCCGCGATTGTCAACTACCACCGATTGGCCGAACGCTTCGGAGAGCTTCTGCGCCATGACGCGTGCGATGATATCGGTGCCGCCGCCCGGCGCGAACGGCACGATGAACCGGATTGCCTTGTCCGGATAGGCGCTCTTCTGTGCGACCGCGTTCAGCGGTGCGCTCCCCAGCACGATGAACGATAGCGTCAGGCTGGCGATTCGTAACAGGTGCTTCATGGTTTCCTCCTCTTCTGACGAATTTCAGGATTCGGGATTCAAGATGCGGGATTCAGCAGGCGAGTCACGGGTCACGAGTCACGGGTCACGCCGTTTGTAGTTGTTTTTCCTCGGCAGCAAGCAGCCGCAACAATTCATGCACTGAATGCCGCTCGATATTGAGCGTTACATCGGCGATCGCATCGACCGGGAGCCGGGGGTTGATGCCGCGGAACTTCTCGGTAATGCCCTCGGCGTCAATGGGCGAAGCGGGCGAGCCCGATGGGTCATGTACGTCAACCCGCACCCAGTCGCCGCTTACCTCGGCGGCGACCCAGCCTGCGAAGTGCGCGGGATACAGCTTGTCGAGTTCGGGGTCGTGCACGAGTTCGAACCTGCCAGCGAGCGCGGTAAGCGCCGGATCGGCGAGCTTCTCATCACTGAATTGCGGCGGCAGTACCTGGCCTTCCATGAGCGCCGCCGCGACCACATAGCGCAGACTCATCTGCGCGTTGAGCGCGGAACCGGGCGCGTAAACGAAGCCGCACTGCACGTCCACCACCTTGCCCAGGCCCACGCGCACACGGCGGTCCGGGTTCCATGGGGCGCCGAGCTTGCGGCGCAGCGCCAGCGCGGCATCGACGTAGGAATGCGCGCTTCCGCAACAGGAATACG
The DNA here is from genome assembly GCA_001771985.1 of Betaproteobacteria bacterium RIFCSPLOWO2_12_FULL_62_13. GTDB lineage: Bacteria > Pseudomonadota > Gammaproteobacteria > Burkholderiales > SG8-41 > DSOT01. Next base: position 7,827 of record MERG01000346.1, on the reverse strand, counting down.
GTTTGATTGCGGTGGCATCGAGGTGATAGACATCGCCCAGTCCTTGCGTGAGCGGGGCGGGGTCTGAAGCATCCGAGAAGGCCTTGAGTACGCCGCCGTCGTCGAACTCGTAAATCCGCGTCGGGCCGGTGAAGCCGAGCGCGGCGAGTTCGGCGGCAAGCACGCCCGAGTGCGCCGCCTTGCCGGCGTGCAGACGCTTGCTCATCGTTCCGTCGGCGTTGAACGCCCACAGCCCCGCGCCCTGGGTTCCCGCCAGCCCCAGCGCCCATGCCGTTTGTTCGACACCGAGACCGAGCAGCGAGGCACACGCCGCGGCGGCGCCGAACGGACCACACACGCCCGTCAGGTGCCAGCCGCGCAGGCGCGCGGCGGAAGGATTGAGTGCAAGGCTCGAGCGGATCATTACTTCATAACCCCCGGCGATCGCGGTCACCACCCGCTCGCCCTTCGCGTCGAGCTTTTCCGCCATGGCGAGCGCTGCCGGCACGACCACCGCGCCCGGATGAACTTTGGCGTTGTGGTAATCATCGAGCTCGAATGCGTGCGATGCCGTTCCGTTGACGAGCGCCGCGTCTGCCGGGCGCAAACCCGGCGCCGCCTCGCCCCACACCGTGCACTCGGCCTTCGATCCCCCGGCGCGCGCCCACGCCAGCAGCATCTTGGCCCACGGCGTGTTGAAACCGTAAACGCCGCAGCCGACCGTATCGAGAATCGCGCAACGCGCCACTTCCCGGGTGCGGGCAGGCAAATCGGCGTAGCTGAGATTGGCGACCCAGCTTGCGATCTCACGCGTGGGGGAGGAAACGGCTCGGCGATCAAGATTCATGGTGCCTCCATTATCGTGCCGCGTGCAAGCGGGTGATAACCCATATGCACCGGAAATCTCCCCTCGCCCTTCGGACGGAGGAAGGGCGGGGCAGGCGCGGTGGGCGCTCGCCCGTTCTCGACGATTGCACGAACGCTCGCGATTCCACGTATTGTAAGTTTCTGCGCGCCTGCTGTCATTCCGCGGGGCGCCGCTTCTTGACAGGGTTTTACGGGCAGCCGCATACTCGCTGCACCTTAAGGCGACCGATCAGGTGTCCACAGTCTGGTCGCGTTCCTGTAAACCTGCCCCCGGCATCTGGCAACAGGAGTTTCGAGATATGGATTACGACGTCATCGTGGTCGGCGCGGGTAATGCTGCCTTCGCTGCGGCGGTTTCCGCCAGGGAGAACGGTGCGAAGCGCGTGCTCGTCCTGGAGAAGGCTTCGAAACCGCAACGTGGCGGCAACACGTTTTTCAGCGGGGCGATTCTGCGCTTCCACTTTGACAAGGTTGCGGACCTTGACCGCTTCGTGCCGACCGCTGAAGAGGAGTATCCGGGATTTCACGCCGGGGTTCCGGTCTACCCCAGGGAGGCGTTCCGTGACGACTTGATGCGCGTTACGGACGGCCGCACCGACCCGGAACTGTGCAACATCCTCATCGAGAATTCCTACGATACCACGTGCTGGATGCAGGATCTGGGCAAGATGAAATTCGAGCTCGCGCGCTCGGTCATGGGCATCAAGGTCGGCAACCAGATCAAGTGGCCGCGCGGCGCCATCGTGCGCACCGTGCATGAGGGGGTCGGTCTGTCGGATACGTGGTTCGAGACCGGTGAGGCGATGGGCATCGACATTCGTTACGAGTCGCACGTGCTTGAGTTGACCCAAAGCGAGACCGGCCGCGTGAGTGGTGTCGTCGTGCGCGGCCCGGACGGCTTGGAGACGATCTCCGGCAGGGCGGTCATCCTCGCCTGCGGCGGATTCGAGACCAACCCGGCGTGGCGCACACACTATCTTGGCCAGGAATGGGGTCACGCCAAAGTGCGAGGCTCCAATTTCAACTACGGTGATGGGCTCAAGATGGCGCTGGATATCGGCGCAATGCCGTGGGGGCACTGGGGCGGCTGCCATGCGACGCCGATCGTTGCGGAAGCGCCTGACTACGGCAGGCGCGAGATGACGGATAAGACCAACCGCCTGTCGTATCCCTTCGGCGTGATGATCAACGTCGAGGGCAAGCGCTGGATCGACGAGGGTGTGGACGTCAATTCGTTCACCTACGCGAAATACGGCGGTCTCATTCTCAAGCAACCGCGCGGCCTGGTCTACCAGATTTTCGACAGCAAGGTGGTGGAGCTTTTTGAACCGCGCTATTGGACCAGCGAGCCGCTCAAGTCGGACACGCTCGAGGGTCTGGTGAAGCAGATGAAAGTCGATCAAAAGCGGGCGATGGAAACGCTCGAAGAGTATAACGCAGCCGCGGGGCGTGGCGGACCGTTCAATCCTGCCGTGCTGGATGGCATGCACACGGAAGGTATTTATCCGCCCAAGACAAATTGGGCGCAGAAACTCGATACGCCGCCGTACCTGTCATGGGCGGTGACGGGCGGTATCACCTTCACATTCGGCGGTGTGAAAGTGACCAGCGAGGCGCAGGTGGTTTCGACCGGCTGGCGGCCGATCCCGGGCCTGTATGCCGCGGGCGAGATGGTCGGAGGGCTGTTTCACTACAACTACGCGCTGGGCTCCGGGCTTATGTCGGGCGCGGTTTTCGGCCGCATCGCGGGCCGCAGCGCCGCGCGCGCCTAGTCAAGCTTTGCCGTGACCCGTGACTCGTGACTCGTGACCCGTGCATCGTCGCTGCCCGCTATCGGCCCCCGTTTCCGCGCGCGAGAAAGCCGCTGGTGGCAAGAATTGCCGCGTTCGTCCAGAACACGGGCGTCACTCCAAGCGCGGAGCCGAGCGCGCCCGCGGCGAGCGGCACGCCAATGTGAGTGATGTTGTTGATCGTGAGCCGCAGGCCGGCGACTTCGCCGGAGCGTCCCGCCGGCGAGCGGTTATAGGCGATGTCGAGAGTGAGCGGCTGGCCGCATCCGAGCGCGAGCCCGATGCCGAACGAGAGCGTGAGCAGCGCGGGCACGAACTCGACGAAAGGAAAGGCCAGAAAAAACACGGCGCCGGTGAACATCGCCATCGACAGCACCATCTCCACGCCGTAACGACGCGTGAACGCCGGCAGCACAATGCGCACGACAAACGTGGCGACCGCGAACACCCCGAGTATGGTGCCGATGGTGGAGGCGGACAGGCCGATCGAATGGCCGTATATCGGAACGTAAAAACCGTAGAGATCCCAGCCGGTCACCACCAGTCCGCTGGTGATCACAGCGCGGCGCAGCGGCGCACTGTGCAGGAGCTGCAACGTGCTCTTTCGCCCCGGGCCGGAAGCGCGCGGCGCAACGTCGAGACGCGGGTTGGCGGCCAGCCGCACCGCAGGCAAAAGAGCAAGGACGGCGAGACACGCATAGGCGAAGGTGAAGCCGTAGGAGTCGATGGCGTATCCGGTGATGAGCGGACCGATCATGTGGCCGCCGGAGTAGCCGAGGCCGAGTGTGCTGAAATTGCGTGTGCGCTCCTCGGGCGATCCGAGGCCGCCGGCCAGGTTCTGCACCGAAACGTTGAAAAACACGAAGCCCGTCCCCGCGAGGACCGCGGAGACGTAGAGCGTTGCAAGCTGCGGCCAAAGAAAAGGCAGCAACAGCCCCAGTCCCAATACGCTCGTGCCGGCGAGCATCGGATAGCGCGAGCCGAAGCGGTCGGAAACGCGCCCCGAGTACACCCCCAGCAGTAGCGGAAACACGGCGTAGGCGGAGATCAAAACCCCGATCAGGAGCGGATTTGCTCCCAATTCGATGGCGAACAGCGAGGCGACCACCCGGCTGCCGATGTGGGAGCCCTGGACCGCCAGCGTGATAAGCGTGATCAGGTGGATGGGACGCACGGCGGGCGCCGAGCTTGCGCAGCAGGGCCCACGCCGGCTTGCCGCGTTCCAACCGACTGCCTCCGGGTTGAATCTACTTGTCCTGGGCGAGCGTATTCGGTTTTCATATCATGGACTCTCTTGGGACGGACGATCGGCCATCAAAGTTTGGCTGGTATCCTTGCCGATGCATAGAACGGTTCTGGTGCATTAGAATACAGAAAACGATGCTCAAACCCAAATCGGTCCGTGGTCTGCGCCTGGCGGCCCGGCGGATATCCAGATAGTGAACTTTCGCGACAGCCACAATATCGACGACCTGCGCTGGATCGCGCAGCAGCGGCTTTCGCGGGCCGCCCAGGAATTCCTGGAGCGCGGCGCCGAGGATGACGTTATGCCCGGCGAGAACCATGCTTTATTTGCAGCGGTCGAACGCGTGGGGAAGGAAACGGGCGGCGCCAAGTGGTTTCAGCGCGAGGTTCGTTGATCGGCGAGTGGGGACACACCATGACGATCACCCGCGAGTTATGCGACATCATTGCGGCGACGCGGTTCGAATCGCTGGGCGGGAAGTGCATACATCGCGTCAGGCAGGCCATCGCGGACGGAATCGCGGTGGCTGTCGCCGGCAGCTTGCAGGAGCCGGTTGCATTGCTCGCCGAGCACGTGAAGAGCCTCGGCGGCAAACAGCAAGCGACGGTGTGGGGACGTCGTTTCAAAACCTCGGTAGTACACGCGGCTTATGTCAATGGTGTGGCGACACATGTGCTCGACTTCGAGCCGATGTGGCTTCCGCCGACGCACTCGGTATCGCCCACGGTGCCCGTGGCGCTGGCGCTTGCTGAGGCGCAGGGCCTCAGTGGACGGGAGGTGGTGACTGCTGTCGCCAAGGGGATGGAGATCCAGGGGCGCATCCAGTTCGCCGCCAGCCAGTACCGGCCGGATGCGCTGCGTTTTCATCCGCCGGGAATCGTCGGCGTGCTGGGCGCTGCGGTCACGGCAAGCCATCTGCTCGGGCTCGACAGCGAGGGCCTGGCCCATGCGCTGGGAATTGCGGCTTCGCGAGCCGGCTCGCTGCTTGCCAATATCGGATCGATGACGAAAAGCACGCACTGCGGTTACGCCGCTGCCTCTGGTCTCGACGCGGCGCTGCTCGCAGCGCGCGGTTTCACCGCCAGTCCCGCGATCTTCGAAGCGCCGCGCGGTTTTATCGCGACATTCTTTCCGGATGAATTCGATAACGACAAGCTGCTCGGTTACGGCAAGCCATTTCGCGTGGTCGACCCGGGACTCGCGATAAAACTCTTCCCGTCGCAGTTCGCGACTCACTGGGCGATCACCGCGGCGCTCGAGCTGCATCCGAAGATCAACGACCCGCGCGCGATCGCGCGAGTGACGATCCGTGGGCCGGTAATGGAATATATCGACCGGCCGCAACCGGCGAGCGGCCTCGATGGCAAATTCAGCTTTCAGTACACTGCCGCCGCCGCGCTGCTCGATGGCAGAGTCGGCATCGACAGTTTCAACGATGCGCGGCGCTTCCGCTCCGACATGGTGGCGCTGCTGGGCAAGATCGAACTCATCCAGGACGCGGCAGTTCCGGGTGACTGGAGCGGCATGCACGTGACGATTGAGGCCGAGATGCGCGATGGCAGGAAGCTCAAAGCCGTCTGCCGCGGCCCGCACGGCGCCTGGGGGCAGCGGCAGCTCAAGCCCCGGGAGCATGAGGCGAAGCTGCGCGACTGCCTGGGCCATCTTCTCGACGGGCGGCGGGTCACGCGACTGCTCGGCATCGTCGATACATTCGAGCGGCAGACGCCGCGCGGAGTCAGCGCAATCGTCGCGCTGCTGGGTGGAGCAACGTCGCGGCGCAAAGCGCAGCGTGCCAGGGAATGACGCAAGCTCAACCCTTGAATGCCTCGACGAAGGACTTGTCTTCCCGCTCCCTGAGGGCCGGAACGGGCTGAGCAGCGTCAGGCATTTTCACGACGTTCAGCAGAGTTCCCGCCCGAAGGAAGCGGCCGGCATCCTTTTCGGCGACTGTGCCATGACCGCCGTCATTGTTCGTTACGGTGCTGGTCTTCGCGCAATGTCTCTTTTCAGGGAGGCTCTTACGACTTCAGGCGTGAGCTGCGGCGCGAAATCCCTGATGAAGTCGAACACAAACTTGCGCAAATAGCTGTTCGAGCGCAGCGAAATATATGTCGTGCTGGGCTCGAACAGGTGACTCGCGTCTCTGGCGCCGAGCTCCATGTCGTGCTTCGGGTCAACGGCGACGGTGGTCAGGATGGCTATACCCAGACCAAGCTCTACGTAGGTCTTGCTTACGTCTGCGTCCAATGCGCCGAAGATTACGTTGGGCTCGACCCCTTCTTTTTTGAACGCATCCATCACCTTCCAGCGACCGCTGAACGAAGGGTCGTAAGTAATGATGGGGTATTTCGCTATTTCCCTGAGCGTAAGCCTCTTGACTTTGAGGAGCGGATGACCGCGCTTGGCAATGACGCTGCGGGAGAGCTGAAAGCACGGAAGCATCACCAGGTTGGGGAACGGACGCGTGGTTTCGGTGCCGATGGCGATGTCGGCTTCACCCGCCTCGACCAGTTCGCAGATCTGCGTCGGGTTGCCCTGCCGAAGTCCCAAGCGTACTATTGGATGCCGCTTGACGAACCTTTCGATTACCTTGGGCAGTATGTAACGTGCCTGGGTGTGCGTTGTTGCGACGGTGAGGTGGCCACCATCCTTGGACGTAAAGTCCTCTCTTATGTTCTGCAGATTATCTACGTCGGCCAGGATGCGCTGAGCGATCTCAACAACTTCCCGGCCGGGTTCAGTCAAGCCCACGACCCGATTGCGCTTGCGCAGGAATACCTCGAAACCCAGTTCCGACTCGAGTAACTGAATCTGCTTGCTGATACCGGGCTGAGAGGTATGAAGGATCTCCGCCGCGGCTGAAATGTGGTTGCCCTGACGAAAAACCTCCAGCACGTATCGCAACTGGCGCAGCTTCACTGCTCGCTCCGAGGATAATCGCAAGGAATAGTAACATAACATAATATTTGGGAAAGCTATGGTCACATCTGTTAGATTCGGAAGCAGAAAAGATCCCGAGGGAGCAGTTCGATATGGCGGGCGGAGGACATCTCCCTCGCTCCCGTCGTGGGCCGGATGCTGCATGTCGCGTATCGTCTTAATGAGCGCCACACCATGACCACGGAAGATCAACTCGCCGAGGAAGCAGGGACAGACGCGACTATCGGCCGCATCGTCGCTTATGCGAGCGCCTTCCGTTTCGGGCAGTTGCCGGCATCGGTTGTGCACGAATGCAAACGCCGCGTGATCGACACCCTGGGCTGCGCGCTCGGTGCTTATCATGCCAAGCCAAGCCGGATCGCGCGCCGGATGGCCTTGCGTGCCGGCACGGCGACTGGCGCAAGAGTGCTCGGCACCGCTCAGCGTACTCTTCCTGAACTCGCGGCGTTCGCCAATGGAGTCATGGGCCGCTACCTCGATGGTAACGATACTTACCCGGGCGGCGGGGGGCACCCAAGCGACATGATCTCCGGAGTACTTGCCGCGGTCGATGCGACGGGTGCAGACGGCAGGACCGCGATTGCTGCGATTACGCTCGCGTACGACGTTTACCACAACCTGTTTCAACCCACGCGCATGCGCGATAAGGGCATGGACAATGTCTTCTATACGGCGGTTGGAAGCGCCGTCGGGGCTGCCCATGTGTTTGCCCTCAATCCGGTTCAGATAGCGAATGCAGTTTCGCTAGCAGTTACCCCGAACATCGCCCTCGAGGCTACGCGTCGCGGAAAGCTTTCGATGTGGAAGGGCGCTGCTGCCGGCAATGCGAGTCGCAACGGCGTGTTTGCCGCGCTGATGGCGGCAGAAGGGATTACCGGGCCCGGCAGGTGTATGGAGGATGAACGCGGCTTGTACGGGTTGGTCGGGAAGTTTGAACTCGCGCCGTTTGCGGGAGACGGGGGGCAATACCGGATCACGCAGAGCAATCTGAAATACTACCTATCG
>MERG01000345.1 GCA_001771985.1 Betaproteobacteria bacterium RIFCSPLOWO2_12_FULL_62_13 | reverse complement strand
CATGCTCATTGATTTCTCCTGTGTCCGCTCGAGTTCCAATCCGGTCACGTAGCCGCGTCCACCGGCTTGCCGCCTGCCGCGGACCCGATCGCGGCGCGTAACAACGCCAACGCCTGCAAACCCGGCCGAGCACCTTATTCCGGCCTGATGCCTGCGCTCCTCGCGACTTTCGCCCATTTGGCGACTTCCGATTTCACAAGCGCCGAGAACTGTGCGGGTGGGCAGGCAACGGGGATGAGAGGACAAGCAGCCCGATGCAGAAAAGCGAGAGCAATGAGCGCAGCAGCGCCACTCTTATCGACATGCGTTCCTCCAATTTGTCAGTTCCGCGTCGGCTGCGCGCCTCGCGATGGCGGGCTCCGTTCGTGCAGGCTAGTCTGGCAGACCCTCGCCTCCCGCTTTCAGTGCGCTTGCTTCTTCGGCGCGGGAAGTCCCAGTTCAGCGCGGGGGCGCGCGAGCGTATCGACGATGAGTGTCAGATAAACCTTGGTGGTTTCCACGAGGTCGGAGATCGCGGCGTGCTCGCCTTGCTTGGGATTCCAGTCGCTCTGCCCCTTGTCGTGATGGTGGACACCTGAGAGTATCCGCGTGCGGCCGGTCGCGCCGTAATTTAGCGCGGGGATGCCGTGGCGAACGAGTTCGCACGCGTCGGACGCGAACGACATCGACGTCACCTCGACTTCCTTTCCGTGTACCTGCCGGTGAGCCTCCGCCACCGCCTGATAAATGTATTCGTTGGGGACGCATTCCGAACCCCACTGATTCATGAAAATGTGCGAATCCATTTCCAGAGCAGCCAGGTCCGGATCCTGCGCTTTCAAGTTCTTGAGCACGGTCTCAATCTCGCGCTGGACGATGAGCGGGTCCTGGTCAGGCATCAGCCGTGTGTCCACGTACAGCGTGCAGTAGACGGGCACGCGCGAGCAGCGGTAGGGCCAGCCGCCCTCGATCGCAGAAAGCGTGACGTGCGCCGGCATGCCGAGATACGAACAGCGTTTTTCGTAGCTCTCGCCCCATGCCTGGATCGCCTGCATCACTTTTATCATGTTATTGATCGTGTTGTTCCTGGGCGTGCCGAAGATCGTATGCATCGGGTCGCCTACGAGGGTGATGCGGGTCCAGACATAGCCGCCGTGTGCCCGCATCAACGTCATGCCCGAGGGCTCGCCCACTACACAAAAATCAGCCACCGCACCGTGCGTTATGGCATACCACGTCCCGCATGCGCCACCGCGATAGAGCGGTCCCTGGTAACGGTCGACCTGCGCTTTCTCGATTTCCCCCGCGACGCAAGCAATCACAAGATCACCGGCGAGTTCAGCGCCTGCTTTCGTAAGGATTTCAGCAGCGTGGAGAAAGCACGCGAGCGAGCCTTTCATGTTGTAGATGCCGAGTCCGTAGATCCAGTCCCCATCGATTACCGCCTTCGCCTTGTAGCCCGCCCGGTCCGGAAGATACTGCTCCTCACCGGTATAGGAGGTATCCATGTGGCCGTTCAGCATGAGCACAGCGCCCTCGCCGGTGCCCTTGATGACTCCGATCGCGTTCGAGCGGGTATCTTCGAAGACCTGCGGTAGCACCTTGATGCCCGCTTTCTTATAGCGGCCAATGATGTAGTCTGCACAGGCTTTTTCCGCGCCGGTGGGAGACGGAATGTTGACGAGATCGCACGCGATCGCGACGAGCGCCTCGCGGTCGACCATGGCGAGAAGTTTCTTCTTGAGCTCTGCCGTCGACGGTGTAGTCATTGCATCCCCTTGACACTGAGCGTCGCCACATCCAAGTGCGCCTCGGCCAGCGGCCTCATGATCTTCGCGTGCTTCGCCTCCAGCCCCACAGCCGCTTCGCTTCACTCACTTGTAAGCTCCCGAACATTGAGCGTTAGCCGCAGAAGGCACATCGCTAAAACCGTGCTTCTGTCGCCAAGTTCTTCCAATGCGCTCTGGGACTTTTCAAAGAACTCGATGATCTGCTGCGCCGTGAAACGCTTCTTCTTCATGTCCGCTTGTCCTTTCAGAAACGGACTTTACTAAGAGCCCTCATATACCGTCACTAAGAACATTAGCCGAGTTTAACGCCGGCCAGCTTCACGATCTCTGACCATTTCTTCGCTTCAGCATCTACCATATCGTCCGCATCCTTGGGAGTGCCACCCAATGGGTTGCCGCCCATGTCAATGATCCGTTTGCGAAGCCCCACTTCCTGCAAGGAGCGATTGATTTCCTTGTTCAGTTTGGCGATGATCGTCTTGGACGTGCCTTTGGGCGCTAATATCAGGTACCAGGCTGCCGACTCCAACCCTGGCAACCCGGCCTCTTGCGTCGTCGGTATTTCGGGCAACACCCCGGAGCGGGACGGCGCTAGGACCGAAATTCCGTGCAATTTGCCGGCCCGAACGTGGGGCGCGACGGCTGCCACCAAATGAAAGATCAGCTGCGTCCGGTTGGCGATGGTGTCTAGTGTGGCCTGTCCAGGCGAGACGTACGGGATGTGCTGCATTTTGGTGCCCGTCATTTTCTGGAACAGTTCTGCAGAAAGATGCATCGTGCTGCCGTTGCCTGCGGAAGCAAAGTTGACTTGACCAGGACGTGCCCTCACGTAATCGATGAAATCACTAAGTGTGCGGGCAGGTAAAGACGGGTTCACTACGAGAATGTTCGGAACGCTGGCAAACAACCCGATGGGCGCGAAGTGGCGCTTGTAGTCGAATGGCAGGGAGTTATACACGAAGGGATTGATCGTAAACGCGCTCCCAGCGACGAATAGGAGTGTATAGCCGTCCGGATTCGCCTTGGCGACGACATCGGTACCAATGTTGCCGTTCCCGCCGCCACGATTGTCCACGACGAACTGTTGACCGAGAGATCTTGTCAACGCTTCCGCTAATGTGCGGCACATTGGGTCGCTACTGCCACCCGGTGGATACGGATTCACCATCCGCACGGGGCGAATCGGATAATCTTTCGGCACATCTGCAGCCGTCACCGACCAAGCAATCAAGAACCAGGAAACGAACCAAACAGGGCGTAGGCAAACGGAGGAGAACATGTAGGGCGCTCCCTTTTTTGACGCGACTAAGAATGCTCTGTTTCAAAGTAGCATAAAATCAGTTAGCAAGAAAGCCTCTGCACGGCGCTGAGGTTGAAGCCATGCGCAAGACTAGATAGCATTCGGAGGTGATGTATGCGAGGCGACAGCAGCTTAATTGCATTGCAAAACGCTGATGCTCGGATATGAATCGAGGCGTTTGCATCGATCCTAGCGCATCTTGGCGAACTGTTTTCGGCCGAGAAGCGTTTGGGAACACGTTTCGCACGATTCCGCAACAAGCGTAAGTCACGCGCGCGATGTCCTGACCCATCCGGCACAGCCGTGTAAAATCGTGACTTATGCCGCCATTCCTCGAGTTTCAACTAACGGCACGTCAGTGTCACGCGTACCCGGGATTCTGCAGGTTGCCTGAGGCTCGTGTCACATGGCTCAGGAGCATACAGTCTCGTGAAGACCATTATATGAACGCAAGCGCTCGAGCAGGATTCGCAAGGAAGAAGTAAATGGCAAGGCCAAAAATTTCAACGACTGAACCACTGCTCCCCGTCATAATCGCGCAAGGTGGTATTCGGTTTGCGCCCGGAATCAAAGCCGGGCGCTGGGTGTTCGCTACCGGACATAAAGGCACACATGATTACGTAAGCGGCATGGCACCACAGGTTTTGCAGAGCGGACTGCCTCATTATGATAAGCCCAAGCACAAGCGCGAAGCGGAGCAGATCTTTTTTAATCTTGAGCGCGTTTTGCAGGCCGGTGGCGCCAAGTTTCGGGACATAGTGCGGCTGGACCAGTACTACACTACACACCGCGCTGTGGAGCCATACCACGATGTGCGCCGTGCGAAGCTTGGCGATCACATCCCGCCCAGCACGTCGGTCTTACAGAAGGGGTTGTTGCTCGACCGGCAGGAAATTGAGGTTCAGATAATTGCAGTACGTCCTGGACCTGGCTTTGGTATCGAGCATGTTCGCCCCAAGGAAATAGAGGTTCATCCCACATCGGGCTACAGCCCGGCGCTCAAGGCGGGAAACTACGTATTCGTCGCAGGCCGCCTCGCCGATTCCAAAAAGTTTGGGCAGAGCATTCCGCCTGGAGCAAGGCTGCCCCAGGGCTACATCTGGAAGGGCGTTCCGATCAAGCTTGAAACCGAGTTCATCCTGCGTCACAAGATAGAACCCGCGTTGCGGGCTGCGGGGTCCTCGCTGTCGAACGTGTTGAAGTTTCAGGTGTACTTGCGCGATCTCGAGGATTTCGCGCCTTTCAACGAAATTTGGGCCAGTTATTTCGGTAAGCAGCCTCCTGCGACAACGCTGATCCCCATGCCAAATCCAGGGCTGGTCATGCCCGAAGCGCGAATCGAAATAAACACGATAGCGTTAACTGATGGCGCTGGCAGCGAAAAGGAAGTCATCGACGCTGGCGTAATGCCGGCATTCAAAGGTTATCCACAGGCGGTTCGCAGCGGAGACTTGCTGTTCTTGTCCGGTATGCTCGCGATAGACGGTGACGGCTTGGTGAAACCGGCGCGGATCGACTCTGCTCAACCGTACTTTGGTTCGAGCATACAGGAGCAGATGAAATATCTACTAGACAACGCCGAAAAAGTCTGCCGTAAAGCCGGAACCTCACTCTCCAACATCGTGCGTATTCAACAGTTCCACATGGATCTGAAAGAGTTCTATCAAGCGTACCAAGTGTGGGAGCGGCACTTGCCCGCCCAGCATCTACCTTTCTCTGCGGTAGAGGTGCCTTTTCTTCCGCATCCAAATTGCTCCGTGATGCTCGATCTCTGGGTATACGTACCCTGCTGAGAAATACGGGACGGAACCCAAGCGATCGTCGTCGTGCAGGCAGCAAGCACCACCTCTTTTACCGTGGCCCAAGGTGTCTCGCTTTCGGCACTCCTCACCGAAGCCAACCGCCACGGCGTGACACAACGCAAGCATCTCAACCAGCCGATGCTTAAGCGCAGCCGCCAGCTGCCTTGCTTTCCATACCGAGCGCACACTGAAACGCTTCTCACAGCGGCGGCATTTGAGTCGCCCATCGGCGAACCTGCAAGCGGAACTATGACGACATTCACAATACCGTCTCGTCGCTGGGCGAGTGTAAGTCTGGTCCGGTTGGGCTAGGATTCGTGTCTCACTTGATGTGCGGTGACCGAGCTTCCCTTTGATCACCACCGCGATCTGCTCCGCGAAGTGCGAATGCAGCGGTTTCACCGTGCCTATAGTGCTAGTAACCCAACTCCACTTTCTCGCCACGGATCGCAGGGTGCGGTTTATGGTCTCCGTGGAAATTGCGCAGGCCATCCGGTCGCTGCCCGCGAAGACCAGCACTTGACCCGGACAACCAAGCCGTCATACTGCGCTTCCTGTGGCTGGTTACTATATAAAGGAGACCTTCTGTGTCGATTAACGCACGTAACACGCTTATATCCGGAGTTGGGTGGTTGCTCCTTGCCACTTGCACTTTGGCGTTTGCGCAGAGCTATCCGACCAAGGCGATCCGCTATATCGTTCCGTTTGCTGCCGGTGGTGGCGTAGATACGCTCACTCGCGTGGTCGCGGCAAAACTCAACACCGCGTGGAACGTACCGGTCATTGTGGAAAACCGGCCCGGTGCGGGTGGAAACATTGGGACTGAGCTCGTTGCAAAATCCCCGCCCGATGGCTATACGCTACTCATGACGCCAAACTCGCATGCCTACAACGCGAGTCTTTACAGCAAGCCCCCCTATGACCCCGTAAAAGACTTCGCGCCGATCAGTCTTATCGCGACTTCGCCATTCTTGCTCGTGGTGCACCCTAGCCTGCCCGTCAAGACGGTCAAGGAGCTGATCGCCTTGGCCAGAGCCAGGCCGAAAGACCTGACGTTTGCTTCCGGGGGCGTAGGCGGAGGTTCGCACCTCGCGGGCGAGTTGTTCAAATCGATGGCCAAGGTCGATATGGTGCACGTTGCCTACAAGGGGATAGCGCCGGCCGTTGCTGATCTCTTGGGCGGTCACGTGAGTCTGTCTTTCAGCGTGGTTCCGCCGGCCTATCCCCATATCAAGACCGGCAAGCTAAGAGCATTGGCCGTTAGCAGCGCTGCACGATCGGCACTTGTGCCAGAGCTCCCCACGATCGCTGAATCAGGACTGAAGGGCTTCGATGCCTTTTCTTGGTATGCGACTCTGGCGCCTGCCGGAACATCCCAGGCAGTCATCAACAAGTTGAACGGCGAGATTGTCAAGAGCTTGCAGATGCCGGATGTAACGCAGAAACTGGCCAGCGTCGGTCTCGAGGTCAAGACCAGCAGCCCAGATGAGTTCAGGCAATTCATGATCAAGGATTGGAAGGTCTGGGACAAGATCATCCGCAGTTTGGGAATTCGCGCGGGATAGCGGCTGCCACTGGCGCCACACTTATCCATCGCAACCTTTTGTGACTACTATGCACAGGGCACCATTCGTGCCGGCGCGGAACGCGCGGCTGCCTGCGGTATCGGATCGGCTGTGGCGGTTGGAACGCCGTTCTCGTGGCCGGCACGCTGCAACTGCCCTACCCACCAATTCTTTAATACACCA
>MERG01000344.1:26271-28502 GCA_001771985.1 Betaproteobacteria bacterium RIFCSPLOWO2_12_FULL_62_13 | reverse complement strand
ACCGAGCTGGGCGAGCGCTGACGATGCGACGCCGGGTTCGCTCGCCGACGAACTGGATGAGAACGAAGATGCGGCCGGATGCTGGAGCGTGGCGACGGTCAACATCGTCGACTGCGATCCGCGCGGCATCGACCGGGCGGTGAAGCATGACGTCAAGGTGCTGACCCGCATCTGGGAGCGGGTGAAGGACATCAACCCCGAGAAGGACGCCAAGCTCCAGCGCTTGAAAGAGTTGCTGCGCGGGGACCTCAAAGGCCGCAAGGTGCTCGTCTTCACCTATTTTAAGGACACTGCACGCTATCTTTATCGGCACGTCGGCCACCCGGAGAACCCGAAGGCGCAGGCGTTCCGCGCGGAACTGGGCGGGCTCAACGTGCGTCGCATGGACAGCGGCGCGGATGCGAAAGAGCGTCTGCGCATTGTCGAAGCCTTCGCGCCGAAGTCGAACGGGCGCCCGGATTGGGCGGCCACCGAACGCGAGATCGACATCCTGATTTCCACCGACGTGCTCTCGGAAGGCCAGAACCTGCAGGACTGCGGGCTGCTGCTCAACTACGATCTGCACTGGAACCCGACGCGGATGGTGCAGCGCGCGGGGCGCATCGACCGCATCGGTTCCGAGTTCGACGAGCTGTGGATTTACAACATGTTCCCGGACGCGGGGCTCGAACGGCTGTTGCGGCTGGTGGAGAGCCTGTCGCAGAAGATTTCGGCGATCGATCAGGCGGGATTCCACGATGCGAGCGTGTTGGGGGAACTCGTCCACCCGCAGAACTTCAACACGCTGCGCCGCATCCGCGAAGAGGACGGCGCGGTCATCCAGGAGGAAGAACAGGCGATGGAGCTCGTCAGCAACGAATCGCTTGCGCACCAGTTGAAGCAGATGCTGGAAGGCGGGGCGCGTGAAACGCTGGAACAACTCCCCGACGGTATCCACTCCGGTCTGATCAAGCTGGGGGCGAAGGGCGTGTTCTTCTATTTCCGCGCTGAGCGCAATGGGGGAAAGCAGCACTACTGGCGCTACTACGATCTCAAGGAACGCGCGATCCTCGACAATCGTTATCTGATTGCGAACCTGATCCAGTGCGAGCCGTCCACGCCGCGCGTCGTCGAGCCGGATGCGTTGAGGGGCGTGTTCGCAATTCAGGAGGAGGTCATCGCTGATATCATCAAGTCGGTCACCGAACAACAGGCGCTGGAGGCCGCACCTCGCACGATAGACCCGATCCAGCAGACGGTGGCGACTGCGATTCAGGGGTACCTCAATCATCCCGACGTTGACCGGCGGGAGGCGATCGACTTGATCCGATTCCTTAATCAGCCGATGCTTTCGGTGCAGATCAGGGAGTTGCGCGCGGCGCTGCGGTCGTTCAAGGCCGTCGGGCAGGCGAAGGAGCTGATCGAGGCAGTGCGCAAGCTCAGGGAGATAGTAGCCGAACCCGATGCTCCAGCGTATAGTGGCGCACCCCGCGCGGCTTTGCGCCGAGAGGATTTGCGGCTCATCTGCTTCGAATTCCTGAGCGGCGGGTAGAGAAACTCTGACCAGGCCCGTCATTGCGGCCAAGGGCTCACTGGATTCTGGCTTGCGCCAGAATGACGGGATAATTGGCCAAGGGCCGACTGGATTCCGGCTTCCGCCGGAATGACGGGATAAAGTATCCCGCTCAGTTATGCAGTGCTTCCCTGGAGTCGCGCACAGAAAGGCATACACGTTGCACCGCCCCCCGATTTCCGCGCCGTTGCTGGCGGCTGTCCTCGCGGGCCTCGCGATGCTGGGGCCGTTTTCGATCGACACCTATTTGCCGACCTTTCCCGCGATCGGACGCGAATTCGCCATCACTCCCGCCGGGTTGCAGCAGACGCTGAGCGCTTATTTTCTCCCCTTCTCGGTGATGATGCTGTTCCATGGCACGCTGTCCGATTCGTTCGGGCGGCGCCCCGTCATTCTCGGGAGCCTGATCGTATATGCGATTGCGTCGGTCGGTTGTGTTCTTGCCCCTGACCTCGCTCAGTTGCTGGTGTTTCGCGCGTTGCAGGGGCTGTCGGCGGGAGCAGGGATGGTGGTGGGGCGCGCCATCATCCGCGACAGTTTCGAGGGGCACGCGGCGCAGCGGCTGATGTCGCTGGTGACGATCATCTTCGGGCTCGCTCCGGCGATCGCGCCCATATTGGGGGGCTGGCTGCTGGGCTGGTTCGGTTGGCGCTCGGTGTTCGTCTTCCTGACGCTTTAC
>MERG01000344.1:22388-26238 GCA_001771985.1 Betaproteobacteria bacterium RIFCSPLOWO2_12_FULL_62_13 | reverse complement strand
GACGCTAGCGCTCAATTTCGCCGGCTTTTTCATCTACGTCGTTTCGGCGCCGGCGTTCATCTACAACCTCCTCGGCCTGAACGAGAAGCAGTTTGCGTGGCTGTTCGTGCCGGGCATCGCGGGCGTGATGACAGGTGCGTTCCTGTCGGGACGGTTTGCCGAGACGGTATCACTGCGGCGCACGGTGGGGATCGCATATTGCATCATGTTCGGCGCGGCGGCGTTCAACGTGAGCTACAGTGCGCTCGCGGCGCCCGCCCTGCCGTGGTCAGTGCTGCCGGTGATGCTCTACACCACCGGCATGGCATTCGCGATGCCGAGCGTGACGCTGCTCGCGCTTGAGCTGTTTCCGAGCAACCGCGGCATGACCTCGTCGCTGCAGGGCTTTACGCAGAGCTTCACCTCTGCCATCGTCGCCGGTGTCGTCTCGCCCTTGCTGTCGCATTCCGACATTACCCTCGCTTTGGGGATGACGGGACTGCTGTCGCTTGGCTGCATGTCGTGGTTCATTTACCTGTGGGTCGAATCGAGGGCTGAGGCCGATGCACGAACTTGACAACTGGCGCGAAGAGAAGCGCTCGGCTTATCTCTACCGCGTCGTCGCCGCGGCCGAAGCCGGAACGCCGCGCGAAGCGCTTTTCACCGAGCTTGCGCGCGAAGCGGAAAAGCAGGCGGCGATCTGGGCGCGCCACGCGCAAAGCGCCGGACAACCCTTTCCCGAACACTTCGTGCCCGACGTGCGAACGCGCATCGTTGCCCGTCTCGTGCGCCGATTCGGGCCGCGCCCCTTGAGGGGCGTGCTCGCCGCGATGAAAGTGCGCGGGATGTCGCTTTACGTGAGCGCCTTGCCGGGGCATGCCATGCCGCGCACGGTCGACGAGGTGGGGCGCCGGCACCGTGGCGTGGAAAGCGGCGGCAATCTGCGCGCGGCGGTGTTCGGCGTCAACGATGGCCTGATTTCCAATGCGAGCCTTATCCTGGGCGTGGCCGGCGCAACCGCTGATAACGCGATCATCCTGCTTTCGGGCGCGGCGGGACTCATCGCGGGCGCATTCTCGATGGCGGCAGGCGAGTACGTTTCGGTGCGCTCGCAGCGCGAGATGTACGAATACCAGATCGGCCTCGAAAAGGAGGAACTCGATCACTATCCTGAGGAAGAGGCGGAGGAGCTCGCGCTGATCTACCAGGCGCGCGGCCTGTCGCGCGAGGAAGCGGCAGGGCTCGCGAAGAGCCTCATCGCCGATCCTGAGAAGGCGCTGGCGGCGCTGGCGCGCGAAGAACTGGGGCTCAATCCCGAGGAATTGGGCTCGCCATGGGGCGCCGCGCTGTTTTCGTTCGTCTCGTTCGCGACTGGCGCCGCGATTCCGCTTCTGCCGTTCCTGTTTGCGAGCGGGGCGGCGAGTCTCGTGATCGCGGTCGCGCTCACCGGCGTGGCGCTGTTCAGCGTCGGCGGCGTGTTGAGCTTGTTCACCGGCCGCGGCGCGGCCTACAGCGGGCTGAGGATGCTCCTGATCGGCGCGGCTGCCGGTACTTTGACCTACCTTATCGGCAAGGTGCTCGGGGTGACGCTGGGCTGACGGCTGGCGCCAAGTTTTGAGTTTCGAGTTTTGAGTTTCGAGTTTTGAGTTCGAATTGCGCGTTTGGTGGGCTTTGACCTTAACTCACCACTCAGGGCTCAGGACTTGGCCCTCAAAGTTCGGGGTCGGGCCGGGAACTTGCAACCTTAAACTCGAAACCCGGAACTGAACAATGCTGAGCGTGCAGCGCTCAGCATTGTTCCCAAGGCAGCCCCTCATAGCGCCAGCCGGTCGTCGAATTGCGCTGGTGCTTCTCGTCGAGTTCGCCTTCGAAGCCGTGCAGCACGTTGTAGACCTGCGTGAAACCGGCTTCCTCCAGCGCGCGGCCGGCATCGAGCGTGCGGTTGCCGCTGCGGCAGATCAGCACGATCGGGCGGTCGAAGCTCGTGGCTTTCTTGACGTGCGCGACGAAATCAGGGTTGATCTCCCAGTTCGGGCCGTCGTTCCACGGCACGAGGATGGCGCCCGCCGGATGCCCCACGAACAGATACTCCATCTCGCTGCGGCAATCGATGAAGACGGCGTTCGCGTTATTCTTCAGAAACTCGTAGGCTTCTCTTGGTTCGAGGTGCTTCATCAGGAAACTCGCGCAATTTGGAGCAAAAATTATAGGCGCGTTGCCTCCAAACCGCCAGTGCCGTTCCAACCTGTTGCGCCTGCGGAGAAGGAGCCGTTTCAAGAGGACATAGGTGTAATGCATCGACTCTCCGATGAGTTGCGATGAGTTGCGATAGTTGGAACGGCACCGGTTCGCGCGACGCTCGCGTGATAAAATTACCGCCTTTTCGATCATGGTTTTTCCCGGCCCGTGACGGACGAAATGAACCACCGTGTTGAACAGCTCGCGGCGCTGCTCGAGGAGCGCATCCTGATCCTCGACGGCGCAATGGGCACGATGATCCAGAGCTACAAGCTCGGCGAGGCCGAATACCGCGGCAGCCGCTTCCGGGATTTCGCCCATGACCTGAAGGGCAACAACGATCTGCTGACGCTCACCCAGCCGCATATCATCCGCGAGATCCACGCCCAGTACCTCGAAGCCGGCGCCGACGTCATCGAGACCAACACCTTCAACTCGACTTCGATCGCTCAGGCCGATTACCACATGGCGCATGTGGTCTACGAGCTGAACCGCGAAGCGGCCAAGCTCGCCCGCGCGGTTGCCGATGAGTATGAGGCGAAGCACCCGCGGCGGCCGCGTTTTGTCGCCGGCGCGCTCGGCCCCACCAACCGCACCGCATCGATCTCGCCAGACGTGAACGATCCGGGCTTTCGCAATGCCACGTTCGATCAACTGAAGGCCGCGTACGCTGACGCTGCACGCGGCCTTATAGAGGGAGGTGCGGATATTCTTCTCGTCGAGACGATATTCGATACCCTCAATGCCAAGGCTGCCATATTTGCGATAGAAGAAGTTCTCGAACAGAAAGGATCGCGGCTTCCGGTGATCCTTTCTGGCACCATCACCGACGCGTCCGGGCGCACCCTCTCGGGTCAGACGCCGGAAGCGTTCTGGAATTCGGTCCGGCACGCGAAACCGTTTTCGATCGGGCTCAACTGCGCGCTCGGCGCGAAGCTGATGCGTCCCTACATCGAAGAGATCGCGCAGGTCGCGGACACTTACGTCTGCGCTTACCCCAACGCGGGGCTGCCCAATCCGCTCGCGCCCACCGGCTACGACGAGACGCCCGAGCAGACCGCGGCCTTCCTGCTCGATTTCGCGAAAAGCGGATTCATCAACATCGCGGGCGGTTGCTGCGGCACCACACCGGCCCACATCAAGGCGATCGCCCAAGGGCTGGAGAACGTGCCGCCGCGCAAAGTGCCGGCGATCGAGCGAAAAACGCGGCTCTCGGGCCTGGAGCCGCTCAACATCGGGGACGATTCGCTGTTCGTCAACATCGGCGAGCGCACCAACGTCACGGGTTCCAGGGCGTTCGCGCGCCTGATCCTCGCCGGTGACTACGGCGAGGCGCTCTCGGTCGCGCGCCAGCAGGTGGAGAACGGCGCGCAGATGATCGACGTCAACATGGACGAGGCGATGCTCGATTCGAAGAAGGCCATGGCGACCTTCCTCAACCTGATCGCTGCCGAGCCCGACATCTCGCGCGTGCCGGTCATGATCGATTCCTCCAAGTGGGAAGTCATCGAAGCCGGATTGAGGTGCGTGCAAGGCAAGTGCGTGGTGAACTCGATCAGCCTGAAGGAAGGCAAGGAGGAGTTCGTCAAGCACGCCAAGCTCGCGCGGCGCTACGGCGCCGCGGCAGTGGTGA
>MERG01000344.1:0-22380 GCA_001771985.1 Betaproteobacteria bacterium RIFCSPLOWO2_12_FULL_62_13 | reverse complement strand
AGGGACAGGCCGACCCGCTCGCGCGCCGGGTGGAGGTCGCCAAGCGTTCCTACCACATCCTGGTCGACGAACTCGGCTTTCCGCCGGAGGACGTGATTATCGACCCGAACATCTTTGCCATCGCCACCGGCATCGACGAGCACGCCAACTACGGCAAGGACTTCATCGAGGCGACGCACGTCATCAAGCAGGCGTTGCCCTATGCCAAGGTGAGTGGTGGACTTTCCAACATCTCGTTCTCGTTCCGCGGCAACGACGCGGTGCGCGAGGCGATTCACACCGCCTTCCTCTATTACGCCATCAAGGCCGGATTGACGATGGCGATCGTCAACGCCGGACAGATCGGCGTCTATGACGAGATTCCCAAGGAGCTGCTGGAACACGTCGAGGACATCATCTTCAACCGCCGGCCCGACGCCGCCGAGCGCATGGTGGCGTTCGCCGAAACGGTGAAAGGCAAGGGCCGGGTCGAGATCGAAGACCTCGAATGGCGCAAGGGCGCGGTCGAGGAGCGGCTCACTCACGCGCTGGTGAAGGGCATCTCGAACTGGGTCGTCGAAGACACGGAACAGGCGCGGCTCAAGTTCGAACGGCCGATCCAGGTGATCGAAGGGCCGCTGATGGACGGCATGAACGTGGTGGGAGACCTCTTCGGTTCGGGCAAGATGTTCCTGCCGCAGGTGGTGAAGAGCGCGCGCGTGATGAAACAGGCGGTGGCGCACCTGGTGCCCTTCATCGAAGCCGAGAAGGCAAGGCTCGGTGATGTCCGACCCAAAGGCAAGATCGTGGTCGCCACCGTGAAAGGCGACGTGCACGACATCGGCAAGAACATCGTGGCGGTGGTGCTCCAGTGCAACAACTACGAGGTCATCAATCTCGGCGTCATGGTGCCGTGGAAGAAGATTGCGGAAGTCGCGCGCGAGGAAAAATGCGACATCATCGGGCTGTCGGGACTGATTACGCCTTCGCTCGAGGAGATGGCCCACAACGCGCGCGAGATGGAGCGCGAGGGCTTCGACATCCCGCTCCTGATCGGCGGCGCGACCACCTCGCGCGTGCACACCGCGGTGAAGATCGCGCCGCACTATCACGGACCGGTCATCTGGGTGCCGGACGCATCGCGGAGCGTGAGCGTATGCAGCAGCCTGCTCTCGGACGAGCTGCGCGCGGGTTACCTGAAGGACGTTAAGAGCGAGTACGAGCGCGTTCGCAAGCAGCATGAGGCGAAGCGGGGCCCGGAACTCATTCCGCTCGAGAAGGCGCGCGCCAATGCGTTCAAGACCGACTGGACCGAGTACGTGCCGGCGAGACCCGAGATGCTCGGCGTGAAGCTCCTCAAGAACTACGATCTCGCCGAAATCGCGCAGTATATCGACTGGGGGCCGTTTTTCCAGACCTGGGAACTGTCGGGCCCGTACCCGGCGATCCTCGACGATGCCGTTGTAGGCGAGGCCGCGCGCAACGTCCTCGCCGAAGGCAAAGCGATGCTCAAAAAGATCATCGACGGCCGGTGGCTCACCGCGAGTGCGGTGTTCGGTCTCTTCCCCGCGGCGTCAGTGAACGCCGATGACATCGAGATTCATGCCGACGAGGAGCACAAGCGCGTGCTCATGACTTGGCACAACCTGCGCCAGCAGAACGCGAAGCCGACCGGGAGGCCCAATTTCTGTTTCGCCGACTTCATCGCGCCGAAGGGCGCGGGGGTGCAGGATTACGTCGGCGCCTTTGCCGTCACCGCGGGCATCGGCATCGAAAAAAAGCTCGACGAGTTCGAGAAAAAACACGACGACTACTCGAGCATCATGCTGAAAGCGCTCGCCGACCGCCTGGCGGAAGCTTTTGCGGAACTCCTGCACAAGCGCGTGCGAAAGGAGTTCTGGGGCTATGCGCGCGATGAGAATCTCGATAATGACGCCCTGATCAAGGAACGGTACCGCGGCATTCGCCCGGCGCCGGGTTATCCGGCGTGCCCCGACCACACCGAGAAAGGCGCGCTGTTTGATCTGCTGGACTGCGAGCGGGCCGGCATCCGGCTCACCGAAAGCTATGCGATGTATCCGGCTTCCTCGGTGAGCGGATTCTATCTTTCGCATCCGCAGTCGCAGTACTTCGCCGTGGGCAAGGTGGCCCGCGATCAGGTCGAGGACTACGCGAGGCGCAAGGCCATGCCGCTCGAAGAAATTGAGCGGTGGCTAGCGCCGTACCTTGCCTATGAACCCGTGATCAAGTGATTAGGTGATTAAGTGATTAGGTGACTGAGTGATCAAGACCGAATTACACGCAACTCCGGGTTTGCCAATCACTTAGTCACTCAATCACTCAGTCACTTCGTAATGCTGCCGCAGACCGAACGCTATCTCAGCCTCGTCCAGCTAGGCCGCAACCAGTGGTGGCGCTACGTGCTGGGGGTCGCGCTGATCCTTTTTTTCTGGCTCGTGCTGGGGCTCGTGCCCTACGTCGCGATCGCCGCTATCTACCCGCTTGACCCGCTCCTCACCTACCTCGCGATCAACTTCAGCATCATCTTGATGCTTGCCGGACTGGTTCTGGTGATGCGGCTGCTGCATCGGCGGCCGCTGTTGAGCCTCGTTACTGCGGAGCGCGCGCCCGATTGGAAACGCGTTGCGCAGGGCGCCGCCGCGTGGGGTGCGCTCGCGCTCATCATTGCCGTCATCGAGCACCTGCTTTATCCGGACCGCTATTACCTGAGTTTCGATCCTGAGCGTTTCTTCACTTTCGCCGCACTGGTGCTGGTGCTGACGCCGGTCCAGACGACGACCGAGGAACTGGTGTTCCGTGGTTATGCCATGCAGGGATTGGGGCTCGTCATCCGGCCGCCGGTCCTGATTGCCGTGCTTAGCGCCGCGATTTTTACCGTTCCCCATCTCATGAACCCCGAAGTGCAGCAGCACGGCGCACTGCTGATGGCGGGCAGTTATTTTGCGATCGGTCTGCTGCTCGCCGCGGTGACGCTGCGCGACGGACGGCTCGAACTCGCGATCGGCATCCATGCGGTTAACAACCTGCTGCTCGCGCTCATTACGAACTACGAAGGCTCGGTGCTCACCACCGAATCGGTCTTCACGGCGCGCGAGCTCGATCCGGAGTATTCGCTGGTGTCGCTGGTCGCGGCTTCGCTCCTGTTTTACGGATGGTTCTTTCGGCGCAGGCATCCGCCGGCGAAGCGGGGCGCGGATGATGTGCCGGATGCTGTGGACTCGCGCGCGCGATGAGAGCGCACTCCTTCAGCGCGGTTGCGATTGCAGGCCGACGTGCGAGCGATGTTCTGCGATTGCGCTAGAATCCACGGCTTATTGGGGTCGGAGTGGCATTCTCGCATGCGTCATTCGTAGGTAGAGTCGTGATCCAGGGGCAGCGTTAGGAAACGCATGAAATCGCCTTGGCGGGTAACGACTGCCCTGCGGGCTTGTGAAACTCGGATCGAGTAGGCCTTTTCGCCGGGCTGTAGCTTGACGGGCGGCTTCTTGATTTCTTCCCACTTCAGCCCGGAATGTTGGTAAACCTGGGTCCAGGTCATCCGGTAGATTTTTCCCGGCGTCTCGATGACGCGGTTGCGCTCGGTCTTGTCCAGCGAAAACAATCTGTCTTGGAATTCAGGATTGTTGAGATCCAGCTTTACGCGACGTTCGTCTTGCTCTTTGGTCATTGGTTCTCTCAATGCGTCGTAGCGCAGCCAGAGTGGTTTCTTCGGGAGGATTGCGTCGCGTCCACTCGAACGCCCTTTCGAGCGACTGCACCATATCCGCGGTATGCAGCCATCTTTCATTGTCGGGGATGACGGTTGCAGTCCTGACACGCCACTCGCCAGGCCCGACTTGCTCGATCAGCACCTGGCGCCCTGCATACTCTTTGCCAAACGAGACTTGGCCGCTCTTACCAATTACCTTTACGAGAGTTTTCATACCATCACCGATCACGAGAATTACGGAACCGTCGTGCGTCCAGGCTGGGGCATGACGGCATGAATATATGATAGCATGAAACGGCAATAATGGTTCCCCCCAGAGGACACAGAGAACACAGAGTAAAATACAATGTTGATGATCCTGAAAACTGCAATTCAGCCACAGAGAACACAGGGCGATTCAAGGACTGGAATCATCACATCGCCCACACGATTGGTGAACCAAGGCAAGCGCATGCATCGTTGATTTTCCTCTGAGAACTCTGTGCTCTTTGTGGCCCCGGTTTCCTGATGCACATCCACATCCTCGGCATCTGCGGCACCTTCATGGGCGGGATCGCGGCGATCGCGCGCGCCGCCGGCCACCGGGTGACCGGCTGCGACGCCAACGTCTACCCGCCGATGAGCGTGCAGCTTGCCGCGCTGGGCATCGATCTCATCGAGGGCTATGGCCCGAATCAGATCGACCTCAAGCCCGATGTATTCGTGATCGGGAATGTGGTGATGCGCGGCAACGCGCTGATGGAGGAAATCCTCAACCGGGGACTGCCGTACATCTCGGGGCCGCAGTGGCTCACCGAGAACGTGTTGCGCGGCAAGTGGGTGCTGGCGGTCGCCGGCACCCACGGCAAGACCACCGCCGCATCGATGCTTGCGTGGATTCTCGAATACGCCGGGCTCAATCCCGGTTTCCTGATCGGCGGCGTGCCGGAGAACTTCGGTGTTTCGGCGCGGCTTCCCACCCCCACCCTAACCCTCCCCCGTCAAGGGGGAGGGAAGAATAGAGAGGAGGGAGGAGAGAGGAGAGAGGGGACCCCAGCCCTTTCCCTTGACGGGGGAGGAAAGGGAAGCTCCTTCCCCCCTGGTGGGGGAAGGTTGGGATGGGGGGGTGATTCATCGCCTTTCTTCGTTATCGAAGCGGATGAGTATGACACGGCGTTCTTCGACAAGCGCTCCAAGTTCGTGCATTACCGGTCTCGCACTGCAGTGCTCAACAACCTCGAGTTCGATCACGCCGACATCTTCCCCGATCTTGCGGCGATTGAAACCCAGTTCCATCACTTGGTGCGCACCATTCCCGCGAGCGGGCTGGTTGTCGCCAATGGCGCCGACTCCAACCTCGAGCGTGTGCTCGCGCGCGGATGCTGGACGCCCGTTGAGCGCTTCGCAATTGCCGGCGGTTGGAGCGCCGGTGAGCCCGATACGGACGGCGCTTTCGACGTCACATGGCGGGGCGCGCCGCAAGGGCGTGTGCGCTGGAGCTTGCTCGGGACACACAATCAACTGAATGCCCTGGCGGCGATCGCAGCCTGCCGCCACGCGGGCATACCGCCGGCGGTGGCGACCGAGGCGCTCGGCGCCTTCAAGAACGTCAAGCGGCGCATGGAACTGAAGGGCATGGCAAACGGTGTCGCGGTCTACGACGACTTCGCCCATCATCCGACTGAAATCGAGATGACGCTCGCCGGACTGCGGGCCAAAGTGAACGGCGCACGAATAATCGCCGTGCTGGAACCGCGCTCCAACACCATGAGACTCGGGGTAATGAAAGACCAGCTCGCGGCCAGTCTCGTTGCCGCGGACCACGTGTTCTGCTACAGCGCCGGTCTTGCCTGGGATGCCGCGGCGGTGCTCGCTCCGCTTGGCGGGAAGGCGGTGGTGTGCGACGATTTCGAGCGTCTGCTCGTGCAGCTTGCCGCCACCGCGAGCCGCGGCGACCATGTGCTGATCATGAGCAACGGCGGATTTGGCGGGATTCACGAGAAACTCTTGGCGCGATTGGCCAAGAGTTTCTAACAAGGAATTTTTCATTATCGAGGGAGCTCCTCGCGTCCATCGGCGGTTCGAGTTTTCGAGATGGCGCCTGGGAAAAGGCAATCATGGAATCGATTCTCGAGCGCGACAACCTGGGTGCGTTCTGCCGCCACACGCACTCGGCGGTGAAAGGCATTGGCGCCGGCCCGCTTGCCGGGCTCGCTTTTGGTGCCAAGGACATTTATGACATCGCCGGCTACAAGAGCGGGTTCGGAAGCCCGGAGTGGCTTGCCACGCACGAAGCGGCTGCGAGGACGGCGCCGGCGGTGCAGCGGCTGCTGGAGGCAGGCGCCGCCATGATCGGCAAGACCCAGACCGATGAGCTTGCATTCAGCCTGAACGGCGAGAACCCGCACTATGGCACGCCGGTCAACGTCAATGCGCCAGGCCGCATCCCCGGTGGTTCTTCGAGCGGATCGGCGGCAGCCGTTGCCGGCGGCCTGTGCGATTTCGCGCTCGGCAGCGACACCGGCGGTTCAGTGCGTGCGCCGGCGAGCTTCTGCGGCATTTATGGCATGCGGCCTACCCACGGGCGCGTCTCGCTGGAGGGGGTGTGTCCGCTCGCGCCGAGTTTCGACACCGCCGGCTGGTTCGCGCGCGATGCCGGCATCCTGGAACGGGTGGGCCGCGTGCTGCTGGGCGAAGAACGGGCCGGCGCCGCGCGCCGGCTGCTTTTGGCGCAGGACGCTTTCGCAATAGCGGGCAACGCTGTCGCGCAGGCACTGCAACCGGCAGTGGACCGGCTGAGCGCGTTGCTGGGAGAACCGCAGGCGGTCACGGTGGCGGAAGAAGGCCTGCCCCGGTGGTTCGAGGTGTTCCGGTTGCTCCAGGGCGCGGAGATCTGGGCGCAGCATGGCGGGTGGGTAAGTCGTGTCAAACCGCATTTGGGGCCGGGCGTGAAAGAACGCATGCAGTGGGTTGCCACCATCGATTCGCGCGAGGTCGGCCCGGCCAAGGTGAGGCGCGAGAAAATCGGGCGCCGCATGAACGAATTGCTTGCCGGCGGCGCCGTGCTGGCGCTGCCCACCGTTCCGGGAATCGCACCGCTCAGGAATACGCCGGCGGCGGAGACCGACGAGTTCCGCGGCCGTGCCCTGAGCCTGCTGTGCATCGCCGGGCTGGCGCGCCTTCCGCAGGCAAGCCTGCCGGTTGCCCGAATCGACGGCTGCCCCATTGGCCTTTCGATTATTGCCGCGCGCGGCGGAGACATGATGCTGCTCGCATTGGCGAAGGCGTTGAAATAAACCGCCAAGACGCCAAGAAAAAAAACAGGAAAAAAGCCGAACCGCGAAGGACGCGGAGGACGCCAAGGAACGGAACAGCCTCACCGCAAAGGACGGTGAGGCAAAATAATCAGAAGCAAATCCCAAGATCGGCAAGACAACTCCAGGGCTGAGTTATGAATGTAATAAGGACAAATGAAAACCTGAAGGACGCGACGGAACCTCAGCGTATTCAATACCTTCACTTGGTGTTGTTTTAGCGTCCTTGGGTTGGTTCTTGATATTTGATCCTTCGCGTCCTTGGCGTCCTCTGCGGTGAGGCTTTTCTCTTCCTTGGCGCCTTGGCGTCTTGGCGGTTCGAACCGTTTTTCTCTGCCTGAACTTTGCATCCGGGCGGCAAGAGCGTAGGATTGCTCACGCTCCAAGCCGATGGGGTTTCGGGGTGTTCCACATTAACAAAGGAGGGGGTTCCATGTTCGTGCTGATGAAAACGTTGCGCATCGTCGCCGCAGGCTTCTGTTTGACTTTCGTTTTGTTCTCCGGCGCCTACGCGCAGAAATGGGGTAGGCTTGCGCCGATCCCCGAGCCCGCGGAAGAAGTCTACGGAATCGCCGCCGGCGGCAAGCTCTACGTGTTCGGGGGGCTTGCTCCCCAATGGACGCCGAAGGGCATGGTCTACGAACACGATCCGGGTGCCGATAAATGGACCAAGAAGAAAGACATGCCGCTTGCGTCCCACCACGTAGCGTTCGCGGAATTGAACGGGAAGATCTACGTCATGGGCGGGTTCACCAAGCCGGAAAAAGGCCCGACGGCCTGGATCCCGATAAATAACGCGTGGGAGTACGACCCGGCAAAGGATGCCTGGAAAGCGCTCGCACCGCTGCCCACCAAGCGCGGCTCCCCGAACGCTGCGGTGGTAGGCGGCAAGATCTACGTGATCGGCGGCGCCGGCCTGCATCCAGGCTCGAAGGAAACCGCAGTTCACCCCGCGCGGCCGCACCGCGCGCTGGGCACGAACGAGGTGTACGATCCGGCGACCAACAAGTGGGAGACGCGCAGCCCGATGCCCACCGCCCGCAACCACGCGGCGGTCGGTGTAGTGAACAACAAGATCTACATCATCGGCGGGCGGATCGGCGCGGCCTTTATCACTCGCGCGAGCAACACCGACGTCGTCGAGGAATACGATCCGGCAACGGACCAGTGGGGCGCAGTGAAGGCGCCCATGCCGACCGCGCGCAGCGCCGTGGCGTGGGGCACGTACAAAGGCAAGATCTATGTCGCCGGAGGAGAGGAACGTTCGGGCGGTCCCTGGCAGAGAACGTTCCGCGCGGTCGAGGCCTACGATCCGCGCACCAACACCTGGTCGCATCTGCCGCCGATGACTTTCCCCCGCCATGGACTTGCGGGCGACATTGTCAACGGCAAGTTCCATCTGGTGAGCGGTGATGCCGCATCCGGCGGCGCTCCCGGCACGCAAATCCACACCGACGTCCACGAAGTGCTGGACATCGAAGCAAAGTAGCCTCCTCGCGGCGCGGAAGACCCCGCGCCATCGCTTATAATTATTCCCGCGTTCGAAGCGGACGGCGCTGTGGCCCGCCGCTCAACGCGGTTTTTCTTTTCACCGGTTGTCTTCCAGCGGAATCCGCCTGCCTCGTTCTGTCCATGAGCAAGAATGTTTTTTACGAAGAGGAAGGTGCCTTCAAGGTCGGAGCAATTCTGGCCGACAACAACACTTCATTGCAGATCGAGGCGCCCCACGGCAAGCGCTCCAAAGTGAAGGCGGGCGCGGTATTGTTCCGCTTCAACGAGCCGCCGATTGCGATTTTCATGGCGGAAGCACAGAAGGTCGCCGACGAAATCGACATCGATTTCCTGTGGCAGTGCTGCGGCGGGGAGGAGTTCTCCTACGATGCGCTGGCACGCGAGTATTTCGGGCGCGCGCCAAGACCCGCGGAGTCGGCGGGCGTGCTCCTGCGGCTCCACGGCGCGCCGATGTATTTTTACAAGAAAGGCCGCGGCCGCTACAAGGCCGCGCCGCAGGATGCGCTCAAGGCGGCGCTCGCCGGCATCGAGAGAAAGAAGCAGCAGGCGTTGCGGAAAGAAGCGTACGTCGCGCAACTCACCGCATCGAAACTGCCCGCCGAGTTCGCGCCGGTGCTGAAGAGCCTCCTATACAAGCCGGACAAGGCGAACATCGAATGGAAGGCGCTGGAGGAGGCGAGCGGCGCGCTGAAAATGACACCGGCCCGGCTCATCGAGCGCTGTGGCGGGCTGCCGTCCTCGCACGACTACCACCTGAATCGTTTCGTGTTCGAGTACTTTCCGTGCGGCGCGGGCTTCGCTGCCGTGCCGCGGCTCCCCGAACCCGTTGACCTGCCGCTCGCTGAGACGGCGGCCTTCAGCATCGACGACGCAACCACCACCGAGATCGACGACGCGTTTTCGGCGGCTCAAATCGCCGGCGGCAACTGGCGATTCGGCATCCACATCGCGGCGCCCGCGCTCGGTGTGACGCCTGGCTCGCAAATCGACCGCATCGCGCGCGAGCGGCTGTCCACGGTCTACTACCCCGGGGCCAAGATCACCATGCTGCCGGAGCAGGCGATTCGGGTCTTCACGCTCGCCGAAAGTCGGCCGTGCCCCGCGCTGTCGCTCTACCTCGAGACCACCGCAGACTTTGAAATCGTGTTGACGGCAAACCGCATCGAGCGCGTCAACATCGCCGCCAACCTGCGCCACGACGCGTTGGAGAAGGAATTCAACGAGCGCACGCTCGCCGCCGGCGCAATCAATCATCCGTATGCGCGCGAGTTGCGCGCGTTGTGGGAATTCGCCGACAAGCTCGGGTGGACACGGCGGGGAGGAGAACCGGAGACCGGGCAGCGCCCGGAATACAACTTCCACGTCGAGAACGACCGCATCAGCATCGTGCGGCGCTGGCGCGGCACCCCGGTCGACAAGACGGTCTCCGAGCTGATGATTTTCGCCAACAGCGAGTGGGGAAGGCAGCTTGCGGCGGGCGGCATGGCGGCGATCTACCGCGTCCAGGGAAACGGCAAAGTCAGAATGAGCACGGTCCCCGCCAGCC
Source organism: Betaproteobacteria bacterium RIFCSPLOWO2_12_FULL_62_13 (assembly GCA_001771985.1). Taxonomy (GTDB): domain Bacteria; phylum Pseudomonadota; class Gammaproteobacteria; order Burkholderiales; family SG8-41; genus DSOT01. The sequence continues at coordinate 12,320 of MERG01000344.1, read as the reverse complement.
ATGAAGGGCTTGGCGTCGAGCAGTACGTGTGGGCGAGCTCGCCGCTCCGGCGTTATGTTGACCTCATCAATCAGCGGCAAATCATTGCGCTCACCCGCGGCGATGCTGCGCCTTATCGCGCGAATGATGAGGCGCTGCTTGCGGCGATGCGCGATTTCGAAAGCGCCTACGAGGCCTACGCCGAGTTCCAGCGCTCGATGGAGCGCTACTGGTGCCTGCGCTGGCTCATCCAGGAGGGCCGCAACGCGGTCGCCGGCAGCGTGATCCGGGAAAACCTGGTGCGGCTGGAAGAACTGCCGCTGGTCGTGCGCGTGCCCTCGTTGCCGGTGCTCGACCCGGGCAGCGCGGTGGAACTCGCGGTCGGTGACATCGACCTACTTGAGCTTACCTTGCGCTGTGAGTTTCGATGCCGCCTCGAAACGCCGGCCAGTGCGATCGCCTAGGAATTTGTCGATCTGGGTTGGACAAATTCCTTGGCAGCCTGACGGACCATTAAGCTTGCCCCGGACTTCATCCGGGGTCCGACAGGCTGCTCCGCGATTTCACATCAAGGCTCAGCGCCAACCTCGCATGGAAAAACGGCTTTCTATGCAGAGGCTCCCGCGTTGGGTAGAATATCCCATCATGGGATTATTGGCAGCCAGGGAGGTCGTGCCGCGTGCGCGGCGCGCGCGGCATGCGCGGCATGCGCCGTGGAGTGGCGCAGTCGAGCGGATCGAGGAGCGCATCACCGAACTTGAACGGCGCATGGCGGCGTTCGACCGTCGTTTTTCGGGGCTTGCCGTGACGACGCGCATGCAACTTGCCCTGCTGCTGTCGGTCGTGGTCCACGCCTTCATCATTGCGGGCGTTTCCTTCAAGATGCCGGCCAAGAATCCGTTCAGCGATCTCAACCGGCCGCTTGAAGTGGTGCTGGTCAACGCCAAATCGACGGCCAAACCGCCGCAAGCCGACGCGCTCGCGCAGGCCAACCTCGACGGCGGCGGCAATACCGACGCCCGGCGCCGCGCCAAGAGCCCGCTTCCAGTGCGGCACCAGGACAGGCAGGAAACAAAAACGGCGCTCGCCGCCCGTCGCGTGGAGAAACTCGAGCGCGAGACACGCCAACTCATGACGCAGGCCAAGCCGCAGGCGCCGATCGAAGCGGTGCCGCCGCCGCAGCCGCAAGTCCAAAGCGAGGCGCCCGCCGTGCCCAACGCGACGGAACTGATGCGGCGCAGCCTGGAAATCGCGCGGCTCGAAGCGCAGATCAGCAAAGACTGGGACAGTTACCAGAAGCGGCCGCGGCGCCGCTTCATCGGGGCGCGCACGCAGGAATTCCGCTTTGCACGCTACATCGAGGACTGGCGGCATAAGATCGAGCGCATCGGCGAACTCAACTACCCCCAGGCCGCACGCGAGCAGAAAGTGTACGGCAGCCTGGTCGTCACGGTGTCGATCAAGGCCGACGGCGCATTGGAAAAAGTCGAGATCAATCGGCCTTCAAGCTGGAAGGTCCTCGATGAAGCCGCGCTGCGAATCGTGAAACTTGCCGCACCGTTCGCCCCGTTCCCCGTCGACATATCCAAGGACACCGATATCCTCAGCATCACGCGGACGTGGTCGTTCACCCGCTCAGACCAGTTCGTCACCGAATAGCCACCAGTCACGGGTCACGGGTCTTATGACTGACAAGTACGCCGTAATCGGCAATCCGGTCGCGCACAGCAAGTCGCCGCTCATCCATGCTGAATTCGCGCGCCAGACGGGCCAGGATATTTCCTATATCGCGGTGCTGGCGCCGCCCGACGGCTTCCGGGCGGCTGTGCTCGCGTTCCGCGATGCGGGCGGCAGGGGAATCAACGTCACCCTCCCTTTCAAGCATGAAGCGTGGAATCTCGCCACGGCCCACCGGGGCTATGCGTTCAATGCGGGTGCTGTGAATACATTCGAGTTCCGCGGCTCGGAGATCATCGGGCACAACACCGATGGCATCGGCCTGGTGCGTGACATCAAGGAGAACCTGGGTTGCTCGATTCAGGGCCGGCGCGTGCTGCTGATGGGCGCCGGCGGGGCGAGCTACGGGGTGATGGAGCCGTTGCTGCGCGAGCAACCCGGCGAAATCGCCGTCGCCAACCGCACGGTCGACAAGGCGGTAACCCTGGTCGCATACTTCGAAAAGTTCCAGACATTCGCGCTGCGCGGCGTCACCGCGCGCCCCTACGCCGGCCTGCGCGGCGCGCAATTCGACGTGCTGATCAACGCCACTTCCGCCGGTCTGAGCGGTGAGATGCCGCCGCTGCCGGGCGACATCTTCGCGCCGGACGCACTCGCCTACGACATGGTTTATGGCAGAACGACGCCGTTTCTCGAGTTTGCGCGGGCGCAGGGCGCGCGCGCGGCCGACGGCATCGGAATGCTGGTCGAGCAGGCGGCCGAAGCGTTTTTCATCTGGCGCAGTGTGCGGCCGCAGACGGCGTCGTTGATTGCCATGCTACGAAAAGCGTGACTGGTGGTTCGTGACTGGTGATGCGTGACAGGTACAACGTGACCAAGTTAACCCCGTCACGAGTCACGCATTATCATGTCACGCCTTTTCACTCCTATCAGCAATGAAATCGCTCCTGCGCTGGACCTGGCGGCTCATGTTGCTGGCGCTTATCACGCTCGCCCTCGTCCAATTCTGGTTCGTCGTCCACGTCTGGTACTGGGCGGGCCACAATCCGGAAATGACGGCCTTTATGGCAAGCCGCATGGAAAAGCTGCGCCAGAAGGACCCGAACGCGGTGCTGCGCCACCAATGGGTGCGGTATAACCGCATTTCGGTGCATCTCAAGCGCGCAATCGTCGCCGCGGAGGACGCCCGATTTCTCGACCACGAGGGATTCGACTGGGACGGCATCCAGAAGGCGTACGAAAAGAACCTCAAGAAGGGTAAAGTCGTCGCTGGCGGCTCCACCATCAGCCAGCAGCTTGCCAAGAACCTGTTCCTGTCAGGCGAGCGCACGTGGTGGCGCAAGCTTCAGGAAGCGGCGATCACGGTGATGATCGAGACCATCATGACCAAGCGCCGCATCCTTGAAATCTATCTCAACGTAATCGAATGGGGTAACGGTGTGTTCGGCGCGGAGGCGGCGGCGCGCTACCACTTCGGCAGCGCGGCGGCCACCCTCACGCCGGGGCACGCGGCGCGCCTGGCTGCAATGGTGCCGAGCCCCCGCCGCTACGCTCCCGGCCGTGAGACGGCGTATCTGCAGCGGCGCACTGAGATCATCCTGGTGCGCATGCCGGCCGCCGCGGTGCCATGAGGTTGCGGCAATCGCGGTCAGCCTTGACAGGATCCAGGTAACTCTTGAAACTCACCCCCCCCAAGGCCCATTAACCGCGGATGAACGCCGATAGTCGGTTTTGACGTGAACTCAGGAGAAAGGTATGCATAGAAGGCAGTTTTTGACCGCGCTGGGCGCTTTCGGCGCATCCGGACTGGCCCGCGCTGTGGAGTACGGCGCACCGCTGCTCGCACAGGCGGCCCAGGAGACGCGCACACCCGATGTGATCTTCGTGCCGACGCCAAATGACGTGGTGAGCAAAATGCTCGAAATGGCGGCCGTCACAGCCAGGGACGTGGTCTACGATCTGGGCTGCGGCGATGGGCGCATCGTGATCATGGCGGCGCAGCGCTACGGCGCGCGCGGCGTGGGGATCGATATCGACCCCGATCGCATCCGCGAAGCCAACGAAAACGCCGCCCGCGCCAGGGTGACGGGCAAAGTCAAGTTCATCCAGGGCGATTTGTTTCAGGCCGACATCAGCGAGGCGACCGTGGTCACGCTCTATCTGCTCACTGAACTCAATCTGAAGCTGCGTCCCAAGCTCATGCACGATCTGAACCCGGGAACGCGCGTCGTTTCGCACGCATTCGCCATGGGCGACTGGAAACCGGAGCGCACCGAATTCGTTAACGGTGCATCGGTCTACCTTTGGCGCATCCCGCCGCGCAAGGCGTAGGTTGGGATAAGCGAGGCGCATCCCAACACGCCATCCCAACGCAAAGCCTTGACCGTATCCAGCCGCGGGAATAATCTTGCCGCACCAGATGTTTTGGTTCTGACGGCGGACACTGCGGCGCCGTCATCGCGGGACAGAAAAACACTCAGAGAGGATTTGACCGGGCGCGCCGCGCCGGGCGGCCGGGTGCGCGCGGCAGCTTTCCAGCGCTGGATGGGAAATGAGGAGACGCCATGATACAACTCAACATCAACGGCAGATCGCAGCAAGTCGACGTCGAGCCCGATACGCCGCTGCTGTGGGTGATCCGCGAGCAGGTCGGCCTGACTGGAACGAAGTACGCCTGCGGCGTCGCCGAGTGCGGCGCGTGCACCGTTCACGTGGACGGCGCCGCGGTGCGCTCGTGCGCGATGCCCGTCAGCGCGGCCGCAGGCAAACGGATCACCACGATCGAAGGTCTGGCATCAGGTAATGTCCTGCACAAGGTGCAAAAGGCCTGGCTCGATTATGAGGTGCCCCAGTGCGGCTATTGTCAGGCCGGCATGATCATGGCGGTCGCGGCGCTCCTTAGGCAGAAGCCGAGGCCGACCGACGCCGATATCGACGCCACCATCACCAATATCTGCCGGTGCGGCACCTTCCAACAGGTGCGCGAGGCAATCCATGCTGCCGCCAAGGCGTGAGGGAGGAGACCATGACATCCATGCCTAGAATCGATCGCCGCTCTTTCATCATCGGCACCGCTGCTCTGGGTGGAGGCCTTGCGCTCGGCCTGCGGCTTCCGTTCGGCCCCGAGGTCGTGCGCGCCGCGGACGGCTCGCCGGAAATCACCGCCTGGGTCGTGATTCGGCCGGACGATACCGTCGTCATCCGGATTGCGCGCTCGGAGATGGGGCAGGGCACGCTCACCGGCCTCGCCCAGCTCGTGGCCGAGGAACTCGAGTGCAACTGGTCGAAAGTAACGACCGAATATCCGACTCCCGGCCAGAGCGTCGCGCGCAAGCGCGTCTGGGGCAACTTTTCGACCGGCGGCAGCCGCGGCATCCGCGAGTCGCACGAGTATGTGCGCAGGGGCGGTGCGACCGCGCGCGAGATGCTGGTCCGGGCCGCCGCCAACGAATGGAAGGTGCCCCCGTCCGAATGCAACGCGGCGAACAGCGTCATCACGCACAAGCCCTCGGGACGCGCCACGACCTACGGCAAGGTGGCGGAGGCCGCCGCCAAGCTCGATCCGCCGAAGGATGTGAAGCTCAAAGATCCGAAGGGCTGGAAGATCGCGGGCAAGCCGGTGAAGCGGCTCGACACCGTGGACAAACTGACTGGCAAGCAGGTCTACGGCTTCGATCTCAAGCTGTCCGGGATGCTCAATGCCGCGATCAGGGACTGTCCGGTTTTCGGCGGCAAGGTGAAGAGCTTCGACGCCGCCAAGGTGGCGGGCATGAAGGGCGTGAGAAAAGTGGTGCAGGTTGGCGATTCGGGTGTCGCGGTGGTGGCCGACACCTGGTGGCACGCCAAGACCGCGCTTGACGCGCTGCCGATCGTCTGGGATGAGGGCGAGAACGCCAAGGTATCGAGCGCCACGATCGCCGAGATGCTGAAGGCCGGCCTCGACGCGGAACAGGCCTTCGTCGGTAATCAGAACGGCGACGCGAAGGCTGCAATCGCGAGCGCGGCCAGGAAGCTCGAGGCGGTCTACGCCTATCCGTTCCTAAACCACGCGACGATGGAGCCGATGAACGCCACTGCGCGTTACACCGCAGATCGCTGCGAGGTCTGGTGCCCCACGCAGAACGGCGAAGCCGCGTTTGCAGCGACCCTGCGGGCTTCGGGTCTTCCGGCCGACAAGTGCGAGGTCTACAAGATTCACCTCGGCGGCGGGTTCGGACGGCGTGGCGCCTTTCACGATTACGTGACCCAAGCCGTTGTCATAGCCAAGCAGATGCCCGGCACACCGGTGAAGCTCCTGTGGTCGCGCGAGGAGGACATGACGCATGGCAAGTATCACCCGGTCACGCAGTGCAGATTGGTCGGAGCATTCGATGCGAACAACAACCTCACCGGCCTGCACATGCGCATCTCGGGGCAATCGATCCTCACCGCCGTGCGGCCCGAAGCTCTCCAGAACGGGCGCGACCCGGCCACGTTCCAGGGTCTCAACCCCAAGGGGGAATTCACTTTCGGGTACAGCATCCCGAACCTGCTGATCGACCACGCGATGCGCAACACGCACGTACCGCCCGGCTTCTGGCGCGGCGTGAACATCAACCAGAACGCCATCTACATCGAGTGCTTCATGGACGAGCTCGCTCATGCGGCCGGCCAGGATGCGCTTGAATTCCGGCGCAAGCTGATGGCGAAGCACCCGAAGCACCTTGCCGTGCTGAACGCGGTGGCCGAAAGGGCGGGGTGGGGCAAGGCTGCGCCGCAAGGCGTCTATCGCGGGTTGGCTCAGATGATGGCGTTCAACAGCTACGTGGCGGCGTGTGCCGAGATCTCCGTCAGCGGCGGAAACAAGGTGAAGCTGCGTCGCATCGTCTGCGCGACCGATCCGGGGCATGCTGTGAATCCGGCGCAGATCGAACGGCAGATTGCCGGTTCGTTCGTCTACGGATTGTCCGCGCTGTTCGATCAGGAGTGCACGGTGAAGGGCGGCCGCATCGAGCAGACGAACTTCGACAGCTACAACTCGATGCGCATTGCGCAGATGCCGAAGGTCGAGGCTATCATCATGCCCTCCGGCGGGTTCTGGGGCGGGGTCGGCGAGCCGACGATCTGTGTGGCCGCGCCCGCAGTGCTCAATGCGTTCTTCCGGGCAACGGGCAAGCGCATCCGCACGGTCCCGCTGAAGAACCATGGCATCCAACTGGTGTAAGCGATTGGCGGGACTGTGCTCGACCGTGGCAGCGGCATTGGCCGCCGCCCTTGCAGTGCTGCTGCCCGGCGTCGCGGGAGCAGAAGCGTCTTCGGGCGCGTACACGGTCGTCGGCGATGCTATACCATTTCCGCTGAACGGAGCCAAAGGGGACGCCGCGCGTGGCCGGGAGATCATCCTCAACCGGCACGTCGGCCTGTGCCTTTTGTGCCACAGCGGGCCTTTTCCGGAAGAGCGCTTTCAAGGCACGATCGGACCGGACCTCAAAGGAACGGGCGCAAGGTTGTCGGAAGGCCAGATCAGGCTCAGAATCGTTGATCCAGGCCGGGTCGATGCGGCAGCCGTGATGCCGGCGTACTATCGATCCGAGGGACTGACGCGTGTCGCGCCGGCCTTTCGCGGCAAGACCGTGCTGACCGCGGAACAGATCGAAGACATCGTTGTCTTTCTGGCGACTTTGCGCGATTAGATGACTTCACGCCGTGATTTTCTCGTTGCCACCGGCAGCCTCGCTGGCGGGATCGGCCTCGTGTTTGCCGCTGGGGGTGCGCGCGCGACACCCGCCTCGATGCAGCAGGCGATTGGCAAGGTGGTCGGCGGATCGCCGGTCCGCCGCGGCAAGGTGAAGCTCGACATTCCGCCCCTGATCGATAACGGCAACGCCGTGCCGCTCTCCGTCGCGGTCGAAAGCCCGATGACGCCGGCCGACCACGTCAGGGCAATCCACGTCTTTACCGAGAAGAACCCCCAGCCGTACGTGGTGAGCGCTTTTCTCGGCCCGCGCTCCGGGCGGGCGAGCATTGCCACCCGCGTCCGGCTCGCGGACACGCAGACGGTGGTCGCGATCGCCGAGCTTTCCGACGGCTCCTTCTGGTCCGACCGCAAAGCCGTCGTGGTCACGCTCGCGGCTTGCCTCGAGGAGCTGTGACGGTGGCGCGCGCGATTGTCAACGTGCCCGCGACGGCCAGGCGCGGCGAGATCATCGAGATCAAGGCGATGGTCGGGCACGCGATGGAAACGGGTTTTCGCCGCACGCAGCTCGGCAAGCTGATCCCGCGCGACATCATCAGCCGGTTCGTGTGTACCTACAATGACGCGGAGATCCTCCGTGCCGAACTTCACCCCGCAATCGCGGCAAACCCCTTGCTCACCTTCACCACGGTCGCGACCGCGAGCGGCACGCTCACGTTCACGTGGACCGGCGACAACGGTTATTCCATGACCGCGTCAGCCACCGTCACAGTCGTGTGAGCGCCCGTTGCAGCGAACGGCCGCGTCACGTTCTGGCGGCCGCTTGCGTCTTTCTCCATTTTGCGCAGGCTGCCACTGCCGCCGAGATCCCTCTCGCCGAGCGGCGCTCCGGCTACGATTTTATGGGCCGCGAGACCCGCGCGATGCAGGACGACGACTCCACCAACCCGGGCATGCTCTGGGTGCTCGATGGCGAGGCGTTATGGAGCCGCAAGGCCGGCGCTACCGGACAAGCATGCGCCGATTGCCACGGCGATGCCCGCGCGAGTATGAAAGGTGTCGCGGCACGGCATCCGGCCTGGGACGCCGCCAGCGGACGGCCGGTCAATCTCGAACAGCGCATCAACACCTGCCGCAGCGACCGGCAGAAGGCCCCGTCGCTCGCGTACGAAAGCAGGGATCTGCTTGCGCTGACCGCCTACGTCGCGCGGCAGTCGCGCGGGATGTCCATCGAGATCGCGATCGACGAACGGACTAGGCCCTTCCTGGAGGCCGGCCGTGACGCGTTCAAGCGCCGGCAGGGTCAGCTCAACCTTGCTTGCACGCAGTGCCATGACAAATTCTGGGGTAATAAGCTCGCCGGAAACAACATTCCGCAGGCGCATCCGACTGGATACCCGATCTATCGGCTCGAATGGCAGGCTCTGGGTTCGCTGCAGCGCCGGCTGCGCAACTGCATGGTCGGCATCCGCGCGGAACCCTATTCATACGCAGCGCCCGAACTTGTCGATCTCGAGCTCTACCTTATGTGGCGCGCGCGCGGAATGAAGTTCGAGGCCCCTGCCGTGCGGCCCTGATGTCGCTTGACGTGCATAAAGCCGATCTTCTCGATCGGCGCCAGAAACCACGATAGGTACTGGACCCCGCTCCGTGTAAGATTGACAAGGTGACACCTCGGTGAGACGGAGGAAACCATGGTCCAGGACAATCCGCAGGAACTGTCAGGCGAACGCCTCAAGGAATCCGCGAGCGAGTCGGTGCGCAAAGGTGACGATATCCGGGCGCGGGTCCACGATCTCACGCTCCGCGCGTTGCGCGGCCGCCGCTTCGACCGGCGCGAGATCCGCGAGGTGGTGCGCGCAATCACGGAGGGGGTCGCCCTCGGCGCGGAGCACAGCCGCATCGATCTGCGGCAATCCCTTTCCGAAGCGTTCCGCGGGGTTGACGAAGCGCTCCGCAAGTCGAGCGAGGCCGGACAAAACGCTTTAAAGCAGCTTGTGGCCACCGGCAGGGACTTCTCCGACCAGGAGCTCAAACAGGCGCTCGCGAACATGAAAAAGCTCGAGGACGACTTCCTGTCGACGGTCGGCCAGGTGGCGGAAGCGGCGAATGAGCGCGTGAGACCCGAACTGCGTGAGATCCTCGAGGGCGCGCGGCGCACCGGCACGGAGACCGGCAAGCAGGTCGCGGGCATGATGGCGGAGTTCGCACAACGCTTCTCGGTGGCGTCAATCGACGTCGCACTCTGGGGGCTGGAGGCGGCGAGCGAGTTCGGCGCCCGCTTCACGCAGGTGGCGAGCGGCTTCCTCGCGGGCGTGGCCGATTCGCTCATGGAGCGGCAGGCGCAGAAACCGGAGCAACCGCAAGCGCCGCAGCAACCGCAAGCACCGCAGCAACCCGGAGAGCCGGAAAACAAGGGCTCCTGAAGGCTCGCCTCATGTTGCGCGAAACCATAGGCGCGATGCGTGACCTCCCGCGCCTGCACGAAATTACCTCGGTTTTCATCCGCCATGGTCTCGGCGACATCGTGCGTCGCATCGGCGTCGCCAACGTCCTCGAGCGCGCGGGCGAGATGCTGCATTGGGGAGAGGGCGTCGAGTCGCTCAAGCTCGAGCCCGCCCAGCGCGTGCGCCTCGCGCTCGAAGAGCTGGGCCCCACTTTCATCAAGCTCGGCCAGGTGATGGCCACGCGGGTGGACCTCTTCCCCCCGCGCTGGATTGCCGAGTTCGAGAAGCTGCAAAGCGAGGTTCCCCCGGTGCCGTTCCAGGAGCTGCTGCCCGAGCTCGAGCGCGCGCTCGGACGTTCGCCGTTCGAGGTGTTCCGCGACCTCGAGAAGAAGTCCAAGGGCGCGGCTTCGGTGGCGCAGGTGCACCGCGCGCGGCTCGCGGACGGGTCGCCCGTCGTGCTCAAGATCCGTCGCCCCGGCGTGCGCGCGAAGATCGATGCCGACCTGAGAATTCTCTCCCACATTGCAGAGCTGATCGAATCCGAGGTGCCGGATGCGCGGCGCTACCGGCCGGTCGAGATCGCCGCACAATTTGCCCGCTCGCTCGAGCGCGAGATCGACTTCACCACCGAGGCGCGCAACATGCAGCGCTTCGCCAAGAACTTCGAGGGCGATCCATACATCGTCGTACCCAAGGTTCATGCCGAGTGGACCAGCGAAACGCTGCTCGTGCAGGAGCACATCGAGGGCATTCCCGGGACGGACTTCGCGGCAGTGAACGCGGCGGGGCTCGACAGGAAGCTGCTCATGGCACGCGGCGCGGAGTCCATCCTGAAGATGATCCTGATCGACGGTTTCTTCCACGCCGATCCGCACCCGGGCAACGTGTTCTACCTGCCCGGCAACCGCATCGTCATGATCGACTACGGGATGGTCGGCCGGCTGAGCTCGCTGCGGCGCCAGCAGGTCGTGGATCTCCTCGCGGGTCTGGCGCGCATGGAGGAAGAGCCCATGCTCGACGTGCTGCTCGACTGGGCGGGCGATGCCTACGTGGACGAGGCGAAACTCGTCTCCGATCTGAACGACCTGGTCTTCGACTACGAGAGCGTGCCGCTCAAGGACCTTCGGATCGGCGTGCTCATCCGGCAGTTCGCCGCCATCGTGCGCGAGCACTCGATCGTGCTGCCTTCGGACCTTACGCTCATGTTCAAGGCGCTCATCACGCTGGAGGGTCTGGGCCGGCAGTACGATCCGGATTTCCGCATCACCGAGCACTTGACGCCCATGCTGCAGCGGGCGCTGAGAGAACGCTACAAGCCGGCGGAGATCGTCAAACGCGGGCGCGGCGCCGTGGCCGATTTTTTCAGCGTCGTGACGAGCGTCCCGCGCGACCTCGCGCGGCTGCTGCGGGAGGCGCGGCGCGGCAAGACCAGGATCGACCTCGACCTGAAACGGCTTGATTCCTTCGGGCGCCAGCTCGACCGCCAGCTCGACCGCACGCTCGACCGCACCACCATGGGCATTCTCACCGCCTCGCTCGTGATCGGTTCTTCCATCGTGCTGACCGTCAGCGGCGGGCCGACGCTTTTTGGCATCCCCGTGCTGCCCACGATCGGATTGCTGGGATACATCCTCGCGTTCTTCAACAGCTTGTGGATCATCTACGGGATCTGGCGTTCGGGGAAGGAGTGAGGGCGCCAACACCGGCGAGAGGCGAGAGAGTTGTAGCGCGGGAAAGCGCAGCGCATCCCGCTGGTCAGCGGCATCCAGGTTTGCAAACTCGTGTGCTTTTGTGGTCGGGCCGAGCTGAGGGTCTGCTGTCGACCCAAGCGGACATTTAGGTGGCACCAAAAACAAACCCCGCCGAAGCGGGGCCTGTGGGAATGCTGATACGTGTTACGCGGTTTTCTGTTGCTCGTAGCGGTCGGGAATGTGTTTGAGTCGCTCGCTAGAGAAAGACCGTGCGATCTGCGTTTGCACACATCTCGGCTTGGATCTTCGGGCTGATATATTTGCCGCCCAAGGCTTTGCTGAGTTCTTCGCCGACCCCACGGGCCGTGCAGCAGAGGCCTCAGCCATAGACCGGTATGCCGTTTTCCTTCGCGTAACTGATCAGATCGATCAGCGGTGGCAATCCGACGCCCTGAATATTCTTCGCAATCGTCGGGTTTAGCATCACAACCGAATCGCCCAACAGCGAGATCGAAACATCATAGCCCGCCTCTTTTGCGCCCTTCGCGTGCAAAAACGCAAGCGTCGCCTTTGTCGGGTCCTCCGAACCACTGGTCGCCGTAACATGAAATTTCATCGTCTCCTCCTCTACAGTAAAGGACGCGCATCGAAAAAGCGATATGTCGCGAGCCGCGCGCGCCGTGCGACGGCACCGAGCGCCCGGCAGTCTCGCTCCGAGAAGCGTATTCCAACCGCGAGAGCGCGGCAAGCGCTTTCCCGCACCCCGGCTGTTTCGAGGCGTTTCTTCCGTACCACAGGTCAGGCGATGTCGGGAACCGGGTGTAATGCAGAGTATATTGTTATGCGGAGAGG
>MERG01000343.1:355-6774 GCA_001771985.1 Betaproteobacteria bacterium RIFCSPLOWO2_12_FULL_62_13 | reverse complement strand
TTGTCGGCGCGACGGTAACAATCGCAGGTGTGTCAGACAACAGCACCAACGGTATCCGCACTATCAGCGCCGTTACCGGGAACACGTTCGATTTCGCCTGTCCGGGGTGCGGCAACAGCACTGGGACCGGCGGCGAAGCCTCGGTCACCGCAGCGTCTGAATCAACAACGGCTACTGCAACGCTGCCGGGACACGGCTATACAAGCGGGCAATCGGTAACGATTTCCGGAGCGTCTCCGACCCAGTTCAACGGCACCTTCAACATCACTGTGCCGGAGACATCGCCGGGCGTCCCCGACACCGACCGCTTTACCTACACCATGTCTCAGGCCGGCGGGAACGCGGCCGGCGCTCCGACGATACTTGCGGCGGGCAACACCAATATCGCCACGGCAACGACCTCCGTCGCGCACGGATTCAGCGCCGGCCAGTCCGTGACGATCTCGGGTGCCAGCGAGTTCGCCGGGATAACCGACTCCTCGTACAACGGCACGAACAAGATCATCCTTTCGAGCCCGGCACCGACCTCGAACACCTTTAGTTACTCCGTGGGTCCGACGGCTCTTCCGTCGAATACCGCTTCGCCGGTCTACGCGGTTCGGGGCGGGAGCACGAGGGTGGACGTCACTACCGCCGTAGTGCATACCTTCGTTGACGGCCAGACTGTCAATATCCAGGGCTCAGACATCGCGGGCTATAACGGAAGCTGGAAAATCAGTTCAGTAGGGTCCTCCAGCTTCAGATACGACACCGCTACGGACGCCGTGGCGCCGACGACCGCGGTCACGCAGGTGCTGCCGGCCAACAACAGTGCGACGGTCACTGCCTCCACCGGTTTCTCGCCCACCGTCACGGCGACTGTTACAAACCATGGTTTCATCGCTGGGGTAGATACAGTGGTGATTCAGAGCACGGTGCCGGGCGACCCGCATGCCGGAACTTTCCCGGTACTCGCGACCCCTGACGCAAACACCTTCACATATATCAATAACCAATCGGTCGCGCCTTCCGGGAGCTATAGCGCCTTGCTGCCAGGCGGACGGGTAACCGCTACCGTCAACAACCATGGCTACAGCGATGGCAACCAGATCACTATCGCGAGTGCAAACCCTGGTGCCTACAATGGGACTTATTCCATCACAGTGGTGGACGCCAACACGTTTACTTACGTGCCGGCTGCTGCGCCGGGTGCGAACAATACGAGTACCGCGGTAACGGCATCCAGAAGGACCACCACCGCTCGCGCTACCTCAACGGCACACGGGTTTAGCGACAATACGCAAGTCGTCATAGCGAATGCAACGCCGCCAGAATTCAATGGCACTTACACCATTACCGTGCCTTTCCTGGCGGATGGCGTGACCCGCGATCCGAATACGTTCACCTATACCATCGCCACTGCCCAAGGCGATGCGAGCGGGCCGGTGACCGCAACGCAGACGGGTTCGACGGGCACCGACCGCACGCGCCTGATCAACTGGGTGCGCGGCGAAGACAATTTCGAGGACGAGAACTCCAACAACTCCACAACGGATATCCGAGCCTCGGTCCACGGCGATGTCCTTCACTCGCGACCGGCGGTCATCAATTTTGCCCGAACCGCCGGGTCTGACAATGACGTGTTCCTGTTCTACGGGGCCAACGATGGCATCTTCCGCGCGGTCAAAGGCGGTTATTCCGCCGATGCCGCCACACCGACGATACAGCCCGGTCAGGAAGTATGGGGATTCGTCGCGGAGGAGTTTTTCGACCGGTTCAACCGGTTGCGCAGAAACTCGCCAATCGTCGGCAGCACATTCAAAAAGTCCTACTTTATGGACGGGCCGATAAGCGTCTACACGAAGGACGGCGGCGGTAACGAGAAACTCGGCGACGCGGATGACAAGGCGAATCTTTATATCGGCGCGAGAAGGGGCGGTCGGTTCTATTACGCACTCGACGTAAATGACCCGCTGAACCCGAAGCTCCTCTGGAAGATCAGTTCGAGCACGAGCGGTTTTGCCGAACTGGGTCAGACCTGGTCCGAGGCCACGGTAGTGGAGGGCCTGGTGGGCCAGACGGATCCGGTACTCATCTTCGGTGGCGGTTATGACCCCGCAGTCGAAGACATCGACCCGAGCACGATACCGGCGGGCGCATCGAACTATACCTCCACCGGGGTCACGACCGCAACGGGGACCGTAAACCGGACGATGGGCCGCGCGATTTACGTCGTGAACGCCTTGACGGGCGCCCCGCTCTGGAGTGCGGGGGGGCAGAACAGCAGTGGGACATTCGACTTGACGGTGCCAGGTATGGATTTCGCCATTCCCTCCGCAGTCACTGTCGTGAAGAACGAAAGCGGCGGCCCAATCAACCGCGCCTATGTGGGAGACACGGGCGGTAACATGTGGCGCATCGACTTCAAGGACCCGATCACCGACACCACCTTAACCAAAATCGCCTCCGTCGCGGACTTCTCAAACCAGGCAGGCCGGCGCAAGTTCCAGCATTCGGCCGATGTCGTTGGCGCGACGGGATTTGACGCGGTGTTGATCGGATCGGGCGACCGTGAACATCCGCTCGACGCTCCGCAAGCGGCGCCATCGACATATACAGGGGTCGTGAATCGCTTTTACATGTTCAAGGACAAGGGCAGCGATCTCGGACCGGTGACCGGGACGGGGCTGCCCCTTGACGCTGATGGCAATCCCACCAACCCGACCATCGTTGAAAGTGCGCTGTTCGATGCGACGCTCAATTGCATCCAGGACGCAGGCGCTGCAGGGTGCGGCGCCGCCGGTCAGGGAACAACGACCGAGGCCGTTGCTCTCCTCGACAATGCAAGCGGCTGGCTCCTGAGCCTGGTCTCGGTTGACGCCGCCGGTAATCAGACACCAAGGGGCGAGAAGGTCGTAGGCAACGCGATCACCATCGGCGGAACGGTGTTCTTCGGCACCAATCAGCCCTCGAGTACCGTCGAGCCAGGTGTATGCGAAAGTAATCTTGGAATCGCGCGCCTCTACGCCGTCTCCGCTACCGACGCTACCGCTGTCACAGACGTAAACGCGGACGGCAGCTTGACCGGGGGTGACCGCTTCAGCCAGCTTGCGGGTGGAGGTTTACCGCCACCCGCCACGCACGTAGTCGTAAAACCGGAAGGCGGCACCGGACCGGAAGAACTAGTATGTGTCGGCATACACTGCAGCACGCCGACAGTTCCGACGCTTAATTCGCGCTTGAGGAAATACTGGTACAAGGAAGTGGACCAGTAGGGACCAGGCCCCTGAACCCGCTGGGATTGTGGGTCGCTACAGGACCATCGCAAGACAGGCAGCGAAAGCATGACGGTTGTATCCGTTCCTCCTTATGCCATGCTTCCGACCGGGCGATTGGTACTGGGCTTGGGCGTGTCGCTGGCCATACACGTGGCCGTCATTCTCGCCATCACGCCAGCGCCCTACCGATATGTGCCGGCTCAACCCCTGCTTGTAGAGCTGCTCCATGAGGTCGCGCCCCAGGCGCCCAGCCAGATTTCCGCCAAGGCTGCCTCCGAAGTTTCCGCCGAATCGGTAATGGCGGCTGCGTCACAGGCCAGCGAGATCCACACCAGCGCTCTTCCCGAAGCTGCCGCCCAACCGGTAACGGCGCCTGGAGAAAAACTGGCGGTTCCCGCGCAAGCGCCGGAACCGATTGCGGCAATGCGCGAGACGACGCCACAAGTGAACGTGCCGCCCGACAAGTACTTCACTCTGCGAGAAGTCGACGTCAGACCCGAGCAGATCAACGAGGTGGATCTGCTCTATCCACGACGGGCGTATGCCCTGCGCACCAAAGGAGAAGTCATCCTCCGAATCTTCATCAGCGATGAGGGCACTATAGACGAGGTGTCCATCCTTGATGCGAGCCCTCCCGGGGTGTTCGAGGAAGCCGCACTGGAAGCAGTGCTGGCGCTTAGGTTCAAGCCTGCGCAAAAGTACGGCCGTAACGTCAAGAGCCAGAAAACCATCGAGGTGGTTTTCGATACATACGAAAAGATCAATGTTCCCTAAGCGGTGGGGACGAGTGCTTTTGGCAGAGGAAAAACGACCCGTTCCTCTATGCCCTCGAGTTGAGTCACGCGCTCTGCGCCACGCTGCTTGAGCCTGTCGATGACTTGCTGAACCAGTACCTCCGGCGCTGACGCACCCGCGGTAACGCCGACGCGGCGCTTCCCCGTGATCCAGTCGGCTTTGAGTTCCGCGGCGTTGTCGACCATGTAGGCGGCGACACCCTGGTTTTGCGCTACTTCGCGCAGCCGGTTGGAATTCGAGCCGTTGGGCGAGCCCACCACGATCAGCGAAATCGCTTTCGATCTATCCGAGCACCGTAGCAATCGGCGCCGCCCACAGCCGATCAGCGAGCTTCACAATTTCGGTTCCGCCGTAGGCGAGGAACGCGGCGCGGCAATGCGGGGTGTGGTCGAGGAACGCACGCAGACCGGCGAGGTCGCGATCGTCCCACCGTGCGGCGGCCTTGATCTCGACGGCAAGGTTGTCGCGCCCCGCTTCGATCACGAAATCCACCTCGTGACGGCCTTGAACGTGCCAGTAGCCGAGCCTGGCCTCGGGCCAGTCGGAGTCAAGAATTGCGGCGAGGTTCTGCGCGACGTAAGTTTCGAGGAGCGCACCCGACATGGCATCGCCCGCCTCCAAGCGCGATGCGTCGACGCCCGCCAGGTGGCTGGCGAGTCCCGAGTCGGCGATGTAGAGCTTGGGCGACTTGATCAACCGGCTCGCGCGGTTCGCGAGAAAAGGAGTGAGCCGCCTCACCACGAAGGATGCTTCGAGCAGGCTGAGATAGCGCGCCGTCGTCGCTGCATTCATCTTGGCGTCCCGGCCGAGGTCGCTGACACTGAGGACCTGCGCGGTCCGGAGCGCAGTGAGCACGAGGAGGTTATGAAACGGCACCAGGTCACCGATGCGGGCGAGTTCGCGCACATCGCGCTCGAGGTAGGTCTGCTCGTAGCCCTTGAACCACAACGCCGGGCGCCGGGTCTCGGCGAGGCATACCGGCGGCAGCCCTCCTTCGACGATCGCTCGCGGCTCGATGCCGCCCGTCGCTAGCCGCCGCGGCGGTTCCCCGGCTTCGAACGCGCGCCGAACGAACGGCGCCACCGCGAGCCGGCCTTCGAGCTCGCGCCGTGTAAACGGATGCAGCGTCAGATAAAGCGCCCGGCCCGCGAGGCTTTCGGTGATTCCCTTAAGCAGCGCGAAATTGGCCGAGCCTGAGAGTAGAAACCGACCCGGTGCGCGCGCTCGATCGACCTCCCGCTTGATAGCGATGAGCAGATCGGGGCATTTCTGCGCCTCGTCCACGGTGAGAGGGGAGTCCGAACGCACGAACGCCTCGGGGTCGGAGCGTGCGGCGGCAAGTTGGGCAGGATCGTCCAGCGTCAAATAACGGCGACCGGCGAGGCCCTTCTCGTGCTGCAGGAAGGTGCTCTTGCCGGACTGACGCAGCCCCGTCACGACGACGACCGGCATTTCGGCGAGCGCCACGCGCACGAGGCGGCCAAGGGCTCTGGGACGGTATGCTGTCATAATGCCACTGTTCATAGTGGCATTTTGCCACAAGCCGCTGTGGCGCGTCGAGTGAACGAGCGCCCCGCTCCACGCTGCGAGGCGCATTTTTGCCGGACTGGCGCGGGCCGGTGAGCGCGACGAGGGCATAGTAGCGCGCGAGGCGGCGCAGTGTCGTTGCGGCGGCGCGTTCTTGGCGTGAGACGGACCTTACAGGTCAACGTCTACGCGGAGTAGATTCGCGCGTGACTAAGCCGTGGGGGCGAGCGTTTTCGGCAGCGGGAAAACCACCCGTTCTTCGATCCCTTCGAGTTGGGCGACGCGCGCCGCGCCCAGTTGCTTGAGCTTGTCGATGACCTGCTGGACCAGGACCTCCGGTGCCGACGCCCCCGCCGTCACCCCCACGCGCCGCCTGCCCCTTACCCAGTCCTGCTTGAGCTCGCCCGCGTTATCCACCATGAACGCGGCGACACCCTGGTTTTGCGCGACTTCGCGCAAGCGGTTGGAATTGGAACTGTTGGGCGAACCCACCACGATCACCACATCGCACTGTCCGGCGAGCATCTTCACGGCGTCCTGGCGGTTCTGGGTCGCATAGCAGATGTCGTCCTTCTTCGGGCCGACGATTTCGGGAAAGCGCCGCTTCAACGCCTCGATCGTCATCTTCGCATCGTCGACCGAGAGGGTGGTCTGCGTAACGAAGGCAAGGTTGGCTTCGTCTTTAACCTCGAGACGGGCGACGTCCTCGGGTCGTTCGACCAGATACATGCCGCCCTTGCTCTGTCCCATGGTGCCTTCAACCTCGGGATGCCCGCGATGGCCGATCATGATGATCTCGCGCCCCTGCTCGCGCATCTTGGCGACCTCCACGTGCACCTT
>MERG01000343.1:0-345 GCA_001771985.1 Betaproteobacteria bacterium RIFCSPLOWO2_12_FULL_62_13 | reverse complement strand
CCTTGGTCACCAGCGGGCAGGTGGCATCGAACACCTTGAGGTTGCGCGAGGCGGCCTGGCGCCGCACCGCCTGCGACACGCCGTGCGCGCTGAATATCACGATGGAGCCCGGCGGCACTTCGTCGATATTCTCGACGAACACCGCGCCCTTGGCCCTGAGATCATCGACCACGAACTTGTTGTGCACTACTTCGTGGCGCACGTAGATCGGCGCACCGTGAATCGCGATCGCGCGCTCGACGATCTCGATCGCGCGATCGACTCCGGCGCAGAAACCACGGGGATTGGCGAGGAGGACTTGCATATCTTCACTCACTTGAGGCAAAAAATTATACACCTTCACCG
>MERG01000342.1 GCA_001771985.1 Betaproteobacteria bacterium RIFCSPLOWO2_12_FULL_62_13 | reverse complement strand
CGCTCGTCCCCAAAACGCTGATCTTCTGCAAGGACGATTCCCACGCCGAGGATGTCGTTCATCTCGTGCGCGAGGTGTTCGGCAAAGGGAACGACTTCGCCAAGAAGATCACCTACAAGACCTATAATCCTGAAACAAAGCGCTACGAAAAATCCGAAACGCTGATCCAGGAGTTTCGCACTTCGCCGCAACTGCGCATCGCCGTCACCGTGGACATGATCGCCACCGGCACCGACATCAAGCCGCTCGAATGCCTGCTCTTTCTGCGCGACGTTCGCAGCCGCGTCTATTTCGAGCAGATGAAAGGCCGCGGCACCCGCGTGCTTACGCCCACCGACCTGCAAGCCGTCAGCGGCGCCGACGCCCGCGCCAAGACCCACTTCATCGTCGTGGATGCCGTGGGCGTATGCGAGAGCGACAAGACCGACTCCCGGCCGCTCGAACGCCAGCGCACCGTCGCCTTCGACAAGCTCATGCTCGGTGTCGCGCTCGGCAAGCGCGATGAAGACACGCTGACTACGCTGGCCGGACGCATCGCCCGGCTAGACCGCGAAGTAACCGCGCCGCAGCGCAAGGAACTCGCCGCGCTCGCTGACGGCAAAACGCTGGCCGAACTATCCGCCACGTTGCTCCGCGCAATCGACCCCGATGTCATTACGGAACAAGCTGCCGGCAAGCCGGGCGCCAGCCCTGCCGATATCGCGCCCGATGCATTCGAGGCCGCGCGCCAGCAACTCATAACAGCAGCATGTGCGCCATTCGACAGCCCGGCACTGCGCGATGCGCTCGCCAAAGCCAAGCAGGAATCCGAGCAGACCATCGACACCGTTACCATCGACATCGTTACGCATCATGACTACGACGACGCCGCGAAGGAAAAAGCAGCGAATCTCCTGAAGTCATTCCGTGACTACATCGAACAGCACCGCGCCGAAATCACCGCGCTGCAAATCCTCTACAGCCGTCCCTATCGCCAGCGCCTGACCGAGACCATGCTCAAGGAACTGGAGAAGAGGCTGCGCGACACCAACGCCACCTGGAACGAGGAAAACCTCTGGAACGCATGCGCCGCTACCGCACCGGGCAAGGTGAAAGGCCGGTCCGCTGTCAACCGCTTCGCCGACCTCGTGCCGCTCGTGCGCTTCGCGCTAGAACAACAACCCGTGCTCGAGCCTTTCGCGGAATCGGTCAACGCTCGCTTCGCAAGCTGGCTCGCGCAGAAAGCGGCTGCAAGTACAACATTTACCGCCGACCAGCGCGCATGGCTCGAACGCATTCGCGATCACATCGCCACGTCCTTGAGCATCGAGCCGGAAGATTTTGACTACGCGCCATTCAGCCAGCGAGGCGGTCTTGGCCGCGCCGCGCAACTTTTCGGCGATCAACTGAATCCGCTGCTGGAAGAATTGAATGAAGCGCTCGCTGCGTAACCTCAAGCGGATGGTCCAGTTCTTCCGTAAATGCCCTGCGTTGTTTGAAATTGGGCCACCGCCCGTGGCCCAATTGCCGGCGGGTGCATTTTTGCCGCAGCTTGCAGCAAAATTAAGCGAGCGAGGCAAGCTCCGACGAACCATACACCCCCTGCTGATTTTGCAGCAGCTTGCTGCAAATTTGCCGTGGTATCACCACGTCATTCTCATGGAGAAAGTCAAAGACCCGTCCGTCCGCCTCTGGTACGTCCAGCAGACCATCGAGCAAGGCTGGACACGCGCATGAGCGTCACGGCGAAGCGGAAGAAGCAACTCAGGGTCGAGGATGCATCGGCAGCCTATATGGTCGAGCCTCAGCAAGCCCGTCATTCCGGCGAAAGCCGGAATCCAGTGTCAACGTTCGGCGAAGTTACTGAACCGAAGGTCGATCAAAATGGGCCAGCGAAGCAGGGAGAGTTTATTTACGTTGATATCAGCAGTGTCGATAACAAGCTCAAGCGCATCGTTGATCCTAAAGTGCTACCCGTTGAGAAAGCGCCGAGTCGAGCGCGACAGCGATTGAATCAAGGCGATGTGCTGGTTTCTATGACACGCCCCAATCTGAACGCGGTTGCGATTGTCCCACCCGAGTTGGATGGAGCAATCGGCTCGACGGGCTTTCATGTCCTACGGGCGCGAGAAAGTGAGTCTTCGTGGCTGTTCTACGCTGTTCAGACAAACGACTTTGTCGAGGCGATGTGCCAACTTGTTCAGGGTGCACTCTACCCGGCAGTGCGTCCAAAGGATATTCGTGCTTATCCGATTCCGCTTCCGCCTGTCGACGTGCAGCGCCAGCTCGTGGCGGAGATCGAAAAGCAATTCACGCGGCTTGAAGCGGGAATAGCGGCGTTGCGGCGGGTGCAGGCCAATCTCAAACGCTACCGCGCCGCCGTCCTCAAAGCCGCCTGCGAAGGCCGCCTCGTCCCCACCGAAGCCGAACTAGCCCGTAAAGAAGGCCGCGCCTACGAATCCGCTGATAAGCTTCTCGCGCGTATTCTCACGGAGCGCCGCGAGAAATGGACTGGGCGCGGCAAATACAAGGAACCTACACTACCCGACACCGAGAAGCTCGCGTTCCCACCCGAAGGCTGGACTTGGACTAGATTGGACGCAGCGATCGTATCAGGCCCACAAAATGGCGTTTATCTTCATCGCGACCTTTACGGGCGCGGTCATCCGATCTTGAGGATAGACGACTATCAGAATGGTTGGGTTCGCCCTGTCGAACAACTAAACAGCGTGGATGCAGATCGAAACACCATCGCCACCTACCAGCTTCAATCGGGAGACTTGGTGGTCAACCGAGTCAATAGCATGACTCATCTTGGAAAATGTCTCGTCGTTCGGGAGAACCTCGTGCCGGCTTTGTTCGAGTCGAACATGATGAGAGCGCGGCTGGCCACTGGTATCCGGCCACAATATGTGGAGCTTTATCTGCATTCCGAGGAAGGACGGGCGCGACTTACTAGCGGCGCGAAGTGGGCAGTGAATCAGGCGAGCATTAACCAACAGGATGTAAGGCGAACCGCCCTGCCCCTCCCGCCCCTCGCCGAGCAGAAGCGAATCGTCGCGGAAGTGGAGCGGCGGTTGAGTGTGGTAGAAGAGCAGAAAGCAGTGGTAACGTCCACCTTTCAGCGTGCCACCCGACTTCGCCAATCGGTTCTGCAGCGCGCTTTTTCGCAGTAATACGTAAGCGCTTTTTTCGGGCCGCCGTTGTACACTTAACAACCATGTCAGCGCGTCAAACAGTAGCGATCAATCCTCGACTCCTCGAGTGGGCACGCAAGGAAAGCGGCTTTGATACGGATCGGATCGCCCGTCGAATGCAAGTCAAGACGGAGCGCGTTGAGGCTTGGGAGCAAGGAGGGCGTCAGCCCACCATGCGGCAAGTGGAGGAATTGGCTCGTTTCTTCCATCGACCACTCAGCATCTTCTTCCTGCAAAAACCTCCGCAACTTTCGCCGCTTGCGGCTGAATACCGGCGCCTGCCCGGCCTTCAGCCAGGCCATGAATCGCCGGAACTGCGTCTGGCGCTCCGCCAGATGCTCACGCGCCGTGACAACGCACTGAATCTGATGGGCGAGTTGGGAGAGGTGACAGCCGATTTCGCCCTGCGAGCCCATCTCAATGAATCGCCAGCCGAGGTTGGAAACCGGTTGCGGGCAGCAATCCGCATCACGGTCGATGAGCAGTTAGGATGGTCCAACGAGTGGCGCGCGTGGAACGCGTGGCGCGCGGCAGTGGAAAATGTCGACGTGCTGGTGTTTCAGTTCAGCAAGGTGGCGCTCTCGGAAGTGCGAGGCCTCGCATTGTTGCATGCGCTGATGCCGGTCATTGGAATTAACAGCAAAGAAATCCCCGAGGCAAAATCATACACTTTGCTGCACGAATTAGTTCATCTCATGCTCGCGGCGGAAAAAGAGGAAGCGCCCGCATTGTACGAGCAACGTTCTGGGAAAGAGTGGGCCCAAGTGGAGCGATTTGCGGAAATTGCCACCAGCCACGCGTTGATACCCGAGGTCGCCTTGAGATCGGAAGCCGGCATTGCCGGGCATGTCGATTGGGATATCGATGCGACACGCAGATTAGCGCGGAAGTTTCGCGTAACGCCGCTCGCGATGGCGACCCGGTTACGCGAATCACATTTCATGACCTGGGCGCAATATCAGGCGTGGCGAGAAACGTGGGACAAATACGTGGCGACATTGCCGCCGCGCAAAGGCGGATTTGCGACGCCGGTTGCAAAAGCAATTAGTCAGAACGGCCGCCCATTTACGCAATTAGTGCTTGAAGCGCTATCCGCGAATCGTATTACCACGGTTGACGCGTCCCGCTATCTTGGCCTGAAGTTTGAACATTTTGGCAAGTTGCAGACCGCGCTTTGGGAGGGGCCATTAGGCCTTCCGCCTGATGAGTGACGGCGCACCGCAGCCTATTTATTCCGTGGATTCCAGTTCTTTCATGGACTGGCAGGCCCGATATTACCCGAGCGATGTCTTTACGACGCTGGTCGCACGCGTTGACGCTTTGATTGCCGGCAATCGCTTTGTAGCGCCCACGTTGGTAAAAGAGGAAATCGGGGTAGTCGGGACAACCGGCCTCAACGAATGGGCGGATGCTCGGTCTGGAATTTTTGTGCCAACAGTTCAACTCCTGGTCGACGCCCAGGCCATCCAGAATCAGTTCGCCGGTTTACGGGATCCCAAAGCCGAACATGAGGAAGCCGATGCTTACGTAATCGCGCTCGCAAAACAGCACGACGGGATTGTGGTGACGCAGGAAACGTCTGCAGCAGAAAAACGAAATCCTAAACGCACGCACTACATCCCTGACGTTTGCAGAGAGCTTGGAATTCCATGCATCAGCTTGCTTGGGCTCATGCGGCGAGAAGGCTGGACGCTTTGAGCGCTTTCTCTTGATCGGAAAAAATTAAAATCCATGCCTCGATGACGGCTATTTTCCGCGACGCCGTTTGCTGCTCTTTGCGACGGCACGGCCGTTAGCATTGGGGCGGCTCAACGTGAGTGGCGCGTCTTTGGAAAAAGGCTGGTGTATGCCCTCGATTGCGGAAGACGACTTTACGGATATCCACAGGAGTTTCTCACGCAACACAGGATCGCGCAGGTAGCGATTTGAGACGGAAAGCTTCTTACTCATGACCCAATGATACCCGTTACCCGGAAAGCCCACTCAGGAAAATGAACAGCGCCACTCTGGTCCAGAAACTCTGGAACTACTGCAATATCCTGCGGGATGACGGCCTGTCATATGGCGATTACGTCGAGCAACTGACGTTTCTGCTGTTCCTCAAGATGGCCGACGAGCAGAGCCGTCCGCCGTTCAAAAAGCCATCGCCCATTCCGAAGGGATTCGGCTGGAATGTGCTGATCAAACTCGACGGTGACGATCTCGAAACGCACTATCGGCACACGCTTGAAGAACTGGGCAAGCGCCCAGGCATGCTGGGTGTGATCTTCCGCAAGGCGCAGAACAAGATTCAGGACCCGGCCAAGCTGCGGCGGTTGATCGTGGACTTGATCGACAAAGAGCAGTGGACTAGCCTCGGCAGCGACGTGAAGGGCGATGCTTACGAGGGCCTACTGCCGAAAAACGCCGAGGACGTGAAAGGCGGCGCCGGCCAGTATTTCACGCCGCGCGCGCTGATTGCCGCGATAGTGGATGTGATGGCCCCGCAGCCCAACAAGACCATCTGCGACCCCGCCTGCGGCACTGGCGGCTTTCTGCTCGCCGCGCATGATTACCTCGTCAAGCACCATCCGCTCGACCGCGGCCAGAAGAGGCAGCTTCGCAGCGGCACGCTGTTCGGCATCGAACTGGTGGACAGCGTCACGCGTCTGTGCGCGATGAACCTGATGCTGCACGGCATCGGCGACGAATCGGACACCGAGCTGGCCGTCACCACCAAGGACGCGCTCGCTGGCAAGCACGGCGAATACGACATGGTTCTCGCCAATCCGCCATTCGGCAAAAAAAGCAGCGTCACCATCGTCAACGAAGCGGGCGAGCAGCAGAAGGAATCGCTCATCATCAATCGCGACGACTTCTGGGCCACGACGAGTAACAAGCAGCTCAACTTCCTGCAGCATATCTTCACCATCCTCAAGCAGCACGGCCGCGCCGCCGTGGTGCTGCCCGACAACGTGCTATTTGAAGGCGGCGCGGGGGAAACCATCCGCCGCGAACTGCTCAAGCAGGCTGACGTTCACACCCTCCTTCGCTTGCCCACTGGCATCTTCTACGCGCAAGGCGTGAAAGCGAACGTGCTGTTCTTCGACCGCAAACCCGCGCAGGAAAAGCCCTGGACCGACAAGCTCTGGATCTACGACCTGCGCACCAACAAGCATTTCACGCTCAAGGAAAACACCCTAAAGCGCACCGACCTCGACGACTTCGTCGCCTGCTATAACCCGAAGAACCGCCATGGGCGCAAAGAGAGCGAGCGGTTCAAGGCATTCACCTACGACGAGCTCATCAAGCGCGACAAGCTCAACCTCGACATCTTCTGGCTGAAAGACGAAGCGCTCGAAGACAGCGCCAACCTTCCGGCGCCGGACATCATCGCCCGCGAAATCGTCGATGATCTGGAAGCCGCACTGGAGCAGTTCCGCGAGATCGCGGAAGACCTTGAAGAGAAAACCGCTGGCGCGAGCTAGTGTGCTGAGGCATTAATTGGTTGCAAATTCCCAGGCGTAGGTCGGGGTACGCACAGCGTTCCCCGACATCCGGCAGGCGTCAGGTAGCCGCCACTGCGGCAACCTGACCTACGGTCTATCTCTTTCGGTGTCCCGGCGGGCATGAAGACTCCGAACCAGGAAGCGGCGTGATATCCGCTGCTGAACCGTCCGGTGTTCCTTCTTCCTGCGGCTCGACGGAATATTCCCCTTCGAGAATGTCTTGCGACGCTTGCGTTTTAGCTTTTCTCACTACCCAAAGCAGGCGCAATACGACCGCCAGTATCACTACGCCGAGAACCAGCAGGAAAATAAACAGGAAGAAGAAC
>MERG01000341.1:6573-6648 GCA_001771985.1 Betaproteobacteria bacterium RIFCSPLOWO2_12_FULL_62_13 | reverse complement strand
GCCTTCGCCGCGGCCTCTGCCACTGCTGCGGCACAAGCGACAAAGCCAGCTCCAGCCACACCCGCGACTCCGGCG
>MERG01000341.1:5441-6567 GCA_001771985.1 Betaproteobacteria bacterium RIFCSPLOWO2_12_FULL_62_13 | reverse complement strand
GCGGCTCCGGCGAAGGGCGACGCTGCGAAGGCAACGCCTGCGACTCCGGCGCAAGCGGCGACCCCGGCCCAGCCTGACAAGCCCAAGGTCGCCAAGAAAGGAAAAGCCAAGAAGAGCATGAGCAAAGGCAAGACCAAGGCGAAACGCAAGGCCAAGAAGAGCGCGATGACCGGAACCACGAAGTAATCGTTCACGCCTGCGACCCCGCGTCGCGGGCCTCGGTTCTGAAAAAGGCGGCGATGAGCCGCCTTTTTTTTGGGTGCCTTCCGACTTTTCCGCGGGTGTCATTCCCGCGCAGGCGGGAATCTATAGGGCGCCCATTTGACGAGTCCATCATAGAAGCCTTGTCGATGTGAATTCCTGTGATGTTCACCGCGGACAATGTCAGCATGGTACGCCTTGTTCAACGCCGTATGGATTCCCGTATTGCACGGGAATGACAGCTCCCGCCTGAGGTTACTGGTTTCGCGTTAATAGGCAAGCCTGACAGAGACGATACCCACGGAAAACCCGGAAGAACTTTTTTCATGCGCTAGGAGCTGGTCGGACTTGGCCCCGACAAACTCCTATCACCGCCACACGAGGCTGACTGCGGAGCGTTGGTGACGGTGAAACCGGGCGCAAGACATGCATTTGCTAAAATCCGTGGTTTGCAGTGCCGCTCGGTTCCGCAGGACACAATTGTCGCAGCGCGAGCCTGCAGGAATAGGAGAAAAAGGAATGGATTGGAACGAGGGACGGCGATGAGCGCCGTATGGGTGGGAATCGACACCGGCGGCACGTTCACCGATCTGGTCGCAGTCGACACCGGCTCGGGCCGCCGTCACTACCACAAGGTGCCGACCACCACCGGCGACCCGGCCAGGGGAATTCTCGATGGCATCGCCGAACTACTGGATGCGGCCGGGCTCCGGCGCGCGGACGTCGGATTCCTGGTGCTCGGCACCACCCTTGCCACCAACGCCGTGCTCGAAGGCAAGTGGGCCCGCACCGGGCTCATCACCACCGAGGGATTCCGCGACGTGCTGGAACTCGCGCGCCAGCGCCGGCCGCACTACTTCAATCTCGATATCCCGAAACCGATGCCGCCGGCGCCGCGCGACTGCCGCACCGAAGCGGCTGGCCG
>MERG01000341.1:0-5420 GCA_001771985.1 Betaproteobacteria bacterium RIFCSPLOWO2_12_FULL_62_13 | reverse complement strand
AGTGACGCCGCTCGACGAGACGGGCGTGCGGCGTGCGATCGAGACGTTGAAGTCGAAGAAGGTCGAAGCGGTCGCCGTCTGTTTCCTGCATGCCTACGCCAATTCCGCGCACGAGCAGAAAGCGATGGCGTTGCTCACCGAGCTCTGGCCTGACGTTTATTCGTGCGCGTCGGCGGAGGTGCTCGCGGAATTCCGCGAGTTTGAGCGCTTCGCGACGACCGCGGTAAACGCGAGCCTGATGCCGATCATGGACCACTATCTCGAGCGTTTCGAAAAGGGGGTGCATGGGCTTGGCATCAAGATTGCGCCGCGCGTGATGCAGTCGAACGGCGGCGCGGTGAGTGCGGGCGCGGTGCGGCGGCGGCCGGTCAACACGTTCTTTTCGGGACCGGCGGGCGGGGTGATCGGAAGCGTCGGCCTGGGCGCGCATCTGGGCATCGGGAACCTGATCGCCTTTGACATGGGCGGCACCAGCACCGATGTCTGTCTCATCCGCGGCGGGGAGCCGGCGAAAAAAAGCGAGCGCATGATGGGCGGCTTTCCGGTGCGCACCCGTACGCTCGACATCCACACCATCGGGGCGGGCGGGGGCAGCATCGCGTGGGTCGACGCGGGCGGGCTGCTCAAAGTCGGGCCAATGAGCGCCGGCGCCCATCCCGGTCCTGCCGCTTACGGGCGCGGTGGCGACAAACCGACCGTCACCGATGCCAACGTGGTGCTGGGACGGCTCAATCCCAAGGCGCTGCTCGGGGGGCGCATGGCGGTGCATCCCGGTAAGGCGCGCGCGGCAGTAGAAACACTTACCAGTGCTCTCGGCTGCGATTGGGTGAAGGCCGCGGCGGGCGTCGTTGAAATCATCAACGTCAACATGATGGGCGCGGTGCGGGTGATCTCCGTCGAGCAAGGCGAGGACCCGCGCGAGTTCACGCTGGTCGCATTCGGCGGCGCGGGGCCGCTCCACGCTGCGGACGTGGCGCGCAACATGGGCATGCGCAAAGTTCTGGTGCCGCCGCGGCCGGGACTGCTGTCGGCGATCGGTCTGCTGCACGCCGACGTGCGCGGCGACTTCAGCCTGACCCGGCTCACCCGCGCGGCGCCGCAGAACCTGAAGCCTTTGAACGGCGGCTTGGCGGAACTCGAGCGGCGCGGCGCTGCCTGGCTCAAGGGCGAGGGCGAACGGCGCAAGCGCGCGCGCTTCGAGTGGCTGATCGATATGCGTTACTGCGGGCAGAACTTCGAGTTGATCGTGGAACTCGACAAGCACCGGCTCGATAGCGGGACGCTCGCCCGGCTGATCGGGATCTTCCATCGCCGCCACAAGGATTTCTACGGCTACGACATGCGCGCCCAGCCGGTGGAGATCGTCACGCTGCGGCTGGTCGTCACAGCCAAGCGACGAACCCTCCCCACGGAGGACGCGCAGATCAAACGCGGCGCTCCCGGGCAGGCCTTGATCGAGAGGCGCAAAGTGTGGTTTCCGGAAACGGGTTTCGTCAACACGCCGGTGTATGATCGCGACAGGCTGCCGGCTGACGCGCGCATCGCCGGTCCCGCCATCGTGGAGCAGATGGACACCACTACCGTGGTACCACCCAAGGCGAAATTGCGCAATGACCGCCTGGGATATCTGCACATCGATCTCGCGCCGATCGAGGTGAGGGGAAGCGCCGCATGGCTCGCCGCGTACTGAGCTTCGTGCAAATGGGTGACAACTCATTTGCACCACGAATCTCCCCTCGCCCACGAAGTGGGAGAGGGGAGGGGGTGAGGGCTGAGCGGAGTCGGGCGACTTCACGACGCTCGGTAGATCCGATCAAGGCCGAGGTCGTTGCGCGCTTTCTGCTCGCGACCGCCGAGGAGATGGGCGCAACCCTCATGCGCACCGCGTTCTCGCCCAACATCAAGGAGCGCGCGGATTGCTCGACCGCGATCTTCGACGCACAGGGGCAGGTGATCGCGCTTGCGCAACGGGTGCCGATTCACCTGGGCTCGATGGTCGGCGCGGTGGACGAGATTCTCAAGCGCTATCCGGAACAGGAGATCAGGCCGGGCGACATGTTTGTCGCCAACGACCCCTACAACGGCGGCGGGACGCATCTGCCGGACATCAACATCGTCGCGCCGGTATTCCTCGGCAAACGCATCGCCGCTTATGTCGCCAACATCGCGCACCACGCCGATGTCGGGGGCATGGTGCCGGGGTCGGAAGCGGCGGTGTGCAAGTCGATCTACCAGGAAGGCATACGCATTCCGCCGGTGCGCATCATGCGCGCGGGGAAGGTCAACCGCGACGTATTCGACCTCATTCTGCTCAATTCGCGCACGCCGGGGGAAAGGGCCGGTGACCTGCAGGCCCAGTTCGCCGCGAATACGGTCGGTGCACGCGGCCTCATGTCGTTATTTCAGCGCTATGGTGTGAAAGAAACCGCTACGACCATCACCGCCTATCTCGATTTCACCGAGAAGCGCTTCCGCGCGGCGATCAACCGGCTGCCGCGGGGGCGCTATGTGGCGGAGGATTTCCTCGACGGCAATGCGGAAGGCGAAGTGTGCCGCATCCGGCTCGCGCTCACGGTCGCCAAAGGCAGGCTCGACTTCGACTTTACCGGTTCCGACCCGCAGCTCGAAAGCGCCCGCAACATTCCCTATCGCGCCTTGCTCGCTACCGTCTACACCGTGGCGAAGAGCATGCTTGATCCGGAAGTGCCGGCCAATGCCGGCTACTACCGCACGCTGCACATCAACGCGCCGCCCGGCTGCGTGGTCGGGCCGGTGCCGCCGGCGGCGATCGGGTGCCGCTCGATCTCCGCCAGCGTGCTCGGCGACGTGATCGCACACGCGCTCTCCCAGGCATTGCCCGACAGGGCGCTCGCCGGCAGCGGTCCGCATCATCTGTATGTGCTGTCCGGCACCGATCCGCGCACCGGCGCCTACTTCGTCAACTACGAAACGCTCGCCGGCGGCTACGGCGCGCGCGCGGACCGTGACGGGGTGGATGGCGTGCGCGTGCACGCATCGGGCTCGTCCAACCTGCCCGTGGAGGCGCTCGAACACGTCTATCCGTTCCGCATCGAACGCTATGCGCTATGGGAAGGTTCGGGTGGCGCGGGCCGCTACTGCGGTGGCCTGGGCGTGATACGCGATTACCGGGTGCTGGCCGAGGACATCGTGGTGAGTCTCTCCTCAGAGCGCCAGCATGTGGCTGCGCGCGGGATGAACGGCGGCGGTGATGGCGCAACCGGGCAGTTTGTCCTCAATCCCGGCACACGGGATGAGAAGCGGCTGCCCGCCGCCGCCGCGGACGTGCGGCTGCCTCGCGGGTCGCTACTGCGAATTTGCACGCCGGCCGGCGGCGGCTACGGTAAGCCCGTCGCACGCGATCGCGGCGTTCTGGAGCGCGACCTGCGTGAAGAAAGGCTTGCGCCGGAAGATGCGCGCAACATTTACGGCTGGAGGGATACGCCATGAACCGGCCCAGTGAACTCGACACCATCGTAGCGGCGCGCGCGCATTTTCCGGCGCTTGGGCGCTGGACCTATATGGATGTCGCCGGACGCGGCGTGCTCTCGCGCGAAGCGCGCGCGGCGCTCGACGCCCATCTCGACGAGCGCATGATGAATGGCGGGGACAAGCTGAAATTCTTCGAGCTGGTCGAAGGCACGCGCCGGCGTTTCGCCGAGCTTGTCAACGCCGAGGCCGACGAGATCACGTTGACCAAGAATATCTCCGAAGGCCTCAACATGGCCGCCACCGCGTTCAACTGGCGCCGCGGGGATAATGTGGTCCTCTGCCCCGAGCTCGAGCATCCCAACAACGTCTATCCCTGGCTCAACATGCAGCGCTACGGGCTGGAAGCGCGCATTGTGAAGCCTCGAGACGGACACATACCGGTGGACGAGATCATCGCGCGCATGGATGGCGGCACGCGCGTGGCAACGGTTTCCACCGTCACCTTTGCCCCGGGATTCCGCACCGATGTCGATTCCCTGGGCCGCGCCTGCCGAGAACGCGGTGTGCTGCTGCTGGTGGATGCGGCGCAGTCGGTCGGAGTTCTGCACACCGACGTGAAGCAGTCGAACATCGACGCGCTGGCCGTATCGACGTCAAAAGGTTTGCTTGGTCTTTATGGCATGGGTTTCCTCTATTGCCGGCGCGAGTGGGCGCACCGGATGAATCCCGCGTATCTCGCGCGCTTCGGTGTAGATCTCGGCGATGCGCACGAAGCAACGATGGGCGATTATTCGTATAAGCTTGCCCCGGCGGCGCGGCGCTTCGATCTCGGCAACTACAATTTTGCGGCGTGCGCTGCGGTCGATACGTCGATGCAACAACTATTGGCCTGGGGCACGGCCAACATCGAGCGCCGCGTGGCCGGGCTCACGCACGCTCTCGCGCAGGGATTTCTCGACCTGGGCCTGCCGGTCTGCGGCGGCGCGCCGGGGCCGCATCTGGCGAACATCGTGACGGTGGGCGAAATGAGCGCCGATCATTACGGCACGGGCGATGAGCGCTTCAACCGGCTCTACGAACACCTCACCGCGAATCGCGTGAAACTCTCGATCCGCCGCGGCACGCTGCGCTTTTCGTTCCATGTCTACAACAACATGGACGATGTCGCGCGCGTGCTGGATCTCACGAAAGAGTTTTTAGCGGCCGACAAACGCTGAGAAGAAAGCTTAACCGCCAAGGACGCCAAGGACGCCAAGGACGCCAAGGAAAAACGAATAATCAACAAGGGAACCAAGCACACGCCTCGTCGGTTTTTCCGTTCACCATTCACCATTCACTGTTCACTATTTACTGGTCTTATCTGCGTTAATCCGCGTCCATCGGCGGCTACAACAACGATTGTTGAGTTGGCACATGCACTACGTTAACCCGGTAACAGGCGCGACCTACGCGCTCGACACGCCGCGCTGGTGCGCTGATGACGGCGGTTATCTCAACCTGGGACCGTCGCCTGGTCTGCGGCGCGCGGAGATCGAAACGCGACGCTATTCGGTGTGGCGCTATGCCAAAGCGCTTCTCGTTCCCGAGCGCGATGCGGTCAGCATGGGTGAAGGCTGGACACCGCTCATCGAGCGCGAGTGGAACGGCGTGCCGGTTCTCATGAAACTCGAATTTCTGATGCCGACCGGCTCCTTCAAGGACCGCGGCATGACGGTGATGGTGAGCTATCTCAGGAGCCGCGGCATCGACCACGTGCTCGAAGACTCCTCTGGGAATGCGGGCGCCTCGCTTTCCGCTTACGCCGCTGCTGCCGGCATCCGCTGCCGCATACTGGTTCCTGAGACCGCTTCTTATCCCAAGATCGCGCAGATTGCGGCGTGCGGCGCCGATGTCGTCACCATCAGGGGATCGCGCCAGGATGTTGCGGACGCCGCGATCCGCATGAGCAAGGAGATCTTCTACGCAAGCCA
>MERG01000340.1:1284-5148 GCA_001771985.1 Betaproteobacteria bacterium RIFCSPLOWO2_12_FULL_62_13 | reverse complement strand
AGGCTATGGACATTCTCGGTCACATCGGATACTGGGCGCTTGTGGCGCTTGCCGTGATTTGGACTGTTGGAGTTCGAATCAAGCTAGACGCGGGAACACACACAGTCCTCGGCGCTCTGTTTTTTCTCATAAGCGCAGTTGTGCTCACCGTATCCGGTGCCGACAAGCTCCATTCACTATGGATCATCCCGGCTGGCCTTGTATTCGCCATTCTCATGGCCTACGCAGGCGCGCATTTTCCGTTCCCCTTCGCGCCCTTCCGCCTGTTGGCGAGCCTTTTTGCTGGCCTTATTCGTGCGGGAATCCCCCCACATCGAATTCGGGCAGCTCAAGAGGCAGGTCTGAAGGCCTCAATCGAAGAGTGGGCGTCAAGAGCTGAAGGAAAGAAGGAATGATACGCAAGCTGGTGCGCAACACGTCCGTAGCCGAAGCGCCGCGCCGATTTCAGGCGCGCTGGTAGGTTTTACGTTAGCCCCGCAATGGAATTCGTTCGCAGTTTCCCAGGATGGTTCCGTTGGCTGCTACTCCTGCCCGCTTCGCTCGGCGGCGGCTTTATCGTTGGTTACTCCGTGTATCTCATCAATGCTAGTCAGGCCGCGCGACCCGATGCCCCAATAGTATTCATTGCAGATTTCCTTGGCGGTCTGTTCTCCAATTTGGCCGCGTTCTACATTGCACATGAGATCGCTCCCTCCCATCAAAGGACGGTATTGATCGTCTATGTCACTATTGCACTCATCGCGGGCATAGCTACTACATACATCGTTCTTTCGCATGAGCACTATCGCAATCTGCCAGGCGTCGGTGGCAACCTTGTCGCGTGCTACATTGCTTGGAGGAAGTTTGTCTCGCCGGTCCGCGCCTAATCGGGTTAGGGCGGGCTGCTAGCCCGCCCTCCCCACACCACCCGGCATGCGCGTCCGCACCGGGCGGTTCATGAGAGCGGAGCACACGTCGATCCTCAAGCGTAGCCGTGCGCTTTCATCCGAAGCTCACGAATACTCACCAAGTCTTGCGCTTTAAGGCAACCGGTCGTCATCCCGGTCTGCGTCGCCAGCGTCCGTGAGAGGTGCCAGTAGCTCTTGCTGCTGATCGGCGTCAGGATCGCCGCCCGCTCGCGCGTTCCCAAAGCCGGAAGATTGCCGCGTTGGTGCCGCATCGGCCACGCGCGGCAATCCCCCCGGCCATGCCGCCCACGCGCTTGTAGACGCTGTCAACCATCCCTACAATGCACATATCATCCTGCTTGCAGGACTCGTCCAACGAGTCGGCGGTCCCAACACCGCATGAACATCTTCTTTCACCCTGGCACCCGCGCATGCGCGTGGTGTCGGTCAGCTAAACGTTATGTTGCTTTAACCGCTGAGGCGTGACAAGTTAATGGCGAATGAGAAATTTGCCTCGATTCTTGAACGCGTAAGAAAGGCTGCGGCCCAGCAGATTCTGTATCTGCCTCATGCAGTTCGACAGATGGCCAAACCGGAAAGACTGATTTCCGTCGCGGAGGTACGAAATACACTCGAGCAGACTGGCGAAGTTATAGAGGACTACCCGGATGATGTAAGAGGTCATAGCTGCCTCATTCTGGGTAGAGGGGAAGAGGGACGCCCAATTCATGTAGTATGCTCCCCGAAAGAGGAGTTCCTGGCGATAATCACGGCATACGTCCCCTCCCCCGACGAATGGAACAAAGACTTCAAAACGAGGATCTCACGATGAAATGTATTCACTGTCACGGCGAAATGGTTCGCAGCGTTGCTCCCTTTCACGTGGATCGCAAGGGATATCATCTGCTACTGGACGCTGTCCCCGCGTGGGTGTGTTCGCAGTGCGGCGAGGCCTATTTTGAAGAATCGGAAGTGGAATCAATTCAAGAAGCGATTCGTGCAATCGATAGCCAGACGGAAAAGCTCGCCGCCTCTGTTTAGGGAAGCCCTGAAAAACCTTGCATCCGTCACTCCGGTGAAAACCGGAGTCCAGTGAAATCAATCGCCTCCTGGATCCCGGCGTACGCCGGGAAGACGTGCAGAGACAGAGCGTAGTCCGATCCGTGTCGTTTGTGACGAAACGCCGAGTCCCTAGCCTTGGAGGCGAGGGATGTTCGATTGGGGTGCGTCTCTTTTTATGGATGGTATGATGTATGGCATGCAAAAGACCACCGTTTACATTCCCGAGGACGTAAAACGAGCCCTTGGCCAAGTGGCCGCGGCGTGCGGAGTGAGCGAAGCCGAATTGATTCGCGAAGCCCTGCATACGCTCACCTCGCAAACTACCCCGCCGCGCCCTCGCCTGCCTTTATTCAAGAGCGGGAAACCCGGGCTCGCCGAAGGCGTTGACAAAGCGCTGGCGGGATTCGGGGCGTCGTGATTCTCCTCGACACGAGCGGCCTTCTCTCGGCGCTTGACGAAAGCCAGCGCTATCATCACGAGTGTGCAGCCGAGCTCGATTATCTGCAGCGTCGGCCGCCGCGCGCAGGCGCTTCAAAGTTCTATCGTTAGACCAATCGGCGACGGAGCACCAGCCGGTGCGGGCGTGTGAGCGCAGTTGAACGGACGTGGCTCGACGTATTTCTTCCTGGACAAACCGATCCCAGCACTTCGATTTGGCTATGAAACGTTTTACAACTGCGATTTTCATCATCGTTCTCGCTGCGGCAACGATCGGGGCCGTGTGGCCGCAGTCAGGTCCGCCCGCGTACGAGGAGCGCGATTTTCTGACGCAGATACGCCGGCTCACGGTCGAAGGCAGGCGCGCGGGGGAAGGCTATTGGTCGCCCGACGGCAAACGCATGGTCTTTCAAAGCGAGCGCGAGGCGGACAATCCCTTCTACCAGATCTACGTGCTCGACCTCGCCACTGGCGACACCAAACGTATCTCGCCCGGATTCGGGAAGACGACGTGCGCGTTTTTCCGCCCGGGAAGCGACGAGATCCTGTTCGCCTCCACGCATGCCGACCCGCAATCGAGGAAGCTGCAGGCCGACGAGTTCGCCATGCGCGCGTCCGGCGGGCAACGGCGCTACGCGTGGGATTTCGATCCCGAGATGGATATCTACGCCTATAGCGAAAAGACGGGCGCGTTGAAGCGGCTTACGACCGCGCGCGGCTACGACGCTGAAGGCGCCTATTCGCCCGACGGGGCATGGATCGTGTTTACATCCACGCGCGATGCCTACAACCGCGCGCTCACCGACGCGGAGCAAAAGCTACTCCAGAAGGATGCCGGTCATTTCGGCGAGATTTACATCATGCGCGCCGATGGGTCAAGCCAGCGGCGGCTTACGCATACGCCGGGCTACGACGGCGGGCCTTTCTTCACGCACGACGGCGCGCGCATCGTGTGGCGCCGTTTCGACTCTGACGGGCGCGCCGCCGACATCTACACAATGAAGACCGACGGCAGCGACGTGAAACGGATTACCGATTTCGGCTCGGTGAGCTGGGCGCCCTACGAGCATCCGTCGGGGCAGTACATCATCTTCGCGTCGAGCAAGCTCGGCCACGACAATTTCGAGCTCTTCATCGTCGACACCGAGGGCACGAAGGAGCCGGTTCGCGTCACCTACTCACCCGGCTTCGACGGTCTGCCGGTGCCCTCCCCCGATGGCAAGCGCCTTGCGTGGACATCGAGCCGCTCCGGCGCCGGCGCCGGACAGATTTTTGTCGGCGAGTGGAATCATGAGAAAGCACTCGAGGCGCTGAGGAACGCGCCGGCGAGACGCGGCACCAAGAAATGAATGCACCGGCATTCATGAAGTCTTGCACTCGCCTTCTGCTCGCGCTATCGCTCGCCGCGGCATGTGCCGCCTGCGCGCTCGCGCAGGACGTTGCATCGAGAACGAAGACGCACGTGATGACGCTTGCC
>MERG01000340.1:0-1179 GCA_001771985.1 Betaproteobacteria bacterium RIFCSPLOWO2_12_FULL_62_13 | reverse complement strand
CGTGACGGTGGCTCGTCGGTCACCGTGTCTCCAGCGCGCGCCGACGGGCGCGCGCAAGTCTTCAGTTCCCGGCGGGATGTCCAGGCCCTTTCGTTCTCCGATGAGGGAACGATATCCGGCCCGCTCGTCTTCGCCGGCTACGGCATCGTCGTGCCGCAGAACCAGGAAGTCGCATACGACAGCTACGCGTCGCTCGACGTCAAAGACAAAATCGTCGTCGTGCTGCGCTACTTCCCCGAGAGCGCGGATCGCAAGACCAGGACCTTTCTTGCCCGCTACTCGGATCTGCGCTTCAAGGCGACGGCTGCGCGGCAACGCGGCGCGAAAGCGATGCTGGTCGTCACCGGCCCGGCCTCTCCGAACGCGGGCGAAGTCGTCCCCATGACGTTCGATACGGCGATCGCAGGTTCCGGCATCGTCGCGGTAAGTGTCAGCGCGAATGTCGCGCGGGTGCTCTTCGCCGCAGCGCGCCACACGCTGGATGACGCGCAGCGCGCCCTGGATTCCGGCGACCCGAGCGTGCCGGGTTTTGAACTGCCGGGCATCACGGTTTCGGTGAAAGCCGCGGTCGTGCGCGAAAAGCGCACGGCCCGCAATGTCGTCGCGCATCTTCCGGCGACCACCCCGGTAACATCGGTCGAAAAGTCCTGGATCGCGCTCGGCGCGCACTACGACCACCTGGGTCACGGCGAAATCGGCAACTCGCTCGCGGGCAAAGAGGAAGCGCGGCACGTTCACTACGGCGCCGACGATAACGCCTCCGGGATAGCGGCAGTGCTCGCGATCGCCGAGGCGCTCGCGTCTCAGCCGCGGCTCCGGCACGTGCTGCTTGGCTTCTGGTCGGGCGAAGAAATCGGCCTCCTCGGTTCGGCCGCTTTCATCCGCGCACCGCCCATTGCTCTCGATCAACTGGCGGCTTATCTCAATTTCGACATGGTCGGCCGCATGGAGGACAACAAGCTGATCGTGCAGGCAACCGGAACGAGTCCTGCGTGGCGGCAGATCCTCGAACAGGCGAACGCCGCCGCAGGTTTCGATCTCGCGTTGCAGGGAGACCCGTATCAGCCCACGGACGTGGCGACGTTCAACGAGGCGAAAGTGCCGAGCCTCAACTTCTTCACCGTCGCTCACCCCGACTACCACCGCCCGAGCGACACGGCCGACAAGATCAACTATCCG
>MERG01000339.1 GCA_001771985.1 Betaproteobacteria bacterium RIFCSPLOWO2_12_FULL_62_13 | reverse complement strand
CCGGGCTTTCTTGGCCAGTTCGTTTTGCTCGATGTAATTATTGAGGGTGCGCGTCATCGCCGCGCGCAGACCGGTCAGGTGAGTGCCGCCGTCGCGTTGGGGAATGTTATTGGTGAAACACTGCACCGACTCCGCGTACGTGTCGTTCCACTGCATCGCCACTTCGATGATCAGGCCCTCTTTTTCGCCGACGGCATAGAAAATCTTCGGGTGCAGCACCGTCTTGCTGCGATTCATGTACTCGACAAAACCCTTGACCCCGCCGCTGAATGCGAAGTTTTCCTGCTTGCCGGAGCGCTGGTCGACGAGGGTGATTTTTACTCCGCTATTGAGGAAGGAGAGTTCGCGCAGCCGCTTGGCGAGGATTTCGTAGTGGTACTCGATATTGTTGAACGTTTTGTTGCTGGCGAGAAAATGGACCTCGGTGCCGCGTTTTTCGGTCTTGCCGACCTCCTTGAGAGGTGCTACGGCAACCCCGTCGCGGAACTCGATGGTGTGGATTTTCCCGTCGCGCCGGACGCTCAGGCGCAGCCACTCGGACAAGGCGTTGACCACCGACACGCCGACCCCGTGCAGGCCGCCGGAAATCTTGTAGGAATTGTTATCGAATTTCCCTCCGGCGTGCAGCTCGGTCATCACGATTTCCACGGCGGAGCGCTTTTGCTCGTCGTCTTCCTTGACCTCCGTGGGAATGCCCCGCCCGTTGTCCTGCACGCTGATCGAGTTGTCGGGATGGATGGTCACGGTTATCGCGTTGCAATAGCCGGCCAGCGCTTCGTCGATGGCATTGTCGACCACCTCAAATACCATGTGGTGCAAGCCGGAACCATCGCTGGTATCGCCAATATACATGCCCGGACGCTTGCGTACGGCATCCAGTCCCTTCAGGACTTTTATGCTGTCCGCATCGTAATCATCGCCGTTGGTCAGTGTTTTGGGGTCTGTCATGCTGAGCACTTTTAAAAGGGGCCGGACTTCATATCCGCATTGGCATCACGACATACCGGAAGTCGCTGTCTTCTGCGATCGTTATCAGAACGCTGCTGTTGGCGTCACCGAAGGAGCAGATTACTTTTTCACTTGCAATATTACCCAGCACGTCAAGAAGATAAGTGACATTGAAGCCTATGTCGAGAGCCTCCCCCTGATAGGCGATCTCGAGTTCTTCAAAAGCTTCCTCCTGCTCGGTGTTGGTGCACGTAATGCGCAGCTGCCCTTCGGTCAGGGTCCAGCGGACCCCGCGAAACTTCTCGTTTGACAGAATCGCGACCCGTTGCAATGCCTGACGCAGAACTTCTCGTTCGATCTCGAAACTCTTTTGGTAATTCGTCGGTATCACGCGAGTATAGTCGGGAAACTTGCCGTCGACGACTTTCGTTATCAGCACCACATCCCCGATCTGGAATCTGACCTGGCTCGCGGCAAGCTCCACGCTGACTTCGTCCTCGCTTTCGTTCAACAGCTTTACGATTTCCTGCACCGCCTTACGCGGCAGGATCACTTCCTGCAACTCCGATTTTTGCTGCAGTTTCGCGCTCGCATAGGCGAGCCGGTGCCCATCGGTCGCCACGGCCTTGAGCATGGTTGAGTCCAGCACCACCAGCATGCCGTTCAGGTAATACCGGATGTCCTGTTGCGCCATCGCATACTGCACCAGCAACAGCAAAGACTTGAGTTCTTTCTGCGCAATCTTGAATTTCGCCGCCGCCCCGCCCGTCGCCGCCAGCTTGGGGAAATCTTCGGCAGGCAAGGTCTGCAACGTAAACCGGCTTTTCCCTGAGCGCACCAGCATGCGGTTATTCTGTG
Organism: Betaproteobacteria bacterium RIFCSPLOWO2_12_FULL_62_13; assembly: GCA_001771985.1. GTDB lineage: Bacteria > Pseudomonadota > Gammaproteobacteria > Burkholderiales > SG8-41 > DSOT01. Next base: position 6,115 of record MERG01000339.1, on the reverse strand, counting down.
CTTCCAGGGTGATTTCCGCTTCTTCCGGCAATGCCCGCAAGATCTCCTGCAGCTTACGCGCCGAAGCGGTCACCACGTAATTTTCCCCGCCTTTTTGCGGCGTGGCGAAACTCGTCGAGACCTGGATCTCGAGATCGGTTGCAAGCAGATGCAGCCGTTCCCCGATGCGCTCGAACAAAACATTCGAGAGGATAGGCAGGGTGTGGCGTTTTTCGACGATACCCGATACCGCTTGCAGCGGTTTGAGCAAATCATCCCGCCTGACTTGTACTAATTTCATAAGTAATTCTTTCTAGTAGTGATAGTTACTCTCACCTTATTTGTGGATATCTGTCTTGGTCGAAGCCAGTAAACAGCCTCACGTCGGGGCAGCCTGTGGATGAGTTGAGAAAGTCATGTGCATGGTCTGTTGATAGAAGCAGGGCCTGCCCTTGTTTAAGTGTTATGCACAAAACAACAACCGCCTGTCAGCTCCTGAGCACCTTGAGCAGCGAATCGAAATCGCGGGTGATTTCGTGATTGGTTGTTTTGAGGGCCGCGATCTTGCGGCAGGCATGCAGAACCGTGGTATGGTCGCGCCCGCCAAAGGCCTCGCCGATGTCCGGCAAACTGAGATGGGTCAGTTCCTTGGCCAAGGCCATTGCAACCTGGCGCGGGCGGGCGATATTGCGGCTGCGCTTCTTGGAATACATCTCGGAGACTTTGATCTTGTAATAATCGGCGACCGTCTTCTGGATATTATCGATCGAAACCTGGCGGCTTTGCAGGGCAAGCAGGTCTTTGAGCGCCTCGCGGCACAGCGCAACGGTTATCGGCAGTCCCGAGAAGCGGGAATACGCAAGTATGCGTTTCAGGGCGCCTTCGAGTTCGCGCACGTTGGTCTGGCTGTGGCTGGCAATGAAGAAAGCCACGGTCTCGTCGAGCGCGACCTTTTCAGCCTCGGCTTTCTTGAGCAGGATAGCAACCCTCATTTCCAGTTCGGGGGGTTCGACCGCGACGGTCAGACCCCACCCGAAACGGGAAATCAAGCGGTTCTCCATGCCGGTGATTTCGCGGGGATAGGTGTCGCAGGTGATCACGACCTGCTTGCGCGATTCGATAAGGGCATTGAACGCATAGAAAAACTCTTCCTGCGTGCGGCTCTTGCCGCTGAAGAACTGGATATCATCGATGAGCAGCAGATCGAGCGAATGATAATAACGCTTGAAATCATCGAACGCCTTGTGCTGGTAGGCGCGCACGACGTCCGAGACATATTGTTCGGCGTGGATGTAACGTATCCTGCTCTGCGGATTGCGCTGCTGAACCAGATTGCCGATCGCGTGGGTCAGATGGGTTTTGCCCAAACCGACGCCACCATAAACAAACAGCGGGTTGTAGGCTTCGCCTGATCGTTCGGCGACCTGAATTGCAGCGGCACGCGCGAGTTCGTTGGCTTTGCCGGTGACAAATGTTTCAAAGCTGAATTCGGGGTTCAGGCGCGAAATATCGCGCGTGCTGGGCTTGCCGCCGTGCGCCTCAGGCGCGAGCGATTTGGTGGAAGGGGCCAGCTCTTTTTCTGCGAGGCCCAGACTGATGGTCACGTCCGGGCCGAAGCGCTCGGTGGCCAGGCGCTCGATTTCCGCCAGGAAACGGTCGCGTATCCACTGCAGCACGAAACGGTTGGGGGCGGTCAGCGTAACAGCCTTGTCGACTGCGCGGAATTTGAGCGGCTTGATCCAGGTCTTGAATTGCTGGGGCGGCAGCTGTTGTTCAAAGTGGCTGAGACAGGAGCGCCAGAAGCTGTTCATCGCGGGACCGACCGTGTAAAGGAGAAGGGACAGGAAAAAGCGCCAGACCAAAAGCAAATTTTATCGTTATTAGCCCAAGTTATCCACAACCATTAACTTTGGCAATGGGAACTGCCAGTGCACAAAGATCACGTTGACAGGAACATGCGTTAACGGTTGTAATAGCGGGTTTTCAATCGGCACACTGGCGTAAATCATGAAACGCACCTACCAGCCTTCCTCCACCCGCCGCAAACGCACGCACGGCTTTCGGGTTCGCATGAAGACGCGCAGCGGCCGCGCGGTGCTGCGCACTCGCCGCGCCAAAGGGCGGGCGCGTCTAGGCGTTTGACGCGCGCCGCCAGCAGATTACCGTTTTCCCGTGCGTGCCGGCTCGATGGACCGCATGCCTATGCGGCGGTTTTTGCATTCAAATGCTGGGTGACGGGGGAGATGTTCCGGGTCTATGCCAGTCCCAACGGTGCCGCGGGAGCACGGCTGGGCATCGTCATCAGCAAACGCGTCATCCCGCAGGCGGTGGCGAGGAACTACTGCAAGCGGCTGGCGCGCGAAGTGTTCCGCGCTGAACGCGAAGCGCTGGCGGGGGTCGATCTGGTGGTGCGTCCGCGCGCCGCCGTGACGCCCGCATCATCTGCCGCCGCGCGCGCCGAGATCCGCGAACTCTTGCGGAGCGCGCAGCGGCAGTGCCACAGCCGCAGCGCAGCAACGCAGGCGCGTCAAGACCCCACATAACCATTTGGCTCAACGATGGACACCCAGCGATTAATCTTGTTCATGCTGTTTACGTTTTCCGTGTTTTTTCTGATGGACGCGTGGCAGAAGGACAAGCAGCCGCAGCCGGTGCCCGGGCAGGCCGCGCTACCGGGGCCGGCAAGCGGGCCCGCGGCAATTCCGGTGCCGACACCGACGCGGCCGCTGACGGCTGCTGCGCCCGCTGCGGCCCCGGCCGCGGCCAGCGGCGCAATGCAGAAGGGGGAGACCGTGCGCGTCGAGACCGACGTGTTTGTCGCCGACATAGATACGGCGGGCGGAGACTTGCGTCGCCTTGAGTTGCTCACGCACCGTGACACGCTCGATCACAAGAAGAACTTCGTGTTGCTGCAGCAGCAGGGCGAGCATACGTATGTCGCGCAATCGGGGTTGATCGGCAACGATCTGCCCAACCATCGCACGCGCTACACTACCGGCGAGCGGGAGGTCAAGCTCGCCGCCGGCGCCGATCGCGTCTCGGTGCGCCTTAACGCCCCGTCGGCCGATGGTGTGAAGGTCACCAAAATCTATACTTTCCATCGCGGCAGCTACGCGATTGACGTCGGTTACGAGATCGAAAACACCAGTGCAGCGACGATCCAGCCGGACGCCTACTTCCAACTCGTGCGCGACAGCACGCCGCCAGCCGGTGATTCCGCGATGTTGCCGACCTATACCGGCATCGCGGTCTATACCGACAAGGAAAAATTTCAGAAAGTGAATTTCACCGACATCGACAAAGGCAAGATCAGCTACCCGAAGAAGAGCGATGACGGCTGGATCGCGCTGTTGCAGCATTATTTCCTGAGCGCATGGCTGCCCGCTAACAACACGCCTCGCGAATTCTACACGCGGAGCCTGGATAAAGGACTTTACGCCGCGGGAGTCATCGTGCCGGTAGGGACCATCGCGCCGGGCGCGAGGAGTTCTCTGACGGTACCTTTGTATGCTGGACCGCAGGAGCAGGACAAGCTCTCCCAGCTCGCTCCCGGGCTCGAACTCACGATCGATTACGGCTGGCTGACGGTGATTGCCAAACCGCTGTTCTGGTTCCTGCAGTGGCTGCACCAGTGGGTCAGTAACTGGGGCGTGGCGATCATCGTCTTGACCGTGATCATCAAGGCCCTGTTCTACCCGTTGTCCGCTGCAAGCTATCGTTCGATGGCGCGCATGAGCATACTTGCGCCGCGTATGCAGAAGCTGAAAGAGCAGTATGGCGACGATCGCCAGCGCATGAACCAGGCGATGATGGAAATGTACAAGACCGAGAAGATCAATCCGCTCGGCGGTTGCTTGCCGATAGTGGTACAAATCCCTGTTTTTATTGCGCTTTATTGGGTGTTGTTGGCGAGTGTCGAACTGCGTCATGCGCCTTTCATCTGGTGGATCGATGACCTGTCGGCCGCGGATCCCTATTTCGTCCTGCCGTTGCTGATGGGCGCGACCATGATTTTTCAAACGTACCTGAATCCGGTACCACCGGATCCGGTGCAGGCAAAAGTCATGAAGATTATGCCGGTCGCCTTCAGCATATTCTTTTTCTTTTTTCCCGCTGGCCTGGTGTTGTACTGGCTGATTAACAATATTCTTTCGATCGCGCAGCAGTGGTACATCAAACGCGCCATGGAGCACGCCAAGCCGGGGCATGGCAAAAAATGAGATCATAGCCGCGGTCGCAACGCCGCCGGGACGCGGCGGCATCGGCGTGGTGCGCATTTCCGGTCCCTCCCTCGAAACCATGCTGCGCGCGCTGGTGAACGTCGAAGTCGCGCCGCGGCGCGCGACGCGCGCGGCTTTCCGGGCCGCGGATGGCAGCGTGATCGATCAAGGCCTGGTGCTGTTTTTTCCGGCGCCGCATTCCTACACCGGGGAAGACGTAATCGAGCTGCAGGGGCACGGCGGCCCGGTGGTGCTGCAACTGCTGCTCAGGCGTTGCCTCGAGCTCGGCGCCCGCGTCGCCGAGCCGGGCGAATTCACCAAGCGCGCATTTCTCAACGACAAACTCGATCTCGCGCAAGCGGAAAGCGTGGCCGATCTCATCGACGCCTCGACCGCCGAGGCCGCGCGTTGCGCGATGCGCTCGCTGCAAGGTGAGTTTTCGCAGCGCGTCGACGCGATGGTTCGCGTGCTGACCGAGTTGCGCATGCTGGTCGAAGCAACGCTCGATTTTCCTGATGAGGAGATCGAATTTCTCGAGCACGCGAAAGCGCGCGACAAGCTCGCTGACCTGCGGCGGCAGCTCAGTGGGGTCCTCGCGGCGTCGCGCCAGGGCAGCCTGCTGCGCGAGGGGATACACGTGGTAATCGCGGGCGAGCCCAACGTTGGCAAATCGAGCTTGATGAATTGCCTTGCCGGCGAAGAACTTGCGATAGTAACTGACATACCCGGCACTACCCGCGACGCCATCCGGCAAACAATCAATGTGCGCGGCGTGCCGTTGCACATGGTCGATACTGCGGGCTTGAGGGAACCCGAAGACAAGGTAGAAAAGATAGGAATTTCAAGAACTTGGGATGAAATATCGAAATCTAATCTGGTGTTGTGGGTGAGCGACGCAACGGTTCCGGAAACGCGCATTGCCGATCCTGTCGTCGCAGCGCGCCTGCCCAAGGGCGTGCCGCAAATCGTGGTCATTAACAAGGTCGATTTGTGCGGCCGGAATCCTGCGAGATATGCCGGGAACAAGACCACCGAAGTTGCGCTGTCGGCAAAAACCGGGGCAGGCATCGAGTTATTGCGCGACGCGATTCTGGACGCGATCGGGTGGGGCGGCAGTGGCGAGGGGCTTTTCATGGCCCGCGAGCGCCACCTACAGGCGCTGCAGACGGCGCAGACCCACGTTGACCAGGCATCCGCCAGCATTCCCCAGCTTGAACTGCTTGCGGAGGAACTCAGACTTGCGCAACGCGCGCTTGCCGGCATTACGGGCGAATTCACCGCCGATGACCTGCTCGGTGAGATTTTCTCCCGTTTCTGCATCGGCAAGTGACTTCTGCGGGCTCTGTGACCCAGCGACAGATTTTCCGCATTGCAGGATCCAGCAAGTCATCCTGAAAAAAAATTAACCGCCAACGGACTAAAATCGCCAAGCAAAGCAATGACTGAAACGGATCCCGATAGGTGCGGGACGCGTTGACCCCGGATTGTTGAATCTCTTGCCCGGTTGGCGGTTAGAATCCAGCTTTCAGAACGATCAAGCGAACCTGATCGCCGTTTGGACAAGTGGTGCCAATGTTCCACGTGGAACGTAGATGCAACTGGATACCATCTTTCGTTGCCAGCATCTTATGGGGTATCATTGCGGCCCCCACGTCGGAGCGGTCTTAAAGCATGCATTTCGCTGAAAAATTTGACGTAATTGTGGTCGGTGGCGGTCACGCTGGAACCGAAGCAGCGCTTGCGAGCGCACGCATCGGCCGCCGTACTTTGCTGCTGACTCACAATATAGAAACGCTCGGCCAGATGTCATGCAACCCGTCAATAGGCGGGATCGGCAAAGGCCATCTGGTTAAGGAGATCGACGCGCTGGGCGGTGCGATGGCTTCCGCAGCCGATGAGGCCGGAATTCAGTTTCG